>NZ_SGPD01000006.1:0-275579 GCF_004208935.1 Pseudoalteromonas sp. CO109Y
GCTTACAGCTTACAGCTTACAGCTTACAGCTTACAGCTTACAGCTTACAGCTTACAGCTTACAGCTTACAGCTTACAGCTTACCGCTAGTTTTAGATCTGACCTTGAATCGTCGCGACAATGCGTCTAGCACCACCATGGTCTCGGTGTTCACCTAAATAAATACCTTGCCATGTGCCTAGCATTAAGCGGCCTTGATTAATTGGTATGGTGAGTTCAGCACCTAATGTACTGCTTTTTATATGGGCTGGCATATCGTCATCACCTTCATAATCATGACGATAATAACTTTGTCGTTCTGGTACAAAGTGATTGAAGTGACTTTCCATATCCATTCGCACAGTCGGATCTGCATTTTCGTTAATGGTTAAGCTTGCAGAAGTGTGTTGAATGAATAGGTGTAACAAACCGACTTTGTACTGTGTTATCTCGGGGAGTTGACGAAGTATTTCGTCATCAATGATGTGAAAGCCTCGTGAGCGAGGCTTCAATTGAATGGTTTTTTGCTGCCAGCTCATAGTTTATCAAAGCTAACTTCAATATTGGCGTTACCATCAGCAGACGTGAATGGAATTAACACTTTAGCGCCTTCACATTTATGTGCAATTGTATGTCCCTTACCAGACACTACAACTGGCGTTGCCATATCAAACTCATAGCCTTTTTCGCCAAGTAGGTTTTTAGCGCCACCTGTTACCATGTTAGTAATTTCACCTACCATGTCGGTTACTTCTTCGTTCACCGTATCAGGGCGTTCACCTAGCATTCTTTCCATAATGGTCAGTGCTAGATTTTCATCAAAGGTGATTGAAAGTGAACCTTTAGTTTGTGGGCCAACCATACCAATCAAACCTGATACATCGCCACGGGCTAGTTCGTCTTTCTTTAAACTAGGTTTACCCGGCTTTAATTCTGTTTGAGCCATAGTGCTCAATACATTTAATAATGATGATAAAAAAGGGTTGATGAACTCCACATTCATTATTTATTTTCCCTTAGGTTTCGAAATGCCGTTAATCATACTTTAAGTGTAGTGGTTGTTTCAAACACCGCACTTATTCTTTGCATTTTTCGCATTTACCGTGCGCTTCAATTGTTTGTCCTGAGACAATAAATCCACTTTCTGCCGCTAAGTTATTAAGTTCATGAGAAATTACTGTTGAATGCAATTCTTTTACATAACCACAGCTGTCACAAATTAATAACTGTACAGGGTGAATGTGATCAAAATGATGGCACAACATAAATGAGTTGGTGCTTTCAATTTTATGAATAAAGCCAAGTTCCGATAAAAAATCGAGCGCTCGATAAATAGTGGCCGGTTTTGCGCCTGACTCAGTTAATTTGAGTTGTTCTAATAAGTCATAAGCACCCACACCACCTTGCGCACTAGCTAATAGGCGGAATACTTTTTCACGGATAGGTGTGAAACGTGCACCACGATTATCGCATACTTGTTTTGCTTTACTGACGAGTGATTCTATATTCATCTTCTCTTATCCTTACGCTACCGTGATATACTAACATACTGTATTGTAGTTGCAGTGTTTTTATTCGCTAACACGTTTTCAGGGAGTTTTCTTAATGAGTGAATTGCTAGCTGCATTCATTTTCTTTTTTGCCGTCATTGATCCTATCGGAACCGTGCCTGTTTTTATTGCTGTTACACGCTGGGATGACGCCAAATTTAAGCGCAAAGTTGCATTAAAAGCGGTTGGTGTTTCGGCATTAGTGCTATTATTTTTTGTTGTTGCGGGCGAGTTACTTTTAAACGCGATCAATATTCCACTTTCGGCATTTCAGATTGCCGGAGGTATCGTATTATTACTTTTTGCTCTGTCGATGATCTTCGGTGAAAGTAAACCAGAAACAGAAATCAAAAGTGTTCGAGATAGCACAGAAACCGCTATTTTCCCTTTGGCGATTCCTTCTATTGCCAGCCCTGGTGCCATGCTTGGTGCAGTACTGATGACTCGAAATACCGAATACACTTGGTATGAGCAGCTTATAACCTCATCAATTATGCTTTCTGTGTTAATAATCGTACTGGTTTTATTACTACTTGCCACGCATGTTCATAAGTTAATTGGTGATAGTGGCGCGAGCATTATCAGTCGAGTGATGGGCTTAATTTTATCGTCAGTGGCGGTTACCAATATCTTAGGGGGTATCGCTCACTACTTCGGTTTGAGTGTTGTCGGCTAGTTTTAATTTAAAGTGCATTTTCAGTGATTTAAACTTTGAATAATTGCCTTCTTTTATCTAACTTTAAAGAAGGCAATATAAAATTTAAGGAACAAAGAATGCTAATCAAAAATGTCGTCTTATCTGTTTTTCTGATTTTTAGTTTAGGTGCTTGCATGGAGCCGACCTATGATAGTGGTAAGCTAAAAGTCATTGAAGTAACAGATCATGATTTTAAAATTAATGGTGAAAGCGCAGTAACCGTAATTGTTGGTCATGCCAATGTGGCGGAATACAGCTTTTCACTTCGTAAAAGTGATTTAAAGAAAGGCACGCTCCTGCAGTCTGTGTCTGACAGTAATCCAAATGTACGTGCAGATGGTACCTTCTTTAGTGAATATTATGTGCAATCAAAAGATCATGATACGCGTGCATCAATTGAAATTGTCGAAATGGACCCCGTTGAGAAAGTAGCGCGAATTGCAGTGGGTGCTAAGTTAGTTAACCTGAAAAACGAGGACTACAAAGAGCTTGAAATTACGATTTTGGAGCTTACGGGCCAAAACCTTGAACATCTCCTAAGTAAAGTAAAAATGTAGACTTAGCATTTTACCTTATTCATCAAAGAAGTGAGATTGCAGTACACTTCTTCGCCTCTTTTCATTATCAGATCTTTGATTAAGCCATGCCGCGAGCCAGCTTCGGTGGTATAATGGTCGCAATTTTTCATTTCGGTGCATACCTAAAGGGTATGTGTCATCGCTATATTAAGCGTTAATCGTATTAGGTAATTTAAGTTGCAAGTAAATGCATTGATCTTTAAAGGGGCCATGTTATGAGCACAACGACATTAAACCGCCGTTTTTCCGTGGCACCCATGTTAGATTGGACTGATCGTCACTGTCGAACCTTTCACCGCAAAATGACTAATCATGCTGTGCTATATACAGAGATGGTGACAACCGGCGCTATTTTATTTGGTAAAGGCGATTACTTACACTTTAATGAGCATGAAGGGCCAGTGGCACTGCAACTTGGTGGCTCAGATCCTGAAGCGTTGGCTAAGTGTGCAAAGTTAGCGGCGGAGCGCGGCTATCATGAAGTAAATTTAAATGTCGGCTGTCCGTCTGATCGTGTACAAAATGGTCGTTTTGGTGCTTGTTTAATGGCTGAGCCTAAACTGGTTGCTGACTGCGTTGCTGCAATGAAGGCCGAGGTGACTATTCCTGTTACTGTTAAAACTCGCATTGGTATTGATGAGCAAGACTCGTATGAGTTTTTATGTGCTTTAATTGAAGCAAGTCATGATGTTGGCTGTGATGACTTTATTATTCATGCGCGTAAAGCGTGGTTAAATGGCTTAAGCCCAAAAGAGAATCGTGAGATCCCACCTCTTGATTACCCGCGGGTTTACCAGTTGAAAAAAGATTATCCGCAACTTCACTTAAGCTTAAATGGTGGCGTGAAAACAATTGCTGATAGCGTAGCTCACCTTGAGTATGTTGATGGCATTATGATTGGTCGTGAGGCGTATAGTAATCCGTTTATTTTGTCTGAGGTTGACGAAAACATTTATGGTGATGAAGCCTTTACGCTAAGTCGTCATCAGGTTGTACGCTCGATGTACGACTATATTGAAGACGAAATGAGTAAAGGCGCTAACTTTTGGCATATTGCTCGCCATATGTTGGGAATTTTTCAAGGCCAACCTGGTGCGCGTGGTTTTAGACGCCACCTTTCAGAAAAAGGCCATGGTAAAGCGGCCGATTTATCTGTTATGGATAAAGCCTTAAGTTTTGTCCCAGAAGCCTAATCTAATATCCTATTAAAAAAGCCACATTTTGTGGCTTTTTTTGATCCTAAAATTTAGTGAAAAAGTTAATTTTTTAGTCAAATTAGTTATTTTTCATTCAGTCACTAGTCAGCCTAAATCTAAATTTAATTGACTCAACTTATTGTATATAAATGATAATTTTAATTTATTCGTTAGTTGGCACAAGAATTGGAATCTCCTAGCTGTATTAACCCAATAATCAACAGGAGAGTCACATGGGTGTATTAAATCGCGTTAATGACATTATTCAGGCAAACCTTTCTGCAGCATTAGACAAAGCTGAAGATCCTGAAAAGTTACTTAATCTACTCGTGCAAGAAATGCAGGATGCACTGACTGAATGCCGTGCAACTGCTGCGACATTCTTAACGCAAGAAAAGCAAATGAAGCGTGAAATTGCTGCAAAAGAAGCGAAAGTTGCTGATTGGCAAGCGAAAGCAGAAAAAGCGTTGAGTAAAGATCGTGATGATCTTGCCAAAGCAGCATTAGTTGAAAAGCAGCGTTTAACGACAGAAATCGAAGCGCAACAAGCTGAAATGGATAAAGTGGCAGAGTCACTCGCTAAATTGACAGAAGATTGTCAGCGTTTACAAAACAAGCTTGCAGATGCAAAGGCCAAACAGCTGACTTACATGCAAAAAGAACGCGTTGTTACAGCACGCTTAAAAGTAAAAGAGCAGCTCCATAGCAGTAAAGTTGAAGATGCATTAGCGCGTTTTGACTACTTAGAGCAGCGCGTTGAAAACATTGAGTCGCAAGTTGAGGCGTATGAACTGACACAAAGTGATGCTGCAAATTCAACAGCAGCACAATTCGCTGCCCTTGAGAAAGATGAAGCAATCGATAAAGAGCTTGCTGACTTGAAAGCAACGATGAAGCAGTCGGCTTAGGAGGTTAATAATGAATACTTATCACACATCGACACGTTGGTACCGTGATCTGAGTAATAAAAAGATCTCGGGTGTATGTAGCGGACTCGCTGCGCGCTTGGGCTTCCCTGTATGGTCAACACGTCTGGTCATGATCATATTACTTATTCAAATGCCGCTGTTAATAGGCGTGGGTTATTTAGTGGCTCATTGCACTTTACCAGTGAAAGGTTACTAGGAGTAGGACATGAAAACGTTAGCTATCATCATTTTGGCAATGTTATTACTATGCACTGATGCGGTTTCATTTGTATCGTTTGACTCATGGCAATTACCTTTATCAATTGCTGATATGAGTTGGGCTGGGCTTGAGGTCATCGGTGCAATAGTGGCAGTCATTGCCGTCGTTGCAGGTGTTGCGCTATTCACTATTGGGCTGCTAGGCGCAGGTGTTGTTGCTTTGATTGGTGTTGTGCTTGCGTTTTTATTTGGCTCAGTAATGATTGCATGGCCACTTTTACTAATCGCAGCATTATGCTGGTTGATTGCCGATAACAAAAAATCGCCAGCTTAAGGTACTAATAAACTGCCTTAATACATAAAATATGCTAAATTTAGCGGGTAAGTTAATGTCTTAACAAGGATTAAAACATAATGAAACTGTGGCCCGCACTCTCTTTTCTTACCGCAAGTTTATTCTTTAGTACTTTTTTATCTGCCCATAGTGGCCATGATCATAGCGATGTTGCCGAAGTAACCGTAAGCAATGCGCAGGTACGTGAATTTTTACCAGCCAGTAAAGCCAGCGTGGCTTATTTAACTATTACTAACCCAAGTGAGCATGCAACGGTATTAACTAAAGCTGAGCTTGATGGTTTAGGACGTGTTGAAATTCATCAGCATACTCATGTTGATGGCATGATGAAAATGGAACAGGTTTTATCATTAAAGATTGATGGTCACAGCAGTGTTGAGTTTAAACCGGGTGGTTATCACTTAATGGTGTTTGAACCTGAAGATCAACTAAAAGCAGGGCAAGAACGAAAACTCACGCTATATTTTAATGATGGCAATCGAGTTTTTACTCAAGCCAAGGTTGTGTCTTTACAAGAAATGTCTGAGCAGGCATCAAAAAAAAGTAAAGAGCACTCACATCACTAGGAGGTATTATGTCTGAGCATAAAGGAAAAATAGCCAGTGCATTACTTATTATACTAATTATTTTTTACGCGATTGCTGTTTACTGGAGTAGTGAACCAGCTCGTATGGATGTTGTTAGCAAGGCAAAACAGGAAGCGCAAATGCGCGGTGAAAAGTTTGTCACCGGCTACACAACAACAACTACATTGATCAATGTGGCAAGTACATTATTAAATAAACCTGGCGGCTATTTATCTAACGATATGATGCCACCGAGTGTGATGATGGATAACATGCCGGCGTGGGAATATGGCGCGCTTGAGATGACCCGAGATTTAGTGTTGTCGATGCGTAAAGACTTCAGTCGTTCACAGTCTCAATCAACTGAGCACGAAGCTCTTAAAAAAGCACAGCCGCAATTTAATATAAGCTCGGTAGCATGGGCATGGCCTAGCGCAGAAACTGAATATCAAAAGGGTATTGATTTACTTATTGTATACCGTACCCAAATTGCGGATCAGAACGATCGAGATAGCCAGTTTTATGCCCGTGCCGATAACTTACGTGGCTGGTTAAAAGAAGCTGAAAAGCGCTTAGGTAGTTTAAGTCAGCGTCTAAGCGCAAGTGTTGGCCAAGATCGTTTGAACACTGATTTAGCTGGCGATACTGCGGCTCATCAAGCAACATACACCCCTTTGCAAAGCCAAGTAAAAACATCTTGGTGGCAAATTGATGATGTATTTTATGAATCGCGTGGTGCAACGTGGGCATTACTGCACTTTTTACAAGCGGTTGAATATGATTTTGCTGATGTCTTAGAAAAGAAAAATGCTCGTGTTAGTCTGCAACAAATTATTCGTGAATTAGAGGCCACGCAAGAAACTGTGTGGAGCCCAATGATCTTAAATGGCAGTGGTTTTGGTTTTGTTGCTAACCACTCACTGGTCATGGCGAATTATATTTCTCGAGCCAATGCGGCTCTAATTGAACTTAGCGAACTTTTAGCGCAAGGATAAAATGATGAAAAAGTACTGTTTAGCAGCTGCCCTTTCAATGGCCTGTTTAGCTCCAACAGCGCAAGCTGATACATTATTAGGTTTATACCTAGGTGTTGATGGCTGGCAATCAGATAACAGCGGTAGTTTTGCTCAAGACGGAAATCTACAAAGCTTTAAATTTGATGATGAAACGTTTACGAGCTACTACGCAGCACTTGAGCACCCAGTGCCGTTAGTACCAAACATTAAACTAAAATACACTGAACTTGAGTTAAATGGTGATACAACACTTGATGAAACATTTAGTTTTGGTGGTTCTGATTACGTTGTAGGCACACAAGTAGGCACAGTAAGTGATTTATCACATGTTGACTACATCCTATATTACGAAATCTTTGATAATGATTTGGTTTCAATTGATTTAGGTGTAAACGCTAAACAATTTGACGGTGAAATTACGGTAACGGGTACTTCGCAAGAGGGTGGCCCAAGTACAACTGAGCGCGTTGATTTTTCTGGTTTCGTACCTTTAGTGTATGGTCGTGCTGAAGTTGGCTTGCCGTTAACAGGTTTAAGCGTATTCTTTGAAGGTAGCTTACTGGCTATCGACGATAGCAAAATTCAAGACTACCAAGCGGGTGTTGCATACGCGTTACTTGATAACTTAGCAATTGATATGGACATTAAAGCGGGTTACCGCTCAATGACTTTAGAGCTTGATGATATTGATGATATCTACACAGATTTAGATGCATCAGGCCCATTTGCGGGTATTCAAATCCACTTCTAATCGAGTCTTTCGATTTATATTTAGCTGGCAGTTTTATTTTAAAGCTTGCCAGCTAACTTCAAATTCATCTTCTAATGATGTTGAAAGTATCTGCTTATAAGCCTTATTTATTGGCGATGCGATTAGCTTTCTTAACTCGTCACCTGTTTGTGTAAATTTATAATAACTGAGTACTAAGTCATTACTTTTTGCTTTTAAAACCAAGCGTTGATTCATAAAGCTCAGCACCAGTTCTTGGCCAGCTTTTAAAACAGCTGATTCGATTTCTTTTCGATACAGCAAGTTAATATCCATCAGGGTAAGAATGTCAGGAAAGCTAACAGGGGTTTTCCCTAAATTAAATGACACCTTGTTACCTTTTCTAAGTAAATCAAACAGCGAAGGCTTCTTGTAAAAGCCAAGTAAAATTAAGTGGCTGTTATCTTTTTCATTGAAGCCACACAGTGATGTACAGCGCTGAAGGGCATCTGCTTCGCGCTGAGTCATATGTTTAAGTGTTTGTAAGCTTTTAATCGAAAAGGTGCCCGGTGACACGGTCTCACCTGCGAGTATTTTTGCCCATAGCTTTTGCATTGAAGAATTAGCTGTGTCTTCACATAAACTAATAAAGCGCTCTATCCAATCAAAATCTGGTTGTTGTTGGCCCGTGACATCGGGGCAAAACGCCATAGCCATCGCCATAATGGTTTCGATATTTTCTTGGCGCTTAATGAATTGAATTTCTTGGCGAGTTTGGGCGCGCTCTAAAAGGCTTGCTTGCGCTTTAATTTGATAAGCTAACTGCTGTTGACCTTGTGGTGAATAGCTGTCATCACCAGCATGGTTGATCCTAGCCGATGATGCCTTATGAATAGGGTAGCCAAGCTGGCTTTCTATGATATTAGCAAGATTAACTCTCGCCTGAGCTGCTTTCACTGTCATCGGTCACACTGTCCTTGCCTGTTGTTGCTAACTGCGCATGAGTTTTGATGTTATTGAGCGCCAGTTTTACTGTGTTATTGAGAATATACTGGCTTAGTAAAGCAAGGTAGCCACCAATAATAGGGGTGTTGACCTCACCTTTTAATGAACACTCAATGTTAACGTTATCGCCTTCAGGTAAATAGCGAATTGTGCCTTGGGCAATGTGTTCTTTATTAAATAAGATATTAAATGAAAGCTGGCTGTTGTCGAGTTGGGTGATGGTCATTTCACCTTCGCCAAAGCGACTTTGCCAAAATTGATGCGCACCTACTCCTTGGCTAGGTTCTGCAATGGTAAATTCGATACTCGGGTCGACAGCCTGCCATGGTTGCCATTTGGGCCACTGATTAAAGTCGCCAACAAGGCTCGCAACCTCAGCACTGCTCGCATTCACTTTAATTGATTTGTGAACGGTATATTGCGGTGAAAGCATGAGCCCAATCACAAGTGAGATCAGAATGCTGATAAAAATCGCTTTTAGGGTAAAAATGAGTATTTTAATAATCTCACCTCAGGCAATTGTTTTATAACTTTCATAACATTATACGTAACATAGACTATAATCTGTTTGATACTATATAAGCTATCACTAATGTATCATAGTTAAATAAGTGATAGAATTTTGAGCGTCGCTGTAAAATGGAGTGGCACCATAGTTACAGTATTACGGGGATCACTCTAAGGAATTATTAATGGCATCAGAGAGTAACGACTTTTTGTTTAGTGACCAAGATGACGAACAGTTAGCGGATGAAACTGTCTCTGATTTTTGGGACGTATTAATTGTCGATGATGATCCAGAAATACATTCAGTTACTAAGCTTGCTCTTTCAGGCGTTGAGTTTTGGGATAAAGGGCTGCGATTCCACCATGCCTACTCAGGTGCAGAAGCGCTCGAATTACTTAAAAATGACCATTCGATTTCGGTAATTCTCCTTGATGTGGTTATGGAGTCAGATGATGCTGGCTTGCAAGTTGTAAAGCAGGTTAGAGAGTGCCTCAATAATCACAATGTGCGCATTATTTTACGTACCGGACAACCAGGCTATGCACCTGAAGAAAAAGTGATCCGCGAATACGATATCAACGACTACAAAACAAAAACAGAACTAACACGTAGTAAGCTTATCACCGCTCTTGTAACGGCTATTCGCTCTTATGAGCAAGTATGTCAGCTCGAATTTCAAAGCCGCGCGTTAAATAATATTTTGTATGCATCTAAGGCTATTCTTGGCTTTACTGATATCAAAGCTTTTTCGATGGCAGTGATTAAGCAGCTCTCAATTATTTTAGATTGCGAACCGCAAGGTTTATTGTGTGGTTCTATCGAAGATGATAACCAGGTTTATGTTTTAGGTGGTTGTGCTGAATATAATGAGTTTATTGGCCAGGGTATTGAGCAGCTTGATGATGGCCGTATTATCATGCAAGTTAACAACTGCCTAGCCCAAGGTGAGCATCAGCACACCGATGTAGACAGTACGTACTTATTAAAAAGCAAAAACCGCCAAGCAGCTATTTACTTAGAAACCGAGCACACGCCAAGTCCTTCGCAACTACAATTTGCAGAGATATTTTTAACTAATGTCAGTGTTGGTCTTGATAATGTTAGGTTGTTCAACCGTTTACGTGATGCAGCTTATAAAGATGTTTTAACTGGCTTATCGAATCGTAACGATTTCATGAATAAAGTGGAGCGTTACTACCAGCCGGGTAAAAGTGATTATGTCTTTTTATTAATTGATGTTGCGCAATTCTCAGATATTAACAATGGCTTAGGCCAAGAGATTGGTAATTTATTACTAAATGCCATTGTTGATAGACTGCATCAAGAATACCCAAATGCTGAGCTGCTCTCGCGCATCGGTGCAGATGTATTTGGCTTACTGTTACCAGTTGCTGAATGTGACGTTGAGCTACTACGCGAGCACTTAAGTTTGCCGTTCAGTGCAGGTGAACACATTTTACCAATCAACTTTAAAATTGGTTTATGTTATCAAGGTGACTTCCTGCAAGCAGGGATCGAGACCTTAAAGCTGGGCTACATTGCACTTAACCAGGCTAAAAAACAATCTTCTGAAATGGTGGTGACGTATACCCCAGACATGGAAGAGAAAATGGCTTGGCGTTTAGGGATCATCAGACAGCTTCGTCAAGATTTTGAGCAGCGTAAATTAGAGGTTTGGTTTCAGCCACAACTTGATTTAAACACCCTTGAAATCATTGGCTGTGAAGCGCTACTGCGTTGGCCGTCAGGTAATGGTCAGTATATTTCGCCAGCGATTTTCGTTCCAATGGCTGAAGATGCCGGTTTAATTGTTGAAATAGGGCAATGGGTGCTAGAGCAAGCATGTATGCAGCAAAAGCGCCTCGAAGCAATGGGCTTTGCAATTAGCATTGCTGTAAATGTTTCAGTGCCGCAATTTAAAGTTAAAGGCTATGCGCAGCAGGTTAAAGACACGCTTATTAAATATGATGTAAAACCGCAGTTTATTGAACTCGAAGTGACTGAAAGCGTGGTTATGGATGAGCTAGCTAATGTGATCACCACACTAAAAGAACTTAAAGAGTTTGGTATCGAGATTGCGATCGACGACTTCGGTACAGGGTTTTCATCGTTAAGTTACTTGCAAAAACTGCCGCTAGACAGACTCAAAATTGATCGCGACTTTATTAAAGACTTACCAGGTCAAGATTGTCAGGCGATTGCTGCGTTAATTATTTCTCTTGGTGCAAGGTTAGGCTTAAAAACCATAGCAGAAGGGGTTGAGACACAAGCGCAAGCGGATTATTTAGCCCAGCTTGGCTGTGATGAAGTGCAAGGCTTTATGTACGCTAAGCCTATGCCTGAAAAAGAGTTAATTACCTACTTGCAAGCTAAGCAGTAACCAGTTCCAGTAATTACATAAAAATTAAACAGCGCCCTTCCATGTGAAGGGCGTTTTGTTTTCTATAATAATCTATAAGACTGAGGTATAATTCGCCCCTTTTGTTAGCAGAGTACACTTTATGAGCGCATTAAAAGCCGAGCGAGGCCTGTTTTCTTACCCTAAGTATTGGGCTGAATGCTATGGCACGGCGCCATTTTTACCAACCACTCGTGCAGAAATGGACGCGTTAGGCTGGGATAGCTGTGACGTGATCATTGTAAGTGGTGATGCGTATGTAGATCACCCAAGTTTCGGTATGGCTGTGATAGGGCGTATGCTTGAGTCACAGGGTTTTCGTGTGGGTATAATTGCACAACCTGATTGGAACTCAAAAGATGCCTTTATGGCGTTAGGTAAGCCTAACTTATTCTTTGGTGTTACAGCGGGTAATATGGACTCGATGATCAACCGTTATACTGCTGAAAAGCGTATGCGTCATGATGATGCTTATACGCCGGGTAACATAGGCGGTAAACGTCCTGACCGTGCGGTAGTTGTATACAGCCAACGCTGTCGCGAAGCTTATAAAGATGTGCCGCTGATCATTGGTGGTATTGAGGCGAGTTTACGCCGTATTGCTCATTATGATTATTGGCAAGAAAAAGTACGCCGTAGCGTATTGTTTGATGCCAAAGCTGACATTCTAATTTACGGTAATGCTGAGCGCCCACTTGTTGAAGTTGCCCACCGTATTGCTGCGGGTGAGTCGGTTGAGACAATTCAAGATATTCGTGGTACTGCGGTTATTCGTAAAGAACCATTACCGGGTTGGCGTGGTAGTGACTCAACTGCAATTGATAAAATCGGTAAGATTGATCCAATTCCAAACCCGTATGGCGCAGATGATGTGGGTTGTAGTAAATCTGAATTTAAAAAAGCAGGTATTGATTTAAGTGCCGAGGCGGCTAAGCCAATCACTATCCAGCCAGCTCGTCCTAAGCCTTGGGAAAAGACCTACGTTAAGCTACCAGCATATGAGCAAGTAAGCGTGAATAAACCGCTTTATGCCCATGCCTCGCGTATTTTGCACCAAGAAACAAACCCAGGTTGTGCACGTGCGTTATTTCAACGTCATGGCGATCGTTCTATTTGGGTTAACCCGCCTGCATTTCCTCTTGAAACTGAAGAAATGGATGGCGTATTTGGTTTGCCTTATCAGCGTATTCCGCACCCAAGCTACGGCGATGAAAAAATCCCAGCCTATGAAATGATTAAAACCTCGGTGAACATCATGCGTGGTTGCTTTGGTGGTTGTTCTTTCTGTTCGATTACAGAGCACGAAGGACGTATTATTCAAAGTCGTTCTGAGCAGTCAATTATTGATGAAATTGAGCAAATTCGTGACAGAGTGCCAGGATTTACAGGTGTTATCTCTGACTTAGGCGGACCGACAGCGAATATGTATAAGTTACGCTGTAAGAGCAAAAAGGCAGAGAGCACGTGTCGTCGTTTATCATGTGTTTATCCTGATATCTGTAAGCATATGGACACGGATCACACCCCAACCATTGAGCTTTATAAAAAAGCCCGTGATGTAAAAGGTGTCAAGAAAATCTTGATTGCGTCTGGCGTTCGTTATGACTTAGCCGTTGAAGATCCGCGCTATGTAAAAGAGTTGGTTACCCATCACGTAGGCGGGTACTTAAAAATTGCCCCTGAGCATACTGAAGATGGTCCATTGTCTAAGATGATGAAGCCGGGCATGGGTGCTTACGATAAGTTTAAAGAGTTATTTGATAAATACTCAAAAGAAGCGGGTAAAAAGCAGTATTTGATCCCGTATTTTATTTCTGCTCACCCAGGAACGAAAGACGAAGACATGGTGAACATGGCGTTGTGGTTAAAGTCTAATGACTTTAAGCTTGATCAAGTACAAAACTTTTATCCATCACCGATGGCCAATGCAACCACAATTTATCACACTGAGATGAACTCGCTGCGCAATATTAAGAACAATACTGAGCAAGTGCCTGTTCCAAAAGGCGCACGCCAACGTCGCTTGCACAAAGCGATTTTGCGATACCACGATCCGGCTGGTTGGCCGATGATCCGTGAAGCACTAAGAAAAATGGGCAAAGCGAATTTAATAGGTAAAGGACCGAACTGTTTGGTACCTGAAGAAGGTCGTAACGAGAAAGCTGCTAGAGGAAAGGGCGGTAAAGGCCGTGCGGCACTGACTCGTCACACCGGTTTTAGCCAGTTTAAAAAGGCCAATACCAAACCTCGAGTAGGTAAAAATAAGCAGCGCGCAAAGTAAAAGAGATAAATACGGCCCTTAAAGGGCCGTTTTTATTTATACCAATTCGCTTAACTAAGTATTATTGCGAATTGGTATTAGATCAATAACCAAGTTGCGGTGCCTAAAAAGGCAAAGATACCAACAATATCAGTGACGGTTGTCAGCACCACACTGCCGGCTAGGGCTGGGTCTATTTTCATTTTCTTAAGAATTAATGGAATGCTCGCACCCGCAATACCAGCGGCAACAAGATTCATAAACATTGCAAAGGCCAGTACTGCGCCGAGCTTAAAGTCCCACTGCCATAGGGCAACCACACCAGCAATTAATATCGACCAAATAATGCCATTCAGTGCGCCAATCGCTAACTCCTTAAGTAATAAGAAGCGTTGGTTGGTTTGGTTGATATGACCAACCGCTATACCACGAATAACCAGGGTTAAGGTCTGGCTACCCGCAACACCTCCCATTGAAGGTACGATACCATTGAGTACCGCTAAAATGGGTAAAATTGCTAAGGTGTTTTCGAAAAAGCTTGCCACAATTGCTGCTAACAATGCGGTTAATAAGTTAACCCCAAGCCAAATAGAGCGACGCTGCGAACTTTTCAGTACTGGCGCAAAGGTATCTTCTTCGTCGTCAAGACCTGCGAGGCTTAGCATGCTGTGCTCTGCATCTTCACGGATTACGTCAACGATATCATCGATGGTAATACGACCAAGCAAGTGAGCGTTATCATCCACGACAGGGGCTGAAATCCAATTGTGACGCTCGAACAGTTGCGCCACATCACTTTCATCCATAGAGATTAGGATTGACTCACAGTCTTCATCCATTAAATCACGAACAATTTTATCTGATGGGCTGGTCAGCAATGTTGTTAATGAAAGCGCACCTAAGAAGCAGTTATGCTTATCAACTACATATAAGTCATCGGTACCTTCTGGTAGCTCACCTCGTAAGCGTAAATAGCGCAGTACAACATCGAGGGTAACGTCAGGGCGAATGGTAACCGTATCGCTGTTCATCAAGGCACCGGCTGAGCGCTCTTGATAAGAAAGTGCTTGAGTAGCTCTCTCTCTATCTTGCGAGTCCATGGCGCTGACAACGTCTTGATATACGGTATCAGGAAGACTACGTAAAACCTCACCTAAGTCATCGTCGTCCATATCTTCAGTGGCAGCAGCAATGTGCTCAGGCTCCATCTGGGCAATAATGCCAAGACGTACATCTTCAGAGAGTTCTTCTAGAACATCACCACGGACATCTGGATCAACCAGCTGCCAAAGCATACGACGAATTTTATGGGGAGAAGATTCAAGTAAAAGGGCTGTATCACAAGGTGCCGTTTTGGCTAACATACCGCGCACTTGAACAAATTGACCACTATTGAGTGACTTGGTCACTTGTTTGAGTTGTTGTAGTGGGTAATCTTGTTCAAAGGCTTCTGGCATTGGCGTCCTTACAACTGAAAAAAGTTTAAATAGGCTAAGCAAATACAGCATAGTTGCTTTGTAGTGTATTTGCAGAGATATCGTCGCACTGCGATAAATTTATTAAGAGTTTTGTAATTTAGAAAAGCGAGCGATATAAAAGTAGGATATTTAAAGGGAATTTTAAATATCCGAATTAAGTTTACCGTAAACCTTGAAGTCTTAGCAAATGCTATTCTTGCTCGTGGAAGCGTTGTGCAATTAATTCGCCGATTGCCGTTAATGCTGCATCAGCGTCAGGACCTTCGCATACAACGCGAACTTCTTTACCCTGACTACTTTCAAGTAGCATTAATGCTAACACGCTGTCGCCTTCAGCTTCTTTATCATCTTGATAAAGCGTAATTTTGGCATCAAATTGCAATGCTAATTGCGCTAAAACAGTAGCAGCACGAGCATGTAAGCCAAGTTTGTTTTGAATTAAAAAGGTATCTTCAGCGTGCATTGTTGGTGCCTAATTAAATGTCTTGTTCGCGGTGGCGAATTTTTACATTAGCATGGCTTTTGGCAAAGCTCTCACCAATTGTTTGCGCTAAGTAAACAGAGCGATGTTGGCCACCGGTACAGCCAATAGCAATAGTCAGGTAACTGCGGTTATTGCGCTCTAAGTGCGGTAACCAAGTTTGCACAAAGGTTTGTATTTGCCACGTAAATTTTTGCACTATGTTGTGGCTAGCTAGGTAATCTTTGACTGGTTGGTCAAGGCCTGTTAGTGGCTTTAAATCAGGTTCCCAGTGTGGGTTAGGTAAAAAGCGTGCGTCAAAAACGTAGTCCGCTTCTTTTGGAATACCATGCTTAAAGCCAAACGACATAAAGGTAATAATTAGCTTTTTATCTTTTTTACCTAAAATCTTTTCGCGAATTGATTCTGCTAACTGATGAACACTCAGATCCGTGGTATCAATCATAAAGTCAGCGCGAGTGATCAACACATCAAGCAGGATTTTTTCTTGTTTAATGGCCAGATCAAGCGGCAAAGAATCAATAGATAGTGGATGCAAGCGGCGTGTTTCTGAAAAGCGCTTGATCAGAGTTTGGTCATCACTGTCTAAATAGAATAGTGTTGGGTTTGCGAAACCTGGCAGGTACTCAAGAATATCATTAAATTCTTGCTGCTCTTTCGGTAAGTTACGTACGTCGATACTGACCGCTATTTTATCGTAGTTATCAGACACACTACGTACGAGCGAAGGCAGTAAATTAACCGGAATATTATCAACGCAATAATAGCCTAAGTCTTCAAGTACTCGTAAAGCGACCGATTTACCTGAGCCTGAGCGACCGCTGATAATTATTAATTCCATTTATGCCTCTGCTGATATGACCTGAAACAGTTGCTGATCGGTAGTAGCACTACGCAGCTGTTTACAAAACTCTTTATCTTTAAGTCTATCAGCAATTGTTGATAAGGTCTTTAGGTGAAGCTGACAGTCACCATCTGGTACGATGAGTGCCACAAAAATATCAACTGGACGATTATCAATTGCATCAAAATTAATAGGGGATTCACTCACTATCACAAATGCATGAGGCTCATCTGCGCCGCTCATTCGGCCATGTGGAATAGCAATACCTCGGCCAATGCCGGTGCTGCCTAGTTTTTCTCGGTTGAGTAAAGCATCTAGGATATCTTGTTGCGATAAATGAGGAAGCTGCTGGTGGGCCAGTTCGCTGATATATTCAAGAATTCTTTTTTTGCTATTAAAAAGGACCGCAGCTTTGCTGCAGTCCTGGTTAGTAAGTGAACTTAGTTTCATAATTTAATGTCGAGCTAATTTCTCTTTGTGTTTAATGACTTGGCGATCAAGTTTATCGATCAGTGAGTCAATGGCTGCGTACATATCTTGATGTTCTGTTGAAGCGAATAATTCGCCTCCGTTTACATGTAAAGTTGCTTCTGCTTTTTGGCTTAATTTTTCTACATCTAGAATGACATGAACATTATTAATATGGTCAAAATGCCTTTCTAGTTTTGCAAACTTGGTGTTTACATAGTCTCTTAATGAATCTGTGATTTCTACATGACGACCAGTTAAATTTAGTTGCATAAGCATTTTTCCTTCTATGTAAAACGTCTAAATCAGACTCTTACGCTGATTAGACGGAGGTATTGCTAGAGACTCACGATATTTTGCAATTGTACGTCTAGCTACTTTAATTCCTTGCTCAGCCAATATATCTGCAATTTTGCTATCACTCAATGGTTTAGCTGAGTTTTCTGCAGCGACTAACTTCTTGATTAAAGCGCGTATTGCTGTAGAAGAACACTCACCACCATTTTCGGTGCTGACATGGCTTGAGAAGAAATATTTCAACTCAAAAATACCCCGTGGGGTATGCATATATTTTTGCGTTGTTACCCGTGAAATCGTCGATTCATGCATTTCGACCATTTCAGCAACATCATTTAGCACCATCGGCTTCATTGCCTCAGGGCCATGCTCAAAGAAAGCTTGTTGTTGTTGAACGATACAGTTGGTCACTTTTAATAGCGTATCGTTACGGCTTTCTAAGCTCTTAATAAACCACTTTGCTTCTTGTAAGTGAGAGCGAATAAATTGGCTGTCGCTACTTGATTTAACAGAGCGAGACATCGCCGCATATTGGCTGTTCACTCTAATCTTTGGCATACAATCTGGGTTTAACTCGACTACCCAGCGGCCTTTCACTTTTTTCACTGATACATCAGGTATAACGTACTCAGATTCTTCGCGTACTATGCTATCCGCAGGCTTAGGATTTAAGCTGTGAATAAGCGTCATCACTTCTTTAAGCTCATTTTCTTTAAGCTTAGTCTTTTTCATCAAAGTTCGATAGTCGCGACTCGCTAATAATTCGATATGCTCAGATAAAACCATTTTAGTTTCAGCTAAATATGGCGTATCGGCATCGAATTGGCGTAGCTGAATGCACAGGCATTCTTGTAAACTGCGCGCGCCAATACCCACAGGATCAAATAACTGAATTCTTTTTAAGACCGCTTCGACTTCATCAAGTTCGATTTCTTCTTCATCGTTATTTTGATTAAAGCTTTCGACGATATCTTCACAGCTTACCGTTAAAATACCTGAGTCATCGATAGCTTCTACAATTGCCACAGCAATCGCTTCATCAGTAGGGCTAAATGGCGTGAGTTGCAATTGCCACATCAGGTATTCGTGAAGGGTTTCGGTTGATGCTCCCTGATAGATAGATTCATCTTCAGGCATTGGCCCTGACGATGTTGAAGGGGCGGCACTCATGTACTCATCCCAGGTAACATCCATTGCTAAGTCATCGCTTACGGTGTCTTTATTGAGAGCATCACTACTTTCTTGCTCGTACTCGCTAGGTGCTTCTTCGGCAGACGCGCTGACTTGTACATCGTCAGATTCAGCTTTTTGCTCATTCTTGCCGGTGCTTTCTTCGTTGTAATCCGCTTCTTCCACTTCAAGTAGAGGATTACTATCAAGCGCTTCTTGAATTTCTTGCTGGAGATCCAATGTACTGAGCTGCAACAAACGAATAGCTTGTTGCAGTTGTGGAGTCATTGTAAGTTGCTGGCCCATGCGCAGCTGTAATGATTGCCTCATGTATCCCTAACAATCCTTTTTAAGTTATCGATACCTGTATAAACACAGTTATCGATTTATTGTCATTGTTATAAGTCTAGCAGATGCTCTAGTCGCTGGCGTAATGGTTACAGCCTGAATTGCTCGCCTAGATATACATCGCGTACAGTTTGGTCTGCTAATACGTGCTCAGGTGTGCCTGATGCAATTAGCTCCCCATGAGAAACAATGTAGGCTTTTTCACAAACATCAAGGGTTTCTCGAACATTATGGTCAGTAATTAGTACACCGATACCACGATTTTTTAGGTGCTCAATAATTTTCTTTATATCTAACACTGAAATTGGATCAACACCAGCAAAAGGCTCATCTAAAAGGATAAATTTAGGATTAGCGGCTAATGCGCGAGCAATTTCTACACGGCGTCGCTCACCACCTGACAGCGCCATACCTTGGCTGTCACGAATGTGTTGAATACTAAACTCATCAAGTAAGCTATTGAGTGTTTCTTCGCGGGTGGTTTTATTTAGATCTTTACGAGTTTCTAAAATGGCCATCAAGTTTTGGTAAACCGTCAACTTTCGAAAAATTGACGATTCTTGTGGCAGATAGCCAATACCTAAACGCGCACGGCTATGCATTGGTAAAAGGGTGATATCGTTATCATCAATACTGATTTTACCTTTGTCGCTAGGTACTAGGCCTACAATCATATAGAAGGTCGTTGTTTTACCTGCGCCATTTGGACCAAGCAAGCCAACAATACTGCCAGCTTCAACTTCAAGACCGACATTTTTAACCACTTGGCGGCCTTTGTAGCTTTTAGCTAAAAGCTCTGCTTTTAATGTGCTCATGGTTGGCCTTTATTATCTTTTTTATTTTCAACAGGCACTAAAATAGTGTGTACACGATCTGTTGAATTTTCGTCTTTTTCAGCACTGATCAGCTGCTGTGCCATATCATAGGTAATGCTTTTTGCTGTTACTTTTTGACCTGCTTGAGTAACTTCAGCTTCACCATTTAAGGTTAAGAAGCGTTTTGCAACATCATAACGTACTTCTTCTGCGCTAGCGCTCATTACGGTGCCATCAGCTTGCTTTTCTTCGAAGTAAGCAGGCTTACCTGTGGCAATAATCAACTCTACTGTACCTTCGGTGTCACCGCCGTGTGCTTCAAGGCGTTCAGCGGTAATACGACGATTACCATGCACGATCTCTACGTTACCTTCAAATATGCCAACGCCATCTTTTAGTTTACCTACTTGGCGATCTGAGCTAATGCTAATTTGAGCGCCAGTTTGCTCGGCAGCTGCGCCCGAAAAGGCAATCAATAAGCTTGGGATCAGGAGTAATTTCTTCAGTTTATTGGTCATAGTATATGGTTCGTGTATGGTTAGTTAACTCAACAATTTCGGTTTTTAAATCGGCTTTTAAGCCTTTACCGGTAATCTTTAAATTCGGTCCTGTTAGTGTCACAGGTTGCTTAGAAAACATGGTCATTTTATCAATGTCGACATTAATGTTTTCTGCTTTTATATCTTCGATCATGCCGTTATGGGTTAAGTTTTTAGCAACTACATCCCCTTCAAAAATCAGCTGATCGTTTTCGTACAATGTGGCTTCTTTGGCTTTTACTTGCCAAACCTGCTGGTCGCCATAAATAGTAAAAATAGGTTGCTCAAAAAAGGTAAACCCTAATTGTTGATACAACTCCATTTTAGCAGCAGCCACTTTATGACTAATTTTGCCTTGCTCGTCATACGCTGTTTGCTTTAACGCCACTGCGGTGTAATCAGGTGTTGCGATGATCTCGTCTTCACTAGTTATTGTGTCTGTTGATTGGTTAAAGTACGGGTACCATAACCACACCATGCAACAAACAAAAACAATACTCAGTAAAATACGGGCTATATTCATGCGCTGGTTCCATCGCTAGTTAACGGCTTACCGTTTTCTAACATGAGTAAATCAGTTAATTCACGCACAGCTCCAAAGCCACCTGGTAATAATGTGGTGTAATGAGCCAGCTTTTTAATCAGTGGGTGTGCGTCGTTTACAGCAACAGCAAACCCTACTTTTTCCATTACTGGTAAGTCTGGACCATCATCACCAATATAGGCAATTTGTTCATCGGTCAGCCCCAGTTTATCTTTTAACTCTTGATAAGCAATCAGCTTATCTTCTTGTCCCTGATAAATGTGCTGAACTGTTAGGCTAGTCATTCGCTGCTGAACTATTTGTGAATGGCGGCCAGTAATCACTGCCACTTCAAAGCCACTATTAATGAGCGCTTTAATACCAAAGCCATCTTTAGTATTAAATGCTTTAAGCTCTTCGCCATCATTACCTATATAAATTCGGCCATCAGAAAAAACGCCATCTATATCACAGATTAGCAATTTTACTTTTTGTGCGCGCTGACTCACATCAGGGCTAAGAGGCTGGTATAGCTCGGCGAATGTCATTGCTTAAAGAACTCCTGCTTTTAATAGGTCTTGCATATTAAGGGCACCAATTGGCGTATTACTTTGATCTACCACAATTAAACCATTGATACGTTTACGTTCCATAATATTTAAAGCTTCAGCTGCAAGCATATCAGGGCGAGCAGTTGTACATGAACGGGTCATTACTTGGCTAATTGCCGTATTATGGATATCGATGCGCTGCTCTAAAATACGGCGTAAGTCACCATCAGTGAATAATCCGGCTAACTTTTCATCTGCACCAATCACCGCGGTCATACCAAGGCCCTTGGCTGACATTTCGATTAGTGCGTCTTTAATGCTTTGGGTTTCGCTAACGATTGGCGTGGCGTCGCCTGCGTGCATCACATCATCTAATGTAAGCAATAAACGTTTACCTAAGCTGCCACCCGGGTGCGAAAGCGCAAAATCATCGGCTGTGAAACCACGGGTTTCAAGTAACGCAACCGCCATTGCATCACCCATCACCAAGGTTGCTGTGGTACTTGCAGTTGGGGCAAGGCCTAACGGGCATGCCTCTTGGCTTACTTTAATGCACACATGTACATCAGACAGTTTTGCCATGGTTGAGTCTGGGTTGCCAGTGAGTGAAATCATCTTTGCGCCAATACGCTTAATAACGGGGATAATACTAAGTACTTCGCTGGTCTCACCTGAGTTCGAAATACACATTACCACATCATCACGGGTGATCATGCCTAAATCACCATGGCTTGCTTCGCCAGGGTGAACAAAAAATGCCGGTGTGCCAGTACTTGCAAGGGTCGCCGCAATTTTATTACCAACGTGGCCAGACTTGCCCATACCAATCACAATAATACGACCTGTACATTGGAACATTAATTGGCAAGCGTTATCGAAATCTTGATTTATATATTGCTCAATTTCTTGTAAAGCTTGTGCTTCAATTTCGAGTACGCGCTTACCCTGCGCGATAAAGCTAGGTTGTGTCATTAATTATCCTACTTGGCTGAAAATATAGCCCTGATATGCAATAAATGCGACTAACAAGAAGCCACCTTCTACTCTATTGATACGACGAGCACCTTTAAAGTTCAATGACATGGCAATCAATACAACGGTTGCTGCAATCATGATAAGTGCATCGCGGTTTGCCGCAGAAGGGTCAATAACTGATGGGTTGATAATACCCGCAAGTGGTAATACGGCGAGTAAATTGAAAATGTTTGAGCCAACGATATTCCCAAGCGCTAAATCGTCTTCGTTTTTTAATACCCCTGCAATACAGGCTGCCAGCTCTGGTAAGCTGGTACCAATAGCAATAATGGTTAAGCCTATTACAAGGTCTGATAGACCAAAATATTTCGCAATATCAACGGCTGATTCAACTAAAAAGTGTGAACTAATGGGTAATAAAATCATGCCGATGACTAACCAAAATACGGCTGATTTAGTGCTTACATCGTTCGGAACGTCTTCACATGCTTCGCTGACAAATGGGTCATCTTGGTTTTTAGCACGCAGAGACACAATAACTAAGCCACCAATAAACACGGCAAAAGCAATCATCAAGGCAATGCCTTCAGCGAACGAAAAATAGTTATCTGAGAACACATACCAAGCAGCTACAGAGATTAACAGGACCAGCGGCATTTCACGTTTAAGTGTCATTGAAGATACTGAAAGAGGGCGTAGTAAAGCTGTGACACCAAGTACAAGTAAGATGTTAGTAATGTTAGAGCCGACCGCATTACCTACCGCAGTATCTGTTTTATCAGCAAGTGCTGCCGATGCAGATACCATCATTTCAGGGGCTGATGAGCCCATAGCAACAACGGTTAAACCAATGATTAGGGTGGGTATCCCCATATTTTTTGCGAGTGCAGCCGCCCCATAAACAAACCGATCGGCACTCCAAACGAGTGCAGCAAAACCAATAATTAAAATGACAAAAGAAGTCACCATTGTGATACGCCAACATTACTTATACAGATGACTGCAAATAGTAACAAAAGCGAACCTGAAAGTATAAGTAAAAGAATGGGCTGGCGAGCATAAAGCGTGCTTAGCAAGGAAACTAAATTTCAGGTGTCGTTAAGCTCTTTGCAGCTAGCTTTAGAATTTATTGATAGAAAATATTACAAAATTTTACGATTTGTTTTTTCCATCTTGACTAAAAAACCCTTAAAATGGCAAAACTAGTGAAAAACGTTATGGAGAGCGACTTGTCGCAATCAATAGTAGAAATCAAGGATGTAACCTTTTCACGGGGCGATAGAATCATATATAGAAATATGAGTTTTAACATTCCGAAAGGCAAGATTACCGCTATCATGGGACCAAGCGGCATTGGTAAAACCACCATGTTGCGCTTAATTGGCGGTCAGCTTAAACCTGATTCTGGTGACATTTTATTTGAAGGCAACAGCATTCCTGGCATGACTCGCAAGGAACTTTATGCTGCCCGCACCAAAATGAGTATGCTGTTTCAAAGTGGCGCTTTATTTACCGATATGTCAGTGTTTGACAATATCGCCTTTCCTTTGCGCGAACATACTCAACTCAGCGAAGATTTAATCCGACTTGTCGTTTTAATGAAATTACAAGCTGTCGGCTTACGTGGCGCACAAGACTTAATGCCGTCTGAGCTTTCTGGTGGTATGGCTCGCCGTGCTGCTTTAGCGCGTTCAATTGCTCTTGATCCAGAGCTTATCATGTACGATGAGCCATTTGCTGGCCAAGATCCTATCTCTATGGGTGTGTTAGTTAAGCTAATAAAATCACTGAATGAGGTGCTAGGTTTATCATCACTTATCGTGACCCATGATGTAACAGAGGTGATGAGCATTGCTGATCATGTGATCATCATTGCTGATCAAGGGGTGATAGGCGAAGGTTCACCAGAGCAAATGCAAAACCATGAATCTGAGCTTGTGCAACAGTTCTTAAATGGTTTATCGGATGGCCCTGTACCATTCCATTTCCCAGCTCCTGCGTATGATGATGAATTACTAGGAGTGCATAATGCTTGATCTATTCCAGAAGTTAGGTCACAAAACATTAGGGCGCTTTGCCGCGCTTGGCCGTTCAACTCAGATGCTGTTTGGTGCACTCGTTAATGTGCCGAACTTCAAAAAAGGCACGCCTTTACTTGTTCGCCAATTATATATGGTGGGCTCGCAATCTCTTTTAATCATTATGGTGTCAGGCTTATTCATCGGTATGGTGCTCGCCCTGCAGGGTTACACCGTATTAGTAGGCTATGGTGCTGAAGATAGCTTAGGGCCTTTAGTGGCATTGAGCTTATTACGTGAGTTAGGCCCTGTAGTAACAGCGTTACTGTTTGCAGGCCGCGCGGGCAGTGCACTTACTGCTGAAATTGGTTTAATGAAAGCAACCGAGCAATTATCAAGTTTAGAAATGATGGCGATTGATCCACTTAAACGCATTATTGCACCGCGTTTTTGGGCTGGTTTTATCAGTATGCCATTACTTGCATTAATATTTTCTGCGGTTGCTATTATCGGCGCTCATTTAGTGGGTGTTGATTGGCTTGGTGTTGACTCAGGAAGCTTCTGGTCAATCATGCAAGCGCAAGTGTCGTTCCAACAAGATATTGTGAACGGCATGATTAAGAGTTTTGTATTCGCCATGATTGTGACTTGGATTGCACTTTACAAAGGCTATGACTGTGTTCCTACATCGGAGGGGATCAGTAAAGCGACAACAGAAACCGTTGTGCACTCGTCATTGGCAGTATTAGGTTTTGACTTTATTTTAACAGCGGTAATGTTTACCAGCTAATTAGGGTATAAAGATGAATTCACGGAAATTAGAAATATTAGTTGGCTTTTTTGTAGCCCTTGGTATCGCTGCATTTGCATTATTAGCATTTAAAGTTGCGAATGCCGGCATTAGTGGTAGTGGTGAGACTTACCAACTGAACGCAAAGTTTGAAAACATTGGTTCTTTAAAAGCTCGTGCGCCGATTAAAGTTGGTGGTGTGGTTGTTGGCCGAGTTGAATCAATCTTTATTCACCCAAAAGAGTTTGTGCCTGTGGTTAATATGGCGATTGATGCAAATTACTTATGTAAGTTTTCAGACACAACATCAATCTCTATTTTGACATCAGGTATTTTAGGTGAGCAGTACTTAGGCATTAACCCTGTTATTGCCCCTGAATCTGCTGAGCAACGCTGTATGGGTGAAGATGTAACAGCAAGTGAGCATGATACAGATCTAGATGATTTATTTGGTGTTGAAAGCAAAGCGCTTGCAGATGGTGACTACATTACTGATACAAAATCAGCGCTTGTTTTAGAAGAGTTAATCGGTCAGTTCTTATTCAACCAGGGTGGTGAATAATTATGTTTAAGAAGTTTTTATTATGTATTGCTGTGCTGTTTAGCCTAAACGCACAAGCCGCTGAACCTAAGGTTGATTTAAAAGACCCGTACAAAATGGTTCGTACAGTGTCAGATAATACTTTTGCACGTATTACTAAAGACCAACCTCTTATTGCGAAAGACAAAGAGCATCTACGCGTTATCGTAGAAGAAGAGCTAATGCCTTACATTGACTACAAGTATGCTGCACTGCGCGTACTAGGTAATCACGTGTCAAAGGTGCGTGCTATCGAAGATAAAGAGGAAAAAGCGAAAGCGATTAAAGAGTTACAACGCTTCATTGACGTTTTTCAAAAGTATTTAATTGCTACTTACGCAGGTGTGTTTACTCAATACACTAATCAAAGCGTTGAGTTTGCTCCGCCTCAGCCTTTCAAAGGCCAAGATGTGGTGGTTGTTAAAACTAAAATTGTTGAAGCCGGTAAACCTGATATCAGAATCGACTTTAAAGTACGTGAAGACCGCAGTGGTGACTGGGGCGCGTACGATATGATAGCAGAAGGTATTAGTTTGCTTGATGCTAAACAAAGTGAATTACAAGGTATTTTACGCCAACATGGTCTAGATTATGTAAGTGACTTACTAGAGCAGAAGAGCCAACTGCCAGTGCAATTTAGGGGTGATGGTGGTGATGAGTAAAGTCGAGATTACTCAACTTGAAGATAACCAGTTTCGAGTCAGTGGCGAACTGACTCGAAATTCAATTGGCCGTGAACGCCTTCTGAACGCCAAGCCAGATTCTAGCCATAAAACATGGTATTTTGACCTTTCTGGGCTATCTAGGGTTGACACGGCGGGCTTAGCTTGGTTAATTCACTCTTTCGCAGAATTAAAGCAGCAAGGTATTCACCTTGAACTGCAAAATAGCCCTGAACAATTGCAAAATTTAATGCAGTTGGGTCAGGTCACAAACCTATTTGAGTGAGATTTATGGAAACAAGCCAAGTCGAAACGTTATTACGCGACGAACTAAAACTAGATGAAGTGATTGTTAAAGCAAATGGTAGCCACTACGAAGTGATTGCTGTTGGTGAGTGTTTTGATGGTTTATCTCGCGTGAAGAAGCAACAGTTGGTTTATGCTCCGTTAATGTCAACAATCTCAGACGGTACAATCCACGCTGTATCTATCAAAGCGTTCACACCGACTGAATGGAAACGCGAACAAAAATTTATTTTACCTCAATAGTCGCAGGGCCTCCTAATGGATCAATTTGTTATTCAAGGTGGCACCTCGCTGGCAGGTGAAGTCACTATTTCTGGCGCTAAAAATGCCGCTCTTCCAATTCTTTTTGCTGCGCTTTTAGGGCAGGGTAAAAGTACCTTTAGTAATGTTCCTCGTTTACGCGATATCGGCACCACAGAAGCCTTGTTAAAAACACTGGGTGCAAATGTCGAGTGGCAGCAAGACAAGCTAATCATTGATGGTGCGACGGTTGATAAAACACTTGCACCGTATGAGTTGGTAAAGCAAATGCGTGCCTCAGTGCTTGCATTAGGCCCTTTAGTTGCCCGTTTTGGTGAAGCGCAAGTATCACTGCCAGGTGGTTGTGCAATTGGTGCTCGCCCAGTTGATATCCATATTCAAGGTCTTGAGCGCATGGGCGCTATCATCAAGGTTGAAAATGGTTACATTAATGCCAAGGTTGATGGTCGCTTAAAAGGCGCTGAAATCTTTATGGAGATGGTCAGTGTTGGCGCAACAGAAAACTTACTGATGGCAGCAACGCTGGCTGATGGTAAAACAGTACTTGAAAATGCAGCTCGCGAACCGGAAATTACCGATCTTGCTAATTGCTTAATTGCGATGGGGGCGAAGATCAGTGGTGCAGGCACTAGCCGTATCGAAATTGAAGGGGTTGAGTCACTATCGGGTTGTGAGTACAGCATTCTTCCTGATCGCATTGAAACAGGCACTTTCTTGGTTGCGGCGGCAATGGCTGGCGGTGAAGTACTTTGTAAAAATACAGACCACCATAGTCTTGATCCTGTGATTGAAAAGTTGCGTGCTACCAATGCCTTGGTTGAAGTCACTGATAACAGCATTTATCTTGATATGCGTGGCCGCGAACTAAAAGCGGTTAACATTAAGACTATGCCACACCCGGGTTTCCCTACCGATATGCAAGCGCAATTTACAGCTTTAAATGTGGTAGCGAAGGGCAGTGCAACCATCACAGAAACGATTTTCGAAAACCGTTTTATGCACGTGCCTGAGTTACAGCGTATGGGCGCAAACATTCGCTTAGAAGGTAATACAGCAATTTGTGGGGATACCGAAAGCTTATCGGGCGCACAGGTAATGGCAACTGATTTACGTGCCTCTGCAAGTCTAATTCTTACTGGCATCGTTGCTCAAGGTGAGACTATTGTTGACCGCATCTATCACGTAGATCGCGGTTATCAACGTATTGAAGATAAGTTGAGTGCGCTGGGTGCTAATATCAAGCGCCGTTCAAGCTAATAGCTAAATACTTATAAAAAAGGCCTAACATCAGTTAGGCCTTTTTTATATCTGTGTTGTTTCAGTAACTACTGATCGTCTTCAAGTTCTGCAACAGTTACCATCACTTTTAAGACCTTCCCATCGCGGTAAATCTCAAATTCAAGTTCCTTACCTGGCTCTGTATTCGCTAGTTTCTCAAGCACTTGTTGTGGGTTTGCTACAGGAATACCGCCAATTTTGATTACAATGTCAGTTTCTCTGATGCCTGCTTTCCAAGCTGGGCCAAATGGATCAAGTTGAGAAATACGCATGCCTGCAACAGGTGTAAAGCTATCACTTACATCTTTGCCCGTGCTATCAATACCTGTGCCACTGAAGCCTAAATAGCCACGGACTACACGACCATGTTTGATTAGCTTATCCATCACATCTTTGGCTATCGAGTAAGGCACTGCAAAGAAGATACCTTGAATATCGAGATTTTCATGAGTTTTAAATTGTGCCGAGGTAATACCGACTAAGTCACCTCGTGAATTGACTAACGCGCCACCTGAGTTACCCACGTTAATCGCTGCATCCATCTGTAACAGGCTGCTGTATGGGCTATCGATTAAGTTTTGTTTACCCGTCGCACTGATAATACCTTGGGTAATGGTTTGACCTAAGTTAAGTGGGTTACCAATCGCTAAAACAACATCACCAACACGTGGCTTAAATTTATCGTTCACTGGAATTTTTGGTAAATGCTCAGCGCTGATCTTTAATAGCGCTAAATCTGTTTGAGTATCAAAACCAATCACTTGTACATCATAAAAGCGACGGCCATCAGCGAGTGTAACGATAATGAGATCGGCATTTTTGATTACATGGTAGTTAGTAAGAATATAGCCGTCTTGGGTCATGATCACACCAGAACCAAGAGCTTGAACGGTGTTTTGGCGTTTATAGCGCGGTTGATTGGAAATGCTTTCTGAAAAAATAGTAACAACCGAAGGTGCTGCTTTTTGCACTGCATCAGCAAAGCTCATGTGCTCTGATGATATCGCCGCAGGTAAATTCATATCTGGTAACAGTGTGCTACGAAGGCTTGGGCTAAATAACACCACTAAAAAGGCAATGCCTAAACCGGTGAAAAGCGGAGGAAGGATAAATTTAAAAAGTTTTAGCACAGTATTCTTATTATCAGTGAGCAATCCCTTAATGATGGCACAAAAAAAATAACAGCGGCAAGCACCGCTGTTATTTTTTCATGATTTATCAACTAGGTTTACTGGATAAGTACGAAAATAAGCTCTCTACCTCGTTTAACACCTAGTACGATGTTACCTTTGGTATTTTCGATGATCTTATTCATGTCGCGGATTGTTTCAACGCGTTGACGATTAACTTGCATGATCACGTCACCTTCTTCAAGGCCAACACGAGCAGCAGGAGAACGTGCTTGCACGCCGGTTACTTCAACCCCTTTTCCATCACTCTTCTGAGTGTTTTCTAATGTTGCACCTTGGAAAGCTGGGTGTGTCTCTTCGCCTGCGGCAGTAGTTGCTGATGCACCATCGAGTGTGACATTTACAGTTTTAACTTTGCCATCTCGGTAAATGCCCAGTTTTACTTTTTTGCCTTCACCAAGTGTGGCAATTTTACTGCGTAGTTCATGGAAGCCACTAATTTCGGTGCCATCGACGTTAATAATTACATCACCGGCTTTGATACCCGCTTTACTTGCTGCGGTATCATCCATTACTTGCATAACGTAAGCGCCTTGCTTCACGTCAAGTTGTTGTGCTTTAGCAAGGCCTGCATCAAGTGGGCGTCCCGAAATACCTAACGAACCGCGACGTACTTCGCCGTGTTCGATAATTTGGTCAACAAGGTTTTTCATCATGGTAGATGGAATTGCAAAGCCAATGCCCACGTTACCGCCAGATGCGCCTAAGATAGCGGTGTTGATACCAATCAGTTCACCGTTAAGGTTAACTAACGCACCGCCTGAGTTGCCTTGGTTAATAGCTGCATCGGTTTGAATAAAGTCTTCATAGCCTTCTATATTTAAACCGCTACGGCCAAGGGCACTGACGATACCTGATGTTACTGTGTGACTTAAACCAAATGGATTACCAATGGCAACAGCAAAATCACCTACACGTAACTGATCTGAATCGGCAATTTTAAGCGCTGTTAAGTCCTCTGCATCAATTTGCAATAAGGCAATATCTGATTCTTTGTCGCTACCGATTTTAGTTGCTTCATATTCGCGACCATCTTCTAAGGTCACCACCATTTTTTCGGCATCTTCGATAACATGGTTATTGGTTACCACGTAACCTTCGTCTGCATCAATGATCACACCTGAGCCTAGGCCACTAAATTCACGCTTCTGGCTACCACCACGAGGAACACCAAAAAAGTCATCAAAAGGAGTCGCACGGCGGCGAACCTCTTTAGAGCCTGACACTTGAATACTCACCACACCCGGTGTGATCTGTTCAAGCATAGGTGCGAGGGTTGGCAATTGTTGACCATTTACAGCAACAGGAAGTTTTGCCATTGAAATTGCAGGGCTTAATAATAAGCTAGAAGATAAAATAGCAGCACTGATAACAGATAATTTCATTTTCATAGTCTGGGTTTACTCCACTTCAGAGATAAAGCAAAAACTAAAAAGGGCTGCATAAGCAGCCCTTTTCTTGGTTTAGATATAAAGCTGTTATATCTAAAGACTATGGGGTCAAAAAAAAGTTCATCAAGAGGCTTTAGAATGTTCTGAAACTTTCTCTGAGCCAGTGAACAGGCCCGTTTCACCAACAACATAGTCAGCAGGCTGAGCTTCAGCACTTGAACGATCGCCTCTGCGGTCTTGTAATGAGTTTTGTAATTGCTCAGTCGTTTCTTTAGAAAAGAAAGGCTCATTTGGATGCTGTTTTTTATCAGCAAGTAGTAGTTTATTTGTTTCTTCTACATGGTTCAGTAGCTGGTCGTAGTTATCTTTCATTTTAGATACTAGCTTACCTGTGCTCGCTAGATGATCAGCTACATCTTGACGATATTGTTCAAGCGCATTGTTAGCTTGCTCGACTTGTTGTTCTAGTTCGTCTTGCTTAAATTGTTTTTTGGTTACAAAAGCACCAATGAAGAATGCTGAAATTGCAACGATGATTAGAATACCTATCCAGGTAATTGTGCCCATAAATCTACCCCTTTGGGAAAAAATAACAAAAACAAATACTTTAAAAGCATTTATAGTCCAATCATTATTAAAATATGCTTAATTTGATTGTGAAATCATACTGCGGGCTAATATACCCTGAGATACGATGCGTGTTAATATACTGTGCAAATTTAACTGTGTTTTATTGTAACGACCTATGACTCCTTGGCAGAAATACCAACAAGATTTACAACGTGAAGACTTTGTACATGATGCAGCGCAAGAAAATGCAGTGCGCCATTTGCAAAGACTCTATGATGACCTAACGGCAGACAAACCGGCCGCGAAGGGGTGGTTTGCCAAACTATTCTCTAAAGATAGCACGCCAAGTATAAAAGGGCTGTATTTTTGGGGCGGAGTAGGTAGAGGTAAGACCTATTTAGTTGATACTTTCTACGAAGCTTTACCTACTGATCGTAAGATGCGTGTGCACTTTCACCGTTTTATGCATCGCGTGCATGATGAGCTGAAAAAGTTAAAAAATACCAGTAATCCATTAAATGTAGTTGCAGATATCTTTAAATCAGAGACAGATATTATCTGTTTTGATGAATTTTTTGTACAAGATATCACTGATGCAATGCTACTAGGTGGTTTGATGGAAGCATTATTTGAACGTGGCATTGTGCTGGTTGCGACGTCAAACATCGTGCCTGATGACCTGTATCGAAATGGTTTACAACGTGCGCGTTTCTTACCAGCAATTGAGCTGGTAAAAGCCAACACCGAAATCGTAAATGTGGACTCGGGGGTTGATTATCGTTTACGTACCCTTGAGCAAGCCGAAATTTTCCATAGTCCGCTTGATAAGCAAGCTGATGATAATTTATTTGAATACTTCGATAAGTTGTCACCTGAGCCGGGTGTGCTCGATAAAGAAATTGAAATTGAAGGGCGGATGATCAAAACCCGTAAAGTGTCTGACTGTATTGCTATGTTTGAGTTTAGTGAACTATGCGAAACAGCCCGCAGCCAAGTTGATTACATGGAAATAAGCCGACTTTATAACACGGTGATTTTGTCTAACGTAAAATCACTGGGCCAAGCCAATGATGATGCCGCACGTCGTTTTATCGCGTTAGTGGATGAATTTTACGAGCGCCATGTCACGCTGATTATTTCTGCTGAAAAGCCAATAACTGAGCTATATAGCGAAGGTAACTTAAATTTTGAATTTAAGCGTTGTATTAGCCGACTACAAGAAATGCAATCGTTAGAGTATTTGGCAAAAGAGCATCTAGCTTAGTCAAGTTGTCAGCCTTCAGCTGTCAGTTTTTAGCTGATCGGTGTTGAATGTAAGGCGCGCCAAGCAAGCGTGACGCCTACTAATTAATGTAGGCGTGAAATTTATTTCGCGCGCACTTAGCTGATTTTCTCGAATAAAAAACAACCATCATATAGCAATGTGGTTCAAGTGCTGGTATACTCCCGCGTCTGCCACGTTGCGTTCTATTGCCAGATATTAGTTTAGCCTCTAATTGATGGCTCAAAGTCTTAAACTCGAAGGGGTTAAAGCATTCAACTTAGAGCGGTAATTTATAATAATTACCTGTGGTTTTAATTAAAAAACATTGGATTTTAATAAATGAAAACGTTTGTTGCTAAGCCAGAAACAGTAAAACGTGACTGGTACGTAGTTGACGCTGAAGGTAAAACTTTAGGTCGCATCGCTACTGAAATCGCTCGTCGCCTACGCGGTAAGCATAAAGCTGAATACACTCCTCACGTAGATACTGGTGATTACATCATCGTTATCAACGCTGAGAAAGTTACTGTTACTGGTAATAAAGCAAAAGACAAAATGTACTACGCTCATACTGGTTTCCCAGGTGGTCTTAAGTCTACTACTTTCGACAAGCTTCAAGCTGCAAAGCCTGAAATGATCATCGAAAAAGCTGTTAAAGGCATGTTGCCACGTGGTCCTTTAGGCCGCGCAATGTACCGTAAACTTAAAGTTTACTCAGGTACTGAGCACAACCATGCTGCACAACAGCCTCAGGTTCTAGACATTTAAGGAGCACTATCATGGCAAATCAATACTACGGTACAGGTCGTCGTAAAAGTTCAAGTGCTCGCGTATTCTTACGCCCAGGCACTGGTAACATCGTAATCAACAAGCGCTCTCTAGAAGAGTACTTCGGTCGTGAGACTGCTCGCATGGTTGTTCGTCAAGCATTAGAGCACGTAGAAATGACTGAAAAGTTTGACCTACACATCACTGTTTCAGGTGGTGGTACTACTGGTCAAGCTGGTGCTATCCGTCACGGTATCACTCGTGCACTTATGGAGTTTGACGAGTCTCTACGTCCTACACTTCGTAAAGCAGGTTTCGTTACACGTGATGCACGTAAAGTTGAGCGTAAGAAAGTGGGTCTTAAGAAAGCACGTAAGCGTCCACAATTCTCAAAACGTTAATATTTACGTTTATCAGAATACCAAAAACCCAGCTTCGGCTGGGTTTTTTGTTTCTTGGAGCTGTCAGCTTTCAGACGTCAGTTTTTAGCTAATCGAAAGAGGGCTCTCTGCTTGAATGAACAAGTTCTTGCCAAGGCTTAATATTCCCATATACTTCTCGCATCTCGCATCTCGCATCTCGCATCTCGCATCTCGCATCTCGCATCTCGCATCTCGCATCTCGCATCTCGCATCTCTCATCTCGCATCTCTCATCTCTCATCTCGCATCTCGCATCTCTCATCTCGCTGAAGCGCAAAATCCTACCTTTTTTCGTTCGATATTTAACCACTGTTAATAATTAGTACGTATAACAGTAAAAAAACTTCAAGATTTAGCAAAATTAGCTTAAATCCATCAGTTAATTGATGAAATTTTTTGCTACAATTGGGGGGCAAGTAATGTGAGTGAGTTCAACAACAGCTAATGCAGAATTCTGTTTCCTCTTAGTGAGGTTGATCTTGGTCAGTATATTGTTTTTTTATATGCGTTATCATAACCAGCGGCTTCATACTCGAGCTAACCTAAATTAATAATTCATTAAATAGGGTTTATTCGAGCATGAGACTGTGAATAACCTTGTTTTAATCAAGGGTTTTAATTATGATCGCGTCTATTTTGAAATTTCTAAAAATTAACCTGCTGTAACTGATGTTCTCAATATGGCAAGTGTTGGGAATCATAGTGGAGATAAGTGGATGAGCAATGCGCCTGTAGACAATGGCCGACGTCGCTTTTTAACCATAGCTACCTCTGTTGTTGGTGGTGTTGGTGCGGCTGGGGCTGCTGTTCCTTTTATTGCGTCTTGGAATCCAAGTGAGCGAGCTAAATCTGCGGGTGCGCCTGTAGAAGTAGATATCAGCAAGCTTGAGCCAGGACAATTAATACGTGTTGAGTGGCGAGGAAAACCTGTTTGGGTTATTAATCGTACACCAAGAATGCTTGAACAGATGAAAGAACATGAAGGTCAACTTCGTGATCCTGCGTCTGAAGAGCCTCAACAACCTGAATCATCAACCAATGAATATCGTTCGCAACGTCCTGAAATTTTCGTTGCTGTTGGTATTTGTACGCACTTAGGTTGTTCTCCTAGCTTCCTACAAGGTGGCTTTGGTGAGAAAGTAGAGGGCACAGACGACGGTTTCTTCTGTCCGTGTCACGGTTCTAAATTTGATATGGCTGGTCGTGTATTCCAATCTGTACCTGCACCATTAAATCTAGAAATTCCTCCGTATACCTTCCTTGATGACACGACTATTCTAGTCGGTGAAGAAAAAGGAGTGGCGTAATGTTTGGTAAAATTATTGGTTGGATCGACGATCGTATTCCAATGACACGTGTTTGGAACATGCATATTGCACAGTATCCAGCACCAAAAAACTTTAACTTCTGGTACTTCTTTGGCTCTTTAGCCATGTTAGTACTTGTTAACCAAATCGTAACTGGTATCTGGTTAACAATGAACTTCGTACCATCTGCTGAAGGTGCTTTCGCATCGGTAGAATACATCATGCGTGATGTTGAATACGGTTGGTTACTTCGTTACCTTCACTCAACAGGTGCATCAGCGTTCTTTATCGTTGTATACCTGCACATGTTCCGTGGCATGATCTACGGTTCTTACCAAAAACCACGTGAATTACTGTGGTTATTCGGTATGTTCATCTTCTTAGCGCTTATGGCTGAAGCTTTCATGGGTTACTTACTACCTTGGGGACAAATGTCTTTCTGGGGTGCACAGGTAATCATTTCACTATTCGGTGCGATTCCGGTTATTGGTGATGACTTAACGCTTTGGATCCGTGGTGACTACGTAATTTCTGGTGCTACGCTTAACCGCTTCTTTGCACTACACGTAATTGCATTACCTTTAGTAATCGTTATCTTAGTATTCTTACACATTGTTGCACTACACGAAGTGGGTTCAAACAACCCAGATGGTGTTGAAATTAAGCGTAAGAAAGGCACTGTAGCTGAAGAAGATAAGCCTAAATTCAAATTCCACGAGTATTACACCAACAAGAAAGACATTGTTGATGCAATCCCGTTCCACCCTTACTACACAGTAAAAGATATTGTGGGTGTGGTTGGTTTCTTAATCTTATTCTGTTGGGTTGTATTCTTTATGCCTGCGATGAATGGTTTCTTCCTAGAAGCGCCAAACTTCGAAGCAGCTAACCCGCTGAAAACACCAGAGCATATTTTCCCAGTTTGGTACTTTACGCCATTCTACGCAATCCTACGTGCAATCCCTAACAAGTTAATGGGTGTTGTGGCGATGGGTGCATCTATCGTAGTGCTTGCGTTACTACCTTGGATTGACCGTGGTTCGGTTCGCTCTATTCGTTATCGTTGTGGTCTTCACAAGTTAAACATCGCACAATTCGTGGTAACTTTCGTTATCTTGGGTTGGGTTGGTGCTACACCACAAACTGATTTCAAAACGCTGTTATCACAAATCACGACTGTGACATACTTCATGTTCTTCGTATTGTTATTTGTTTACAGCAAGAATGAGAAAACTAAGCCATTACCAACGAGGTTGACGAAATGATGAAAAAGCTAATTATCGGTTTATTCGCATTGTTGCCATCGTTGACAATGGCAGCAGGTCCTTCGGTTCCTTTAATGGATGCGAACATTGACCTTAAAGATAACGCATCTTTACAGCGCGGTGCTAAATTGTTCATGAACTACTGTCTTGGTTGTCACCAAATGCAGTATCAACGTTATGAGCGTACGTTCCGCGATATCGGTATTCCTACTGAGATTGGTCAAGAGCAACTAATTTTTGATGGCTCAAAAGTAGGTAGCCACATCAAAAATGCGATTGATAAAGATGACGCAGCTAAATGGTTTGGCGCAGCGCCACCGGATCTTACGCTTGTAGCGCGAGTTCGTGGTACTGACTGGATCTACACTTATCTGAAGTCATTCTATAAAGACGAGTCTCGTCCGTTTGGCGTAAACAACGTTGTTTTCCCATCGGTAGGTATGCCACACGTTCTTCAAGAACTACAAGGCTTACCAACACCAATCACTGAAGAAGTGGAAGAACATGGTCACACTGTGACTAAAGTTGTTGGCGTTGAAACAGATGGTTCTGGTGAAATGAGTGTTGACGAGTACGATCGTGCTGCTCGTGACTTAACTAACTTCTTAGCTTACGTTGGCGAGCCGTCACGTTTAGAGTCAGAAGCGTTAGGTCTAAAGGTAATTGGTTTCCTAGTGATTCTATTTATCTTGGCATTCATGCTGAAGAAAGAATACTGGAGAGATGTTCACTAATCCTGGGCATTTTGAAAGGTAGTTTTGTGATAGGGGCTTAAGCCCCTATTGCTGTTTTTGTAATATAATGGAGGTAGGCATGGCCGTAGCTGCCAATAAGCGCCCTGTAATGACCCTGTTTTCTGGTGCTAACTGTATGTATAGCCATCAAGTACGTATCGTACTTGCTGAAAAAGGTGTAAGTGTTGACATTCACCTGGCTGAAAAGGATAACCTGCCAGAAGCACTTCATGAGATTAACCCTTACGGTACAGTACCAACACTGATCGATCGTGAGCTTGGTTTATATCAGGCAAACATCATCATGGAATACCTTGATGAACGTTTCCCTCATCCTCCACTAATGCCAGTTTATCCGGTTATGCGTGGCCGTAGTCGTCTGATGATGCATCGTATCGACACGGATTGGTATAGCCTAGCTAACAAAATCACTAGCGGTAGCAGCGAAGCTGCGCAAGCACGTAAAGAGCTTACAGAAGCGTTACTTGCAATTGCACCAATCTTCTCTGAAGCACCTTACTTCATGAGTGAAGAGTTCAGCTTAGTTGATTGTTACTTAGCACCACTACTTTGGCGTTTACCTGAGCTTGGCATTGAGCTTAATGGTGCAGGCGCGAAAGAGCTTAAAGAATACATGTTGCGTTTATTTGAGCGTGAATCATTCCAAGCTTCACTAACTGAAGCAGAGCGTGAGATCCGTTTATAATGACGCCTAATCGTCCTTATTTACTACGCGCTTTCTTTGATTGGATTGTTGATAATCAGTGCACACCACACTTAGTGGTTAACGCTGATTTTCCTGCTGTACAAGTACCAACACAGTTTGTGCAAGACGGTCAGATCGTTTTGAACATTAGCCCATCAGCGGTAACACAATTTGCAATGGACAACCAACAGCTTAGCTTTAATGCGCGCTTTGGTGGCCAACCAATGCAAGTGTACGTACCTATGGGTGCTGTGCTCGCAATTTATGCACGTGAGAATGGTGAAGGGACTGTATTTACTGCAGAAGAATTCATCGAGGACGAAGACGACTTTGCTCCGGTATTAGAAAGTGTTGAAACACCTGACGAGATTACGCCAGATGATGAACCACCTGCTAAACCAGAGAAGAAAAAAGGTGCTCACTTACGAGTGATTAAGTAACCTTAGTCAGACAAAAGAAAACCCGCTATTTAGCGGGTTTTTTATTATCAATTTACGGTTGGATATTACAAATATTCAAACACTTTAATAACACGTTCAACGCCTGATACGTTACGTGCTACATCAACCGCTAAATTCGCTTCAGAATCGCTCACTAAGCCCATTAAAAAGACTTCGCCATTCTCTGTTACTACTTTGATATTATTGCTGCTGATACTCTCTGTGGTGAGTAATTGCGTTTTCACCTTAGAGGTTAACCAAGAGTCGTGCGTTTGCGTGCTCATGCCAATATTTGAACCAATGCGAATTTGGTTGTGGATTTTACGAATGCCATCAACGCCTTCAATAGCGCGTTGTGCTTCGTCTTTCATTTCTGCGTTGGCAACTTGGCCAATCATAAGCACAATGCCATTAACGCTAATGACGTTAACGTTAGCAAATTTATGTAGGCGCTCATTTTCGCTGATAGCAATAGAACTTTTAATTTCGATATTGTTATCGTCGATTTGTGAACCAATCGTGCGGCGATCATTCGCAGCAGTTACAGCGCCTGCAGTACCGGCGACAACGGCAGCTGCACAGCCTTGCAGCAATAAAACGGTACCAAATACTAGTAAAGACTGTTTAAACATTAATTTTCTTCCTGTGGGAATAAGGTTAAATCGATAAGCTCACTGAGGCAGTGCAAATTCACTAAGTGTGACTCAACAATACGGCTTGGGCGTTTGGATGGAACACGAATTTCAACATCATTTGGGCCAAGTAAGCCAACTAATTCACCGCCGTCATCACCAACAAGCACAATTACTTTCATATCACGGGTCAGTGCCGCTTCAACGGCTGAGATAATCTGCTTTTCATTACCATTGACAGCAATTGCTAATAAAAGGTCGCCTTGCTGTGCAAATGCACGAATTTGTCGTGCAAAGGTTTCGTGCTCATCATTATTTGCGGCTGAGCCTAAGTTAACTTGATCTTGTGCAAGCGCAACTGCGGGTAGGCATGGGCGCTCGGTTTCATAAAAGTTAATTAATAGCCCTGCCATGTGCTGTGCCAACATGTGGCAGCTAGGAGTGCCACAACATAGCAGTTTATTGCCGTTAATAAGACTTTGTGCAATGGTGAACGCTGCCGATTCAAGTGCGCTTGGCAGTACTTCACCTGCCGCTATTTGAACTTGAATATTTTCGGTAAAGATTTTTTTTATCGTTTCTTGCATAACCTACCAAATTAAGCCGACGCCAAACGGCGTTAGTAAATATTTTTAAACCAGTTTAGGGTGCTGTTAAGCTCACCTGTTATAGCGACATAATCTATCCGCATTGCCTGGTGTGAGATCTTTTTTTCGGCAAGATAATGGCTAATTGTGCGCCGTAATCGTTGCTGCTTTTGTTTGCTGAGCGCATAGTTTGCACCACCACGCAGGGCATTTTTTCTAAACTTTACCTCTACAAATACCAGTGTTTGCCCGTCACGCATTATTAGATCGAGCTCGCCGTACTTGCATAAGTAATTGCGCTCAATGGCTTTTAAGCCATGTTGTATTAAATACTGTTCTGCCTGATGTTCGTAATACAGGCCTTTCTCGCGGCTATTTTGCCACAATTGATTAAACCACGACATAGCTTCATCCTTGAGCTAATTCTACGTTTAAAAAAGGTTATTCAGCGGCATTGATCCCAATAGCAGATTGCATAAATAGCGGGATTGGTTGCTCAGTCGCTAAATCAACCGCAATGATTTTCTTATTCTTGTACTGTGCCCAATCTAGGGTGCGTGTAACATAGCCATTACTAGCAATGCTTAATTGACCACTGATACCACTAAAGCGTTTGCCTTGTACCATACTCAGTTGTTTTACATCACCGAGCATACTGGCTGCATCGAACGCCATGGCAAATAAGCGCTGGCTTATATCAGCGTTTTCTGGCCATAAGCTTTCGTACTGTTGGCGTAAATTGTGTTGCTGAATTTGACCGTCAAGCATCCAAGGTAGTTCCGTAAAATAAAGGCCATCTAAGTCGCCTTTATCGGTTCTATCAATTTGTTTACTGTGGCTTTTTGAGCTGGCATAAAGCGGGATTCTATCTGCGAAGGTACTCACATTAACGTCTAAATAAGGCTTGATTAAGCGTGTTTCGGTGGCATCACCTAAAATATAAATCACGTCAATGTCGCTGCGTGAGCGGGTTTCACTTTCTACTTCTTGCTTGAATAATGATTTGACGACTTTAATACGCTCTTTACTTTGGTCTACTTCAAGTAAGCCAGTGATCGTTTTCGGCATATCATCTTTACCTGAGTAAAACCCTATTTGTGGTTTAACTTCGCTGTATCGTTGCCACTGCGTATTAAAGTGTTCAACTAAACGCTTACCGTTACTATTATTAGGGGCTAGCAACATCGGCTTTTGATAGCCTGCTGTTAAAAATCGCTCTAATGCTTGCTGAACTTCATGCTCAGGGCTTAGTGCAAAGAAAAAGTGCTGCTGTGAAATGCGCTCACCATCAAAGGTGTTTAAATGCATTACCGGGTAATCAACCAGTGTTTGTGCGCTAGTAAGCTTTTCGATATTGCTTTTTAGTAGTGGGCCAATAATAAAATCAGCATTAAATTCGCTTAGCTTGAGTGAGATCTCTGCAGCTGATAGTGATTCATCAATAAATAGAGTTTGCTCTAATGACTGTCCATCTAAGGCCGCAAGCACACCGGCTTTTAAGGCATCACCTAATCGCTCATTAGCACCTGATTGTGGAATAAGCACAGCTAAACGGTTCACATTTAAAGGCTCAATTTGTACCAGCTCAGTCACTTTTTTTGGCAGCACTTCAGCGGCTGGGTGACCCGGGTAGCGACGCAGCCAGTTATTCATTGCTTGGTGAAGTTCAACAGGCGCACCTAAATATACTTGATGATAAAGCGCTAAATTAACCCAACCTTGTTGCACCACAGAGCCTCGGTTAAAGCGCTCAAGTGCGTACGATGAAAGCTGGGTTAGGCTTTGCCATAAATCTTTGTTTAAATTCGCTACAGTAAAGTTATTTTCGCTGCTAAGTATTGATGCCTTAAAAAAGAAAGGCATTGCTTGTTTTGGCATACCTTGCGACGCGTAAACGCGCGCAGTCAGGTATTGATGCCATGCTTGATGCTCTGGCTGGCTTAACTGAGGCTCAAGTTGTTGTAACTGAGCTAAAGCTAAGTCGCTTTTGCCTTGATGCTCTTGCGCAAGGGCAATGTAAAGTTTGTTTTGAATTTGGTCGACACTTGGGGTTGCTTCTAGTTCGAGGCAGATTTTTTCTAGCAGTGCCCAGCGCTCTTCGCTGATAGCCGCATCACGTGCAGTATATAAAAGCTGGATTTTATCGGCACCTTGACGGTTTAGCGCCGCTTGGTACATAGATTGTGCGTCGGTTAGCTGTGATAGCGCAATACTCGATTGGCTCGATTGATTTTCTGCACTATTTCGAGGTTTTTCGGTTGTGCTACAAGCCGATAACCCTGACAATACAATTAATAGACTAACAAGTTTAAGTCGCACAATGATTTCCCGATACGTTAACGCGATTTGCTTATATTACTGACTGACGCAGGAGACCTCAATGTTAAATGAGGACAATTCAGATAAAATCGGCACTCTTTACATTGTTGCCACGCCTATTGGTAACTTTGATGACATCAGCCAGCGTGCCATCCAAACCCTATCTGAGGTTGACTTAATAGCCGCTGAAGATACTCGTCATACAGGAAAGTTGTTAAGCCACTTTAATATCAAAGCAAAAACCTTTGCTCTGCATGACCATAACGAGAAACAAAAAGCGCAACAAATTGTAGATTGGTTAGAGCAAGGAATGAACATTGCGCTGGTATCTGACGCCGGCACGCCTCTTATTAGCGACCCAGGTTATGCAGTGGTCAATTTATGCCGTGAACAAGGCGCGCACGTCACGCCAGTGCCGGGAGCATGTGCTGCAATTACCGCTGTATGTTGTTCTGGTTTACCAACAGATCGTTTTCAGTTTATTGGTTTTACACCAGCAAAGAGTAAAGCAAGGCAGACCTTTTTTATCGAAGCGGTAAACTCAGGTATTACTAGCATTATGTATGAAAGTACCCACCGTATTATGGCGAGCCTTGATGATTTAGAAGCAGCGCTCGGTAAAGAACAGCCTGTAGTATTTGCCAAAGAGCTTACCAAAACTTTCGAAACCTTTTTCAATGGCACAGTTGCCGAGCTAAAACAGTTCTTAACGGATGATCCCACTAAGCAGCGTGGTGAAATCGTACTGATGCTACCGGGTAAAGCAAAGCAAAGTGACGATATTCCAGAAGATGCGCGCCGCATGCTCGGTTTACTCGAAGCCGAAATGCCACTGAAAAAAGCCTGTGGTGTTGTGGCTGAGTATTTTGGTTTGAAGAAAAACGCACTTTATAAAGCAATTATTGACGAAAAAGGCTAATTCTTTACTGCATAGACGTGCGCGCTCAGGTATACTGCGCGCCGAGTCAGCCGAGATAATCGCTGCCTGCAACGAAAATGCGCAGGGGGAGGAAAGTCCGGGCTCCACAGGGCAGGGTGCCAGCTAACGGCTGGGGGGCGCGAGCCTACGACAAGTGCAGCAGAGAGGAGACCGCCAACTTCGGTTGGTAAGGGTGAAAGGGTGCGGTAAGAGCGCACCGGGCCACTGGTAACAGTTGGTTGCAAGGTAAACTCCACCCGGAGCAAGACCAAATAGGGTTCCTTATGGCGTGGCCCACGTTGGAACCGGGTAGGTTGCTTGAGCCATAGAGCAATTTATGGCCTAGACGAATGATTATCCACGACAGAACCCGGCTTACTGGCTGACTCACCAAATCATATTAAAGCCCGTAGTGAATGCTACGGGCTTTTTGCTTTTTAGGGCGGAGAAAAACCACTCCGCTCATACAAAACAGCGGCTTACTGGCTGACTCACCAAATCATATTAAAGCCCGTAGTGAATGCTACGGGCTTTTTGCTTTTTAGGCGGAGAAAATCCACTCCGCGCATATAAAACAGCGGCTTACTGGCTGACTCACCAAATTACATAAAAAGCCTCGCAGCAATGCGGGGCTTTTTGCTATCTACATGGACACAAAATTAATAAAATCCACTCCGCGCATATAAAACAGCGGCTTACTGGTTGACTCACCAAATTAAAGAAAGCCCACAGTGAAAACTGTGGGCTTTTTGTTTTTTGGGCGGAGAAAATCCACTCCGCGCATACAAAACAGCGGCTTATTGGCTGACTCACCAAATCATATTAAAGCCCGTAGTGAATGCTACGGGCTTTTTGCTTTCTATATCTTTACGTAATGAAGAAAAACCACTCCGCTCATACAAAACAGCGGATTATTTTTTTGCATAAAAATATACAAGGAGATGGGAAGAGCGTAGTTTTTAGCTGATTGCTATTTTGGCCTAACCATTATGCTAAATAGTGAAATTTATCATTATTGTTAAACCACCACATTCACCATTTTTAAACAGAGTTTTACCTTTGAGCACTGAGACACGTTCGACGATCCCTAATACACCAAACCCGCCTTTAGAATTTGAGTTTTTATGTTCAGGTAACCCTATGCCGTTGTCACAAATAATTATCTCAAGCTTATTTTCTTGGTAAGTAATATCTATTGAAAACTCAGTGGCTAGAGAGTGCTTAACTGCATTGGTTGATGCTTCTTGGCAAATGCGGAAAATAGCGATTTTAAAATCATCATTTAAGCTATCTATCGGCCCATTTACTTTGCATTGATAAGCGATTCCAGCTTCATTCAGGTGCTCAGAGAATAACTCGCTTTTTAATGCTGCTTCTAAACCTAACTCGTCTAATAGACGAGGTCTCAGCCAGTGCATTAACCTGTATACCGAGTCATACATATGGCTTGAAACGTTTTGAAGTCTTGTAATTGTCGATGCTAACTCGTTATGGTTGGCTGTTTTCTTTTCTAATATTGCAATATTTGTTTTTAAAGCTGTCAGATTTTGACCTATATCATCATGTAATTCTTGTGAAAGCTGGCTTCGCTCAGATTCTTGAACATTAACAACTTTAGTAGCTAAGTTTTGAGTTAACGTACTAAGTTCAATTAATTCTTTATTTTGCTCTAATAATGCGGATTTAGACTTATTTAATTCAGTAACAAATGCACTGAGCAAAAGAGCCAGAACGCTGTAACTTATTATGTAAAGCTGCGTAGTCAGGAGTAATTCGGTCTCATTCACACCATAGACGTTAATGAGTAAGGATATAACAGTTACACTTGCATAGCTCAGAGCACCTAAGGCCCCGTATCGATAGCTAAACCATATCAACGGAAATATAGCGAGCATTCGCAAGAGGTAGAGTGATTTAGGTTCAAACAGGTAAACCCCAATAAAAACAGTGAGGCAAAAACACAGCTGCACTAAAAGCGTGCCAACTTCTTTAGTTATAAGTTTATTTAATTGCTGGTAAATTGTTTTAGCATGAAACGCGAAAAGCAACATGATAAGTGTCGTTATGATACCGCCAAGCTGATGAGCTAACATCATTTCAAAGCGATCTTCATCAGCAATAAGTCGGTATTTATTTTGGCTATCACTCGGTAAGATAATGAGCATTGATCGTATAAAGCGATATGAAATTGCAATAAATAATACTGTAACAGCACTTTTAACAGTTTGAATATCTAATCGAACTTTGAAAAGCTTTGCCAGCACAAGAGGAGTAAGAATCAAAAACTCTCGGCATGCAGAGCTAACCAGTCTATAGAGGACATCATCAAGAGGAACATCATAAAAATACCAAACATAACTGATTTGTCCTAATGTAAAACCTACTGCTAATGCTGGCCAATAACGTAAAGGAAAAAACAGATAACAAACTACTCTGAAGCCAACCGGAAAGTACCAACTAACAAAGTCCTCGTACACAACATAGTTAAAGGAAAATAAATAAAGACTATTTTCGATAACTGGCGCAATTAAAACTATTAAGCACGAAAACAATGCAAACTTTACTATGTCACTGCGCTGGGTGCTCTTCAACTTGAAAGCTAGCGGAACAAAGTAATTTTTGTTGAAGACTCTATCCATGAGTAAGCATAACCTTTTTATAATATATAAACTTGCGTCGTATCAAACTGTTGTTTGGCGCTAGGGTTACACAAAGTATAACGTTGTGTAACTTGAATTTCAGCTTTATTTCCAATGAGTTGTAATAAATGCCCTTTAGCAATATCTGACATATTACGCTTATGTTTTACAATCACTTCACGACCTAAAGCTCCTTGCAAGCGTGGTTTAGGGAAAGCTGTTTTGGTTACCGGCTTGATATGCTCGCACTGAGTAAAATAATCTAAACATTGCTGTTTTGCTTTATTGATGGTCTCGTCATTACTTTTAATTATGTCTACATTTTTAATGAAATGAACAAACGCGGCATTTCGTGAAGTGAAGTTAGCCGTAACATTAGCTAAGGCTTTTGATTCTGGCCATTTACGCATGACTACATATTTATTTTTACCTGTTTTGACTAGGTTAGTAGAGCCTTTTGTCATTTTACTTGTCCACTCAATACGATAATTTGACTCGCCAATGTAATGTAGTAATACGGTGATGTTTTGAAAGTGGCTTGTTTCCCCTGCGATCTTTTTCATGGCTATTTCCTTGTCATTTTGGGTAAGCTTACAAGGAGATAAACAATAAAATTACTTCCACTTTTCTTAGGCTTATAAGAATTTTTCTTACCTTAGTAATCCACTCCCGCGTTATAATGGGATTAATCAATACATGGAGTTGTTATGAAATTTGCGCTTATTGACGATCATCAAATGGTAAGGGAAGGTTTTAAGGCTCTCATCGAAGAAGAAGATCCTGATTGGCAAGTTAGCTTTGAAGCAAGTAGTTACAGTGAGTGTCTACAAAACTTAGGTGATATTGATATAGATTGCTTCGTCATCGATATTTCGCTGCCAGATAGAAATGGGTTAGAAGTTTCTCAACTAATTGGCAATAAGCTACCAAGTGCTAAGCGTATAATTTTGAGTATGTATGAGGAAAAGTCTTATATTCAAAGAGCGCTAGATTTAGGTGTTGATGCTTATCTATCTAAGCGAGATGCAGCTGAAGAGTTAATAACAGCAATACATTCTATCTTTAAAAACCAATTATTTTTAAGCCCTTCAATTAACACGCATTTCTTAAAACCTCAAAAAACTGACAGTGTATTAAACAAACTGACGCCAAGAGAATTAGAGGTTTTTAAGTTACTTGCACAGGGCTTTAATGCGAAACAAGTTTCACAGGTAATTGATATAATGCCTAAAACGGCTCATGTTCATCGTGCCAGCATTATGAGCAAACTGAATTTAACTTCGCAAATTCAAATTACTAAACTGGCTCTTGAAAAAGGGGTGATTCTTATTGATGACATAGGGTAAATCCATTCCCGTTTTGTATGCTGTTTATCAATTGCTTAAGTTATCAAAAACGGAAATTTCTAGTTTAAACGCTATATTTTCTGAATCGTTGTGATTATTGATCTCGGACAAGGTTACTGCGTTGACTCTGTATGTTGCAGTGGTACAGTGAAATTGAACTTAAATTCTAGCTAAAGGAGTTGCCCATGTTAGGCGAAAAACACTCGTTATTGAATGAATTCCCAGAGTTTAATGAATTAATCCATAGCCTCGCGAAACACGATGCTCACTTCAAGAAAACCATGCAACGTTACGATGATATGGATAAAGAAATTCGCTCTCTTGAGTTGCAAGACTCTCCAATCGAAGATGCGGACATGCATGAAAAGAAGCATCAACGCGCCGTGCTAAAAGATGAACTTTATGACTTTTTAAAAGCCAATGCTTAATAAATGAATCGAATAATGCTCCTGCTAACTGCATTCTTACGGTAGGAGCTTTTTCTCTCCTCTATTTTTACTCTCCAATCGTATTTAATCGCAATATCCCTTTACTCAATCAAGGTTATGGTAGTCTTAGCGCGATTTTTTAAGGCAACAATGGAATAGTGCTTTGCACTGACTGGGATTAACATGATTAAAAAAAATATTATTACTACTTCATTAGCACTTATGGGTGTTGTCGCTGTAGGTAGCGCACACGCTGATGAAGGGCAGTGGCAACCGCATCAATTAAAACAATTACAAAGCGAGTTTGACCGCGTTGGTATTGAGTTACCGGCTTCACAAGTGGCAGATCTTAACCAATATCCACTCAATGCAGTGGTTGGTTTAGGCTATTGCTCTGCGTCATTTGTGTCACCAAAAGGCTTAGCGGTAACTAATCATCACTGTGCTTATGGTGCGATTCAAAATAACAGCACACCAGAAAATAACTTAATTGAAAAAGGCTTTTTAGCAGCTGACTTGTCAAAAGAATTACCAGCAGGCCCGCAAGAGCGTTTGTATGTAACTGAACAAGTGGATGATGTAACAGATCGCGTATTGGGTAACTTACCTGCAGATCTACACGGCAAAGACCGTTATGAAGCGATTCAAGCAAACCGCAAAGCCTTGATCAGTGAGTGTGAGTCAGATCCTAACTACCGTTGTACGGTACGTGATTTCCACCATGGCTTAGAGTACTTTATGATCAAGCAACTGATGATCAAAGATGTGCGCTTAGTGTATGCTCCGGCAGAAGCGCTGGGTAACTTTGGTGGTGACATCGATAACTTTGAATACCCACGTCATACGGCCGATTTTACCTTTGTACGTGGTTATGTTGGTAAAGATGGAAAACCTGCTGATTACAGCGAAGATAACGTACCTTATGAGCCAAAGTCGTTCTTAAAAGTGAATGCGAGCGGCGTAAGCTTAGGCGATGGTGTGCTGGTGGCAGGTTACCCTGGTCGCACTAGCCGCTATAAACTAGCAGATGAAGTAAATTATTCAGCGAGTTGGTATTACCCGACATTGCTAAATACTTACAACATGACTCTTGATGTGATTGCCAAGCAGAGCAAAGGCGATGAGCAAGCACAAGTTAAATATGCCTCTCGTGTAAAAAGCACTAACAATCGTTTAAAGAAACTGGAAGGCTTACAAGATGGTTTTAAAGTAACGGATATTCCGGTTATTAAAGCTGCGCAAGAACAAGAATACTTAGCTTGGTTTGCACAAAGTGCTGAGCGTAAAGCTTACGCAGATTCATATCACGCATTAAAGTCATTATTAGTAGAAGCGCACGCACAGCAACAAAGCCATTTTTACTTTGATTACGCAAAACGCGCAGACTTATTAAGTACGGCAATTCGTTTATACCGCTTAGCTAAAGAAAGTGAAAAGCCTAATGCAGAGCGCGAAATGGGTTATCAAGAGCGCGATCTTCCTATGCTTAAAGCGCGTTTAGAGCGTTTACAAAAACAGTTTACGCCTGAAGTCGATAAAGCCTTATGGTTAAGCTACTTAGGTAACTATTTAGCGCAAGATAAAGCAGCGCAAGTTGCGGCATTAAACGACGGCTTAGGTATTACAGATACCACAACACAAGCTGAGCTTGATGCGATTATTGCTTCTTTTTATGCTAATACAGAGCTTACAGATGTAGAAGCACGTGTTAACTGGATTGGTAAATCTGTAGCAGAGTTTGAAGCATCAAACGATCCATTCATAAAGTTAGCTGTTGCTCTATACGATACCAACATGGCACAAGAAGCTGATAAAAAAGAAATGGCGGGTCGCTTAGCAGAAATTCGCCCGCAGTATATGCAAGCCGTGATCGCTTTCAATAACGCTAAAGGTAAGCCAGTTTACCCAGATGCAAATGGCACATTACGCGTAAGCTATGCACAAGTTGATGGTTACCCAGCGGCAGATGCTGTTTATAAAACACCTTTTACATCACTACGTGGTTTAGTGGCTAAACACACTGGCGAAAAGCCATTTGTTGTTACCGATAAAGTACTTGAAGCTTACAAAAAGCAAGCGTTTGGCGCGTACTATCGCGGTGACTTAGGTTTGCCTGGTGTCAGCTGTAGTTTATTCAGCTTTGGTTGTGAGTCACAGGCAGCTAAACCTCTAGAAGTTAACTCAGTACCAGTCAACTTTTTAAGTAGCGCTGATACCACAGGTGGTAACTCAGGTTCGCCAGTCATGAATGGTAAAGGTGAATTAGTGGGCCTTAATTTTGACTCGACTTATGAATCAATCACCAAAGATTGGTACTTTAACGCCAAAATTACCCGTGCTATTCACGTTGATATTCGATACATGCTTTGGTTAATGGAAGAAGTTGATAACGCAGGTTACCTACTTGATGAAATGACCCTAGTTAAATAGCTCCGCTATGTTAATAATAACCGCAGCAATCGCTGCGGTTTTTTTATGTCTTTAATTTTTGCCAATCTAACGTTTTTAATTTGTTTATTTTCAATACTTTTGTAATGTACAAAACAGATACTTTTACTTGGGAAAAATAATGAGCGCCAAACAAATAATAAAAGCCATTTCAGTGAGTGTTGTGGCAATAACGGCAAGCTTTAATGCCAGTGCAGCGAATACCGAAGCAATGTGGCCGGGTACGGCTTATAATCAGCAAATACCAACATTTAAACAAGTACTCGGATACGATGTAGGTGAGCGCATCACCAATTACAACGATATGCGTCGTTATCTTAGCGCTTTAGAGCAAGCTGCACCTGATCGTATTAAAGTGTTTAAGTACGCAAACAGCTGGGAAGGTCGTGAACTGGTTTATGCGGCGGTTGGCACTGCGGAGCATATTCGCTCATTAGAAACTCTCGCCAATAACACCCAAGCTTTGGCTGATCCGCGTATCACCTCTGAAAAAGAAGCTAAGTCGCTAATTAAAAATTTACCGACGTCTGTGTGGCTTCAGTATGCAGTGCACGGTAATGAAATTAGCTCAACCGATGCTGCATTATTTACTGCATATCACTTACTCGCAGCCCCGAATGATGCCATTAACAGCAAAATTTTAGATAACACAGTGGTGTTTATCGACCCACTACAAAATCCTGATGGTCGTGAGCGCTTTGTTACTCGTTATTATGCGACCGTAGGTCTTGAGCACAGTGCAGATAGGTTAAGTGCAGAGCATAATGAGCCATGGCCAAGAGGCCGAACAAATCATTATTTGTTTGATATGAACCGTGATTGGTTAGCGCTTACTCAGCCTGAAAGTAAGGGCAGAGTGGCTGCAATCAATAAATATAAACCACAAGTGGTGGTTGATATTCATGAAATGGGCGGCGACCAATCTTACTACTTTGCACCGGCTGCTCAGCCATTTAACCCGCATATGACGAAAACTCAAATCGCTAACATGGATGCGATTGGGCAAAATCATGCGAAGTATTTTGATGAATTTGGCTTTGATTATTTTACCCGTGAAATTTTTGATGCCTTTTACCCAGGCTACGGTGATAGCTGGCCTGTTTTTTATGGTGCATCAGCATCAACTTACGAAGTAGGCTCTGCGCGTGGTCATGTATTTGAGAAAAATACCGGTGAACTACTCACCTATTTTAATACTGTAAAGCGTCAGTTTGTGGCCTCAATTTCGACCGCCGAAGGGGCTGCCAACCAACGTGAAAAACTACTAGGTGACTTTTATCAATATCAAGTTGATGCAATTGATTCGGGTAAAGATAGCAAAGAGCGAGTTTATATTTTACCTAAGCAAAGTAACCGTGAAGGCGCTCATAGACTCGCCACCTTAATGGCTGAGCATGGTGTTGAAGTTAAACAAGCAACTGAAGACTTCAAAGCCTGTGGCGTTAAGTATAAAGCGGGTAGCTATTTTATTGATACCGCACAGCCACGCGGGGTATTTGTACGTACCACATTTACAGACCAAGTAGATATGGCTGAAGCATTTGTAAAAGAGCAAGAAAGACGTCGTGCTCGTAACCTAGGTGATGAAATTTACGATGTCACAGGTTGGTCACTGCCGATGATGTTTAATGTTGATAGCGATAGTTGTGGTCGCGCAGTTAGCGCAGATAGCAAAGCTGTTCAGGCCGACGACACATTGCTTGGTAAAGTGAATAATCCAGAAGCCTCAGTGGCTTATATTGTTGCTTGGGGTGATACGGCCGCAGCACGCTTTTTAACAGCAGCACTGCAAGCTGGCATTAAACTGAAAAGTGCTGATCAAGCATTTGTATTAGGTGATAAAACTAACTACCCAGCGGGTAGCTTAGTAATCGAAAAACGTCTAAACGATAAAGACTTACTGACTAAAATTAGCCAAATTGCCGAGCAAACTGGTGCAATTGTTGATGGTGTTGATTCAAGTTGGGTGATTGAAGGCCCAAGCTTTGGTAGTAACAAAACAGTGCCTATGGTTGCACCTAAAGTGGCGATTGCATGGGATGCAGCCACTCGTGAGCTAAGCGCCGGTAACACTCGTTTTGTTATCGAAAGACAGCTTGGCTACCCGGTAACCGCTATTCGCACAGCCATGCTTGCTTGGGCTGATTTAAGTGATTACCAAGTGCTTATTTTACCAGAAGGTAATTACGAGCAAGCACTCGGTAAATCGGGGGCGGCTAATTTAAAAAGCTGGGTTGAAGCGGGTGGCGTGTTAATTGCCCTCGGTAATGCTAACCGCTTTACCACTAATGCTGATTACGGTTTGTTAGATGTTAAACGCGAGCAAGCTTACCGAGAAGATAAAGCAAGTAGCAATGATGATAAAAGCAGTAAAGTGGCAGGGCAGTTATTCAATTCTCGCGATGATTTAAAAGCAGCGAGCATTGAGCCACACACATCGCCAGACTATGTAGCTGGTGTACTTGCAAATGTTGAAGTAGACCAAGAGCATTGGTTAACCGCAGGGGTTGATAAAGACCTTGTTGCGGTAGCTTACGGTAATGATATTTACACGCCAATAAAACTGAACTCAGGTAAAAACTTAGCCTGGTTTACAGGTAAAGATGATGTGCTAGCAAGTGGTTATCTATGGCAGCAAAATAAAGCACAGCTTGCGTATAAGCCATTGCTTGTTCATCAACCGCAAGGCAAAGGCATGGTGATAGGCTTTACACAGTCACCAACCTACCGTGCTTACCTTGAGGGCATGAATGTTCTGTTAACTAACACGATTTTCCGCGCTGCAGCACATGCTCAGTAATGACTAAGCACAATAAAAATGGCACCTATTAAGGTGCCTTTTTTATTAAGGGCGACATGCTTTTGCTGGTTTGTTTGCATTTAAGTTTAGATCAATCATCAAGCAGCGATCGTTTTCACCATCTGCTAGCTTTTCAAAAATCATAAGCGCTTTGCTAAGACCTATCTGTAGCGTACAAACATCAACGATTTGTGCTATTTTCCCCACATCTTTGGGTATACATTGCCCCATTGTATTTAGTTGCTGGGCCATGACTTTGTATGCTTTTAGGTGTGTTGTAGGAATGTCTTCAAATGCCAAAGTCCCTGCATTTCTGAGTAAATAAAAATCGCGTATAAACTCAAATAGAGTGACTCCTTTCAGCGCGCGCTCAGAGTGTTGTGTTAAAGGCTTATTTATTGGACTGTCGTATAATCCTAATAGCTCGTGGAAACTGAATGAGAGTAACACGCTTCTAAAACTTTCCGGCCATTCCCTTGGTATAAAACGCCAACGCGTAAGGCCAGCGAGATGCCGCAAAGTAAACTGGTGATAGTCTTCACTATCTAGGATATCCGCAAGCCATTTCTCATCTGGATTATGCTCTGCTAAGTAGCTGTATTCTTTTTCATAGGCAGGAAATAGCGTGTCAAAGCCAGCAATAGAATCAAGAAGTACGGTATCAACTTTGGCTTCATTGCCTATGATGCTGACCAATTTGTATGCCGGACGGTATGCACTTATTGAAGGAGCTTGAATGTTATAAAGGGTATTTTTTGCAGTTTTAATCAAGCTGGTGTCATTCATATGCATATGGCCGCCTATATGCAAACGTAGTCCAGTTTCCGCTAAGGTCGCTTGTGTATTGCTGGTTGGCTCTCTAGTGAGCTGAAAAGCATCGCTGCCATACAGCTCTTTAATCGATGCACTTTGTTGATCGTAAAACTCACCCATCGGAAAATGGCTAAATGCAATAAGCGTTTTATTTTGCTTTTTTGCTGCACTCACAATTTGCTTTATCCAAGTTATTAAATATGGTTTTTCAGTAAGTACTTTATTGTATCCAGCATTTCCAGAGCCTTTGAATGTTAGTTGGTTGTTTTTAAACTCAGGTAAATACACATTGGCATCTATGGCTAAAAGCCACAATCCAGCAACGGGTTCCACTAGATAACTGGTGTCGGGGAGCATTGCACAGTGTTGTTTATCCTCGCTACACTGTTTATATTGGCGTTCTGACAAGGCTGCATGATCACTGGTAAAAGGTGTTTGCCAAAGCAAATCTTGGCTACTAGGCATTAAACCAAAATCAGCCATAGCAGAGACAATCTCTTGATAGCCACCATGAGCAATGCCATCATCGCAAAACAAAGTGTCGGTCTGTGACGCTTTACAGTTTCTATGATCTGGGCTAAAGATAGCAACTTCGCGTCCTTCATCGTTCAAAAAGTCAGACTTACCTGCCGCGGTTTTTATAGGTTTAACAGGATCATGGTTTCCTGGAATAACAAAAAAACGCATGTCGTAGCGTTTTGTGTAATCATTTAATAATGCTTTTAGCCCCTTTAGGTGAGCGGGCTGTCCATCGTCAGTAAAGTCTCCGGGTAAAGCGACTAATTTCACACCGCGTTCGGCAATATCATCTAAAGCCGCTATCAGAGCAAAGTAGTTTTCATTAAAAAGTCGCGTTGAGTGAAGCTGTGCTTTCATACTGCGAATTGCAACGGGTTTGGTTTGGCTATCTAGTTTTACCCCTTTAAAGCCGCTTTGGCTAAAGTCAGCATAGATATCGTGAAAATGAACATCGGGAATAAATGCAATTTGTGTGTTTAGCTCTTTGCCATAGGTTTGAAGCGCCACAAAAAGCAGTGAAAATAGCGTTAATAATCGCATTTAAGTTGCCTTGCTGAAAAAAAATTGGGGCGCAAAGGCCCCAATAATGTATTTAGAAATTGCCGCGTAAGCCTAATGAGAAGCGACGACCTGAGAACTCATACATAGTTGGGAAAGCCGGAGCAATAGTGTAGCCCGTTGTTTCTTCATCTGTGATATTGATCCCCTCAAGAGTGACTTTAAACATGTCGTTTATTTGATAGCCTAACGAGATATCTGTTTGACCGTAGGCATCGCGGTAAACAGGGTACATATCGCGTTCAATATACTCTACATACTTGTCTTTATAGTTGTATGAGATACGCGCATCAAAGCTGTCATTTTCGTAGTAGAAAGTAATATTGTAGGTTTCGTCAGCTAAGCCTTCTGGTGGTGTTGGAATCGCTAAATCAGAGGCACCTGTAAGTGAGTTATCAAGCGTCGTATAGTTAGCGTTAATACCGAACCCCTGTAACATTGGGTGAAAACGTGCAAATGGAATTTGTGCAATGAACTCGATACCACTTACATCGTACGAACCATCTGCATTTACTTTTTGATAAACATCAAAGTCGTAAACGCCATCCACAGTACCATTGTCATTATATTTAGTTACATCAGTAACAACACCTGTTAGAGATTCACGCACTACGCCTTCAATTTCTTTTTCGAAGTATGAAACAGCAAGTAAACCACCTTCTTCTAAATACCACTCTAGGCCTGTTTCCCATTGATCTGCATAAGTTGGTTTTAAATCAGGGTTACCATCGCGGTATTTAAATTCACTTAAACTCACAGTACGTTTATAAGCAATATCCGTTAATGCAGGGCGGATAAAGGTTTCTGATGCTGCCGCGCGGAATAGTAAGTTGTCAGTAAGCTCTAAGCTAAAGTTAATGCTAGGTAGAGTTTCTTTATAGTTACCTTCTTTTGAGATAGGTGCTGGCGTATAATTTGTGCTGCCATCATTAGCTTGCACTTGGTGATATCCTGAAGAATCTACATTGGTATCAATGTAACGAACACCGGTATTTAAAGTGGCAGGTAAGGTGCCAATTTCAAATGCAAAATCAGCCATCGCATAAATGGCGGTGGTTTTTTCTGACACTTCGTAGAATTGATCCGGTGCGTAGTCAACGCCGAAACCATCGTAACGTAATTCATTACGCGCATAGCTATTTGAAATTTGACTCCAGTCTTGTTTAGACGATACGTCAGATAAATACTCACCACCTGACACTAAATCTGAAATAGTATGTATTTCGCTATCAGCTAAGGTACGTGTGCCTACCCACGATGAATCACCTGCGCTAGGGCCTGTGATTCGGTTGCTACCATAATTACGTTGTTTTGATTTATCAGTATAACGCGCACCAAACTGAACTTTTGATAATGCAGGGAAGAAATCTAGTTGAAAATGGCGGCTAAAATCGAGTTGAGCTGCATATTTGTCATCAGAGATATCTTCAAGATTTACTTCATAGTAATCAAATGTATAAGCTTCAGGAGAATTATACATATCGAATGTGTCGGGGTTATCGCTGGCAATGGTTTCACCGCCTGTTGATGTGTAACGAGTGCGAGTTGGGCCATAAGCAGTGTGCTTTAAATTAGTTGTCTCAGCTAATTTATCTGCACCACTGTAGCCAACGACACCGTAAACTTCCCAGTCACCTATCATCCAATCAAGGGTTAAGCTAAATTGCTGGTAGTCTGTATCGCTACTATTTTCTTTGCTTAAAAACTCATGCTGCGTTGCGGCATAGTTAACATCAGTTAAAACGGTAATACCATAATCTGCAAGGGTGGTGTTATCGTAACTGTTTATTTTTTCTAATGCACTGATACTTGAAGCTGAATAGGCTGCGGCATCATACTGGTCTTCATGATTATCAAAGTTACCCAGTAGCGCATCAAAAGTGAGGCTAAATTCACTGCTCGGTTTGTATTGTAGTGATAAAGTTGCGCCCCATTTTTCTTGTTCAGTTAAGTAAGCTCTGTCGCCGACTTTATTTATAAATACAACGCGGCTGGTTTCATCTTTGTCGAAGCGATCATTGATAGTGATCCCCGTATCGCGCTCTAAAACGTCAACAGTTTGGTCTGATTGCCATTGTGATGAACCTGATTTTTCTGTCCAACGTGACAGAGGACGAAAATCAATACCAGAGTTACTATCTGTTCTATTTGTACGCTCTGAATAAGCGAATGAAGCAAGCGCGCCCCAATCACCAAAGGTATTACTCGCTAAAAACGCAAACTTAGGATCGCTTTGCTCAGAGATATCGTTATATGCGCCTTCAACCGATGCCACTATTTGACGACCATCATAGTCAAATGGGCGAGCAGTCGTAATTGCAACAGAGCCTGCAATGCCGCCTTCTTCATCTGCGGCTGTTGGCGATTTTTTAACGGTGACACTTTGAATAATTTCTGACGCAAACATATCAAATTCAACATCACGGCCACCACTGCCTGAGGCTGTCGCAAGGTTGTTAATAGAAACAAAGGTAAATTCAGACGGTAAGCTACGTACATTTACTTTTTGACCTAGGCCTTTATTACGCTCAATCGTAACACCCGGCATACGCTGTAAAGCTTCTGCTAAGTTTTGTTCTGGGAAATCTGCGATATCAGACGCGACAATTGAATCTGAGAAGCCAATATTAGTGCGTTTTAAATCAATCGCTTTTTCTAAGCTTTTTATGTAGCTGCCAGTGACAACAATTTCTTCCATTGGCTCTGGGTTTTCTTCTGCGTAGGTGGGAGCAATTAATAATGAGCCAACAGCAAGCGCTAAAGGTGATAATGAAAATGCACGGTAAGTCATGAGGGTTAATTCCTGTTAAATGCAATATTTGGTTTAAATTCGCCTCTAAAGACGCTGCATTAACAAAGAAGGGGACCTATTTTTTAATGAAGCTTTCATGACACTTTTAAGTCGATAGTTACTTAAAACTGTAACGAAATGATCATCAAACAGCTGTCCCCTTTAGGCTAGCATTTACGTCATACTCAGATAAATAAGCTAGCCTTTAACTTAAATATGTCTTTACCTTCAATGACTAACGGCTTTGATAATAAGATCACAGAGCAAAGCAGAACACTTTTACAATGCTTCATAGCAAATCAAGACGCTTTAAAAGGCTTTTTTTGCAAAGCAGTGGCAGAGCGTGCTGATGCGGATGATTTATTTCAGAAGCTACTTCTCAAGGCACTTAGATCAGAACACCTAGACGCGATAGATAATCCGCTCGCATATGGTTATCGGATGGCTCAGCACTTGATAATAGATCACCACCGTGAGCAGAAAAAAACACCAGAAAGTTTAGAGCATGAGCCTCATTGTGAGGCGTTATCGCTTGAGTCCGCACTTGAATATGAGCAACGTATTGAACTTTATCAGCGCGTTTTGTCGCAAATGCCGGCATTGCGCAGAGATGTGTTTATTCGCCGCCGTATTAAAGGCCAAACACGAGCTGAGATTGCAAGTAGTTTGGGGATCTCAGAAGAAGCAGTTAAAAAACATATTTCACGGGCAATGGATATGCTGAAAAATGCCATGACTGAGTATTTTTTAGTACATGAATGTCCCCGTCATGACAGTTAATCCGTCATATTAGTATTACCAGCAATTGAGACAACGATGAATTTTTCACACCAACATGATTATGAATCTGATAATGCGCTAGAAAAGGCTATTTGGGACGACCCTGCATTATTAGCCGCGCTTGAGCTGGTGGATGCACAACAGAATGAACAACTTGAACAAGCTAAAAAACGCCGTCGTTTAGCGCAGTATTCTTGGGGGGGCGGTGCTGTAGCAGCATGCTTTGCTATTTTCATGTGGACTTTAATGCCAGTGAATGAACAGCCGCCCATATCGTCCTCTGATCTTGTAGCTGTTCAACAATTTACTAGTGGTAAAGCACAACAAGTGAATTTGTCTGATGGTACACAGGTCGCAATGAACGTGAATACGCAACTTGAGTTCAGTGAGAATAGTCATGCTCGAAAAGCAACCTTAGCAAATGGCGAAGCATATTTTTCTGTACATCGTGATGAATCGCGCCCTTTCACAATTGATACGGGCAATGCCACGATCGAAGTTCTTGGTACGGCTTTTAATGTGGACAAAACATTGCGAGAAACATTAGTTGATGTTTTTCATGGTAAAGTTTCAGTAACCAGTTTAGATGGAACGCAGCACGTTGAATTAGTGAAAGGGCAGCGTGCCCGAGTAAGTGATTCTACAATACAGGTCTTGCAATTTAATGCCTCACAACCTGATTGGCAGCAAGGATGGTTGGACTTAGATAACGTGTCTATCAATGATGCATTATTTCAGTTAAATCGTTATAGCGAAAAACCTGTGGTATTAAGTAATGTACCAAGTGATATACATGTAAGTGGTCGCTTTGCTGTTGACGACATTCTTGGTGCTGCAAAGCTCATCGCTCAGCTAAATGAACTTGATGTAAACCAATACCCCGATAGCATTGAGCTAAGTAAAAAGGATGAAAACTGATATGATGTTGTCATAAACCTTTCATTGAAAATAGGCACAATATTTTCCTCTAGCAATGAGGATGTAAGTTAATGTGGCGTATTTTCTGCTGTGTTTTGATGCTGTTTGGTTTGTATGCCAAGCAGCTGTTTGCTGCACAAAGCACTCTAAAAACAGCGCTTAATGATCTGGCTGATCAGTACCAAGTTGCAATTATTTATCCAGACAACCTAGTAAGCTCAGTTATCTTACACTCAGCCACGTTACCTAGAACAGTTAGTCTAGAGGCAAGCCTTGATGCCCTGTTGCTAAAACATGGCTTTATTTGGCAACAAACATCATCGGGCATTATTATTTCCAAACCAAGCCAGACACAACATCACTCACTGTCACAGCCCTATATAGAGGAAGTGACAGTGAAAGGTGATAAAAACAATCAGGCTTCTTCTGTGGTTTATGCCCGCGATTACCAACAAAGTGCCGATTACGCGCAGCAGCAAAAACAAAACTACATTGGCGAGGCTGACTTTGCTAGCGGCACAATGCTTTCTCTTCTACCTGCTGAAAATTTGGCTGAAGCACTACAAGCAATTCCTGGGGTAAGTATTTCAAGAGACCGCGGAGAAGCACTTAATATTAATGCGATGGGACTAGGCCCTGAGTATCAATTAACCTTGTTAAATGGGCACAGATTAGCAAATACTGAAAACGTTCGTAACTCGAATCAATATGGTCAGCAGTATCGTTTTGATACATTCAGCGCCGAGCTTTTTTCCAATATTGCCGTATATAAACTCGCTGATGCAAGGTTACCTAGCGGAGCAGCTGGAGCGACAGTCAACTTGATCAGTGATGATCCGCTTTCATTTGATGATGATCACCTAAAAGTAACCTTAACCAGTGCAGCCCTTGCAGGTGAGCGTAACTTTCAACCAAGCTTTGGTTTAGTTGCCAATACTATTTCAGCTGACAATAAGTTAGCTGCTGTCGTTAAGTTTAATTACGAAAACCGCTTACAAAGGCAATTTCAATTTGAAACGTGGCATTGGGGAAATAATGGTGGAGCACCTGCAGCTTATCAGTGGCAAGGGCTTGAAAATAATAGCTTAGTTCCCACCGATACGTTAGCACTTACTATCGAACATGAAGATAGAACTCGTGCAAGCTATTACACAAATATTGCTTGGCAGCCTAATCAGCGATTTGAATTAAATACACTTTGGCTTCGTTCAGACACCGATTTTACCTACGATGAGCACCGGCTCTCAATTAATCCATCAAGTGATGATGCAACAGCCATATTAGGTGAGCATCAAAACAGTATTCAAACGGTGCAATTTAATGCGGCAAAAAGTAAATCTTCACGCGAAGAATCAGGCCTTTACTACCATACGCAAACCTTACAAATATTACCTACATGGTATGCAAAAGATGGCAGCCACTGGCAAATAAGTCCATTTTACAGCCACAGTGAATCGTTGAGTGAAACGCAAACCCCAATCACCCGAACTCATGTTGACTTAAAAGCTGTACCTGCAGAGATTTCTATTTCAGGAAAACAGCTTGCCTACTACGAATTGGACAGTAATTTAGCGCTTGTTGATAGTTACTCACAGTTATCACAATTAAGCCGCCGCCAGATTGAAGTAAACGATGAAGTAACAGAATGGGGGGTAGATGGCACTTGGCAAATATCATCTATTTGGGGGTTGTCGAGTTTACAGTTTGGCGCAGTAAAGTCTATGCACTCTCATCAGTATCTTCGTCAAGATGTAAGTTTGTCTCAAACACAGTTAACTGATTTACCAGCGCTTGATGGCCGTTGGTTAGAGCCATTAAATACGGCATTTGAAGCCGATTTTCTGTCACACCCTACACAAGCTTGGCTGATCCCAAAACGTGACCTTTTACAGTTGTATGATATTGACTTACCATTTACCGATGGGCAAGCCAATGATTACTTAAATAGTTATGAAACCGAATTTACTGCTTATGAAAGCTATATGCACAGCGTATGGCAAATACCAGAACTTAAAAGATTAACGACTGCTTTTGGGCTCAGACACAGCTATGTAAAAAGTAAAACATTAGGGCATGAGCTTAATGAGAATGGCCAATTAGCAAAGCTTTCTGAGCAGGTAAACATTTCTACTTGGTTACCTTCTTTGAATTTCAAATGGCAGTTGTCTGAGCAATGGCTTGCTCGCTTAGGTTATAGCCGTGCAGTGAATCGGCCTAACTATTCTGATTTAAACCCTAAACTACATGTTAATTCTGGTGGTTTACCCTATGCCGAATTAGGAAATCCTGCTTTAGAGCCTGTAGTAGCCAACACCACAAGCCTATCTTTCAATTGGTCAGGGGAAGAGAGTAGTTTGCAATTGATGGCCTTTAATCATCAGCTCGATAACTTTATTGTTGAACAAATCAAAAACGTAACCTATCAACAGCAGCAATACCCAGCTTTACAGGCCAATAATGATGGGCAAGCAGCAATTAGTGGGCTGCAGTTTAGTACTGACTTGAAACTACCTGTATTATCAAATTCTCTACTGCAAAGTCGAATGATATCGAGTGTTAGTCAGTTATTGGACGCCAAATTAACGGCGGAGCAAATCGACAACACAGATATTGAAGGGGTGTCTGAATTAACTGCAAATCTGCGTTTACTGTTTAATGCAAAGAAATGGCAAAGTGCAGTTAACCTTAATTACCGGAGTGATTTTTTAGAGCAACGAGACTTATCGAATAATGCAGATGTTTATGTCGATGATTTTACAAGTGTAGACCTAAGTTACAGTTGGCTTTTCTCTGATTTAGTTGCATTGCGGTTTGATATTTTTAATGCCACAGATAAAAGCCTAGTTAGAGAGGTGCAAACAAACGACGCCTCATCACTTATGAAAGTCGAGCAATTTGGTCGCCGTTTTGTGCTGAGTCTTTCATTAACCCTATAAGTGATCATCAAAGCATCATCATATGGATGCATAACTTGTGTATTAATAAAAAAGCCCGCAGGGCAAAGGGCGGGCTTTTTAGTGTTCCAAGGAGAGAAAGTGTTAAGACACAATCCCTAGTGGCTTACCTGTTTGCCAAGCGCCACGGGTAAAATCTGGAATCGTTTTGCTGTTACTTCTATCAGCAACCGATGCCATACTTTGCGGGAAGATTGATGACCATGCTGCGGCATCGTATACATCTTGATCGAGTGGCTCATTATTGCGTAAGCAGTAGATCATGCGCCAAAGCATAATGAAGTCCATACCGCCGTGGCCACCGTTCTTGACCGCTTCTTCACCCATGCGTTTCCATAGTGGGTGATCAAACTCAGCACGCCACTTTTCCATATCTTGATCCCAGCTATGAAAGTTTTGCATATGTGGCTTACGACCCTGTGAACCTGCTTTCTCCCAGGCAGCGAGCTCTGCTTCATATTGCTGTTGGTAAATTTTCGCGATAGCTGGTGGCACATCTTCAAGAGCAATGCGATTAGGGAAACCAGCAAATGTACCATTAGTACCTTGAATTAGGTTATGGCGGCTGTACGGGCGAGGGCTTGTGGTGTCGTGCTGAACCATAATGCTACGACCTTTCACTGTTTTAATAATGCTGGTGTTCATGTCGCCAGCAGTAAATTTCAGTGAGCGGCGTTCGTGGCCCGCAGGAAATTCACGCTCTGCGTAAGCTGCGCGGCCAAGTGCAGGTGAGCTAACTGATGTAACAAAATCAAAGCGGTCACCACGGTTGATGTTCATATACTGAGAAACAGGGCCTAAACCATGGGTTGGGTATAAGTTACCGTCTACTTTTGTATGCCAGTAAGTGCGCCAAGAACCTGTGCTGCGGTCAATTTCTTTCATTTGCCAACGCAGGTCATGAATATAAGCGGCTTCACCATGTAGTAACTCGCCAAATATCCCCTTACGAACCATGTTTAATACCATTAACTCGTCACGGCCGTAGTTAACGTTTTCCATCATCATGCAGTTCTTTTGCGTGCGCTCAGCAGTGTTTACTAGTTGCCAACACTCTTCCATCGTGGTTGCTGCAGGTACTTCAACAAAGGCATGCTTACCACTTTCCATGGTCTGAACACTCATCGGTGTGTGCCATTTCCAAGGCGTTGAAATGATCACAATGTCGATGTCATCGCGAGCAAGCATGTCTAAATAGGCTTTATCAGAACCCGTATAAGCAGTTGGTTTAGGTAAGCCTTTTTCAACAACATAATTAACAGACTTATCTAGCATCAGCTGATCTGTGTCGCAAATAGCTTTAATTTCAACACCTTCAATATGGCAAAGGTGTTTTACATGGCCGCTACCACGTTGACCAACTCCAATAAAACCAACACGTACCACATCCATTGCTGGCACAGCTAAGCCCATTACGCTTTTACCTTGTGCTGCAAGAGGTGTGCTTTGATTATCACCTTGTTGGCTTTTCGCACAACCAGTCACGACTGTCGCGGCGGTAATGGCTGCGGCAGATTTTAAAAAACTACGTCTATCTATTGTCATAACGATACCTAAATCACTGAGATTATTTTAATAGTGGGTTTCAGTTGTTTCTGTTATATCGCAACTCAAAGTCAATTACAATTAAATGCTTTCAAATTCTTTCGTAACTTTGGTTTTTATTATTTTAACCCTTATAGAATACCGTGTTTAGTGTGTTTTTAACTTGTTTTGCGCCTTTCGTTACCTTTCGTTTTGTTGCGCAGCGTTTCGCGCTGTGCTACTGTAATTTCAAATCACGTATCTAACCATTAGCGTAAGCTGCTTGGAGAAAACCATGAATGCATTAAAAACGATTATAAATAACAATCGAGTAGGGCAAGCGCAGGGTATTTATTCTGTGTGTTGTGCACACCCGCTCGTTATCGAAGCAGCAATGTTGCAAGCTCTAAATGATGACACCGAAATTTTAATAGAAGCTACAGCGAATCAAGTTAATCAGTTTGGTGGTTACACAGGAATGAAGCCCCATGACTTCGTTGAGTTTGTTCATGCAATAGCGGAAAAAGTAGGGTTAGATACCCAGCGCATTATTTTGGGGGGTGATCATTTAGGTCCAGTGTGTTGGGTAAATGAGCCTGCAGAGGTTGCAATGGTAAAAGCTGTTGACCTAGTAAAAGCCTATGCAAGCGCGGGTTTTAAGAAAATTCATTTAGATGCCAGTATGCCATGCGCTGACGATGGAGAACGTTTAGCTGATGCCGAAATTGCCAAGCGTGCAGCGTTGATGTGCCAAGCCGCTGAGTCGGTAGCAAAAGGTAACGATATTCTTTATGTGGTGGGTACTGAGGTTCCTCCTCCGGGTGGCGCTACAGAAGAACATGAAATTATTGAGGTATCTCATGTTGAGGGGGTACAGCAAACAATCGAATTACACCAGGCTGCATTTGCTAACTTAAACATAAGCGATGTGTGGTCGCGTGTTATTGCTGTTGTTGTGCAGCCGGGAGTTGAATTTGATAACCATCAAGTTTTTGATTACCAACGTAATGAAGCGCAAAAACTGAAAGAGTTTATCACCACTGTCGATAATCTTGTTTATGAAGCTCACTCTACCGACTATCAGCCAGATCATTGCTATCACGAGTTGGTGCAAGATCACTTTGCCATATTGAAAGTGGGTCCACAGCTTACCTATGCGCTACGCGAAGGGTTGTTTGCGTTATCTTATATTGAAGATCAATTAGTCGAAGCTGGTCAGCGTTCTAATTTACGTGATGTGTGTGAACGTATCATGCTAGAAAAGCCACATTACTGGAATAAGTTTTACCCAACACAAGGTGCTGAAGCTAAGCTGTTTAGAGCTTATAGTTATAGCGACCGTATTCGTTATTACTGGCCTGAAGACGAAATAAAACAAACAGTAGAAAAACTGTTTGAAAACTTAGAAGGGCAAATTATTCCTCAGACCTTGCTTAGTCAGTTTATGCCAGCGCAATATAAGGCATTGATCAATGGCCAAATTAACTCATCACCACGTGAGTTAGTACTCAATAAAATAATGGAAGTAACGAATACCTATTCGCGTGCTTGTAATCAATAAGTGGTGTTGAGAGAGAATTAATTATGACGCAGTTTTTATCATTAAACGAAACAGAGCTTAAGCAGCAAAACGCATATTGGACAGCAAGAGAAATCTCTCAGCAGCCAGAGTCATGGTGCAATACAGCGGCTATTATTGAAACGCATCGAGCAGAAATAAGTGCATTTTTAGCGCCAATTTTGGCATTAAAAGGACTGCAAATCGTATTAACGGGGGCTGGCACATCGGCCTATGTTGGCGAAGCATTAGCACCTCACTTAACAGCCAAAACAGATTTAAATGTGCGTGCAGTTAGCACCACCGACATTGTGTCTAACCCACATGGTTTTTTACAAAAGAGCACGCCCACTTTACTTGTTTCTTATGCGCGTTCAGGTAATAGCCCTGAAAGTGTCGCGGCGGTTGATATCTCAGAGCAAGTTGTTGAAAAGTGCTTCCACTTAGTTATTACCTGTAATGAAAATGGAGAGTTAGCGAAAAGGGCGGCAGCTAAAAGAAACAGCTTTAGTGTACTTATGCCAAAAGAAACTCTTGATGAAAGCTTTGCTATGACCAGCAGTTTCACCTCAATGCTGCTTTCAACCTTATGTATTTTTACCCCTGATGTTAACCAGCTCGCACAAGTGGCCACGCAGACAGAGCAGCTGCTCGACACGCAACTTGAAGAGATCAAGGGTTTTGCGCAAACTGACATTGAACGTTTGGTGTTTTTAGGAGCAGGTTCATTGCTCGGCTATGCTAAAGAAGCGGCCTTAAAGTGCTTAGAGCTGACCAATGGTGATTTAATAAGTTACTTTGAAACCCCACTTGGTTTTCGTCATGGTCCTAAAACCATTATTAATGATAAAACCGCAGTGATGTTAATGGCCTCAAGTGATTTTTATAGTAGTTTGTATGATACTGATTTATTTAATGAACTACTAAATGACCAACAGTGTTTAGCGGTTAAAAAGCTGGCGTTAAATACTGAACTGGTCGAGCTAGATGATGTTTGGCAAGGTCTGTATTATATTGTCTATTGTCAGATTTTTGCATTTTATAAATCAATGTCACTCGGTTTAACACCTGATAACCCTTGTCCTACGGGCGAAGTTAACCGTGTTGTAAAAGGGGTAACTATTTACCCATTAACTTCTCGCTAAGTAGTGTTGGGTAAAGTATGGCTGTTTACGGACTCGATATTGGTGGTACAAAAATAGAGACCGCCATTTTTAATGATAATTTAGAGCAACAGCAAAGTTGGCGTATTACTACGCCAACGGATGACTATCAGCAATTTTTGCACGCAATTTATCAGCAGGTAATTAAAGCCGATGAGCTATCGGGTTGCCAAGGTGCGGTGGGCATCGGTATGCCAGGTATCGTTAATGATGAAGGTAAAGTGCTGTCGGCTAATGTGCCGTGTGCCACAGGTAAAGTGATTGCCAACGATCTTCAAGCATTATTAAAACGCCCTGTTGCGATATTAAATGACACCCGGTGTTTCGCTTTATCAGAAGCAAATGGCGGAGCTGGTGAAGGTTATAGTAGAGTATTCGGTGCCATTGTTGGCACTGGTGCGGCGGGCGGTATGTGTATTGATGGAACCTTGTTTAACCAAGGTTTGGGCATGTCAGGGGAGTACGGCCATTTACCACTGTCTGCGTATCTACAACAAAAATACCAGCTGCCTGTTTTGAAATGCGGCTGTGGTTTAAATGGCTGTGTAGAAAGTTATATTGCAGGGCCCGGCGTACAAACCTTGTACCAGCATATTACGCAATCTCCTAAATCAGCGATTGAATGGGCAAACGATATCAAACGTGGTGATGAACAAGCCTTAAAGGTGCTTGCCTGTTACTTAGATATTCTTGGCGAAACCTTTGCTGCTATTAGTAAAAGTTTGCACCCAGAAGTAATTGTGCTTGGGGGCGGGTTGTCGCTCATTGATGCAATAGTAGAAAAACTCCCTGACGCGATTCAAACTCATTTATTTTCAGGTTTTGCCGTGCCAGAAGTGAAGCGCGCAAAATTTGGTGATTCTAGCGGCGTAAGAGGCGCTGCAATAATAGGAAGTGTTCATGCTAATTCCAACGCATCTTAATCGTTATTACTTAAAAGCCGCAAAAGTGGTGACTGCTGATGCGGTTTTACTCGATCACGTGGTCTTGGTCGAGCAAGGTAAAATTACTGCCATTACTACGCAAATAGCGCCCGAGGTCGAGGTAATTGATTTAGGTGAGCACAGTTTATTTCCGGGCTTTATCGATTTACATATTCATGGCCGGGAAGGCTGCGATATTATGGACGGCACCCCTGAATCACTAGAGACTATTTCTCGTTCTTTAGCAAAGCATGGCGTAACGGGTTTTGTTGGCACAACGGTGACTGCAGACTGGGACGTCTCAATTCAAGCTTATAAAAATATGGCGAGTGCCTATCAAAAAGGCTTGGCTGGAGCGCAGTTGCTAGGGGCTTATAACGAAGGTTTATTCTTTGCCGAAGCTCATAAAGGCGCGCATAACGAGTCATTTTTTTTAGAGCTTACTAAACAGCGATTTGATGAAATTTATGCCGCATGTGAAGGTTGCTTAAGCTCATTTGCGTTAGCGCCAGAACTACTTAAATCCCCCGACATGATCCGCTATATCACCGATAAGGGTGTGCGTGTGATGCTGGGTCATACAGATGCTAATTTTGAGCAAACAACACAAGCTCTTGCTCATGGAGCCTTCGGTGGTGTGCATATTTTTAATGGTATGCGCGGTATTCATCATCGTGATCCCGGCTGTACTGGCGCATTATTGATGGACAACGATGCCATGGTTGAGCTTATTCCTGATGGTATTCATTTGCATCCGAGCATCATGAACATGGTTTACCGTTTAAAAGGGGCAGATAAAATTGCTCTGATCACAGACTGTGTGAGCGCCGGAGGCTTACAAGATGGTCGCTACCGTTTAGGTGAGCTTCCTATTGTGGTTGAGCAAGGTGTTGCAAGAACTGAGAGCGGCTCTTTAGCTGGCAGTACATTAACCATGGAAGTTGGCGTTGAGCGCTTTTATAACCTAACCGACGCAAGCCTAGTCGAAGCAACTAACATGGCCAGTTTAGTACCCGCTGAGTTTTTAAATAAAGCGGAGCAAATAGGCAGTATTGCGGTAGGTAAACAGGCTAATTTTGCCCTGCTCGATAAAGACTTTTCTGTTCAAGCAACAATCTGTGCGGGTAAGCAAATCTTTTAAAAGTTAAGTGAGAATGCAGGCAAAAGTATTCGATGCCATTGTTATTGGCAGTGGCATTACTGGCGGCTGGGCTGCTAAAGAACTAACCGAAAAAGGGCTCAATGTACTGCTGCTGGAACGTGGCAGGCAGGTTGTGCATGGTACTGACTATATCACTGCCTTTAAAGACGATTGGCAACTGCCATTTCGCGACAGGCCCAGCTTGCTAGAAAAGCGCAACCAAGCTAAACAAGCACGCACTGGCTATGCCACCAAGCAATCAATAAAACACTGGTTTGTGAATGATTTGCAGCACCCTTATCAAGAATCACAGCGTTTTGATTGGATCAGAGGGTATCATCTTGGTGGGCGCTCATTAACTTGGGGGCGGCAATGCTTGCGCCTCAGTGATATAGATTTTGCAGCCAACAAACAAGATGGTCACGGCGTTGATTGGCCTGTGCGCTATCAAGATATTGCGCCTTGGTACGATAAAGTCGAAGCCTATATCGGGGTTATTGGCGAAGCGCTGAACTTACCTCAGCTACCAGATGGACCTTACTTACCTCCTTTTGCGCTTAATGCCGTAGAGCAGCAGCTTAAACAAAGTTTATTAACTCACTACACTAATCGGCACCTCACCATCGGGCGAGTTGCGCATTTAACTAAGGCAAAGCCTGAGCAAGGTCGTGCTCCATGCAGCAAGCGCAACCGCTGTATGCGGGGTTGTCCAACCGGTAGTTATTTTAGTAGTTTAGCCTCGACCTTACCTGCAGCGATGCGTACTGGGCGACTCACTATTCAGACTCACTCCATTGCCAAAGAGATTATTTACAATCCAGAAAGCGGGCAAGCCACAGGTGTGAAAGTAATTGATGCTGAATCTAAAAAAGAGCGTATCGCGCAAGCGAACATCATTTTTTGCTGCGCATCAACGGTGGCAACAACAGCCTTGTTATTAAATTCAACCTCTGCACGTTTTCCTAATGGCTTAGGGAACGATAGTGGAGAGCTTGGTCATAACCTCATGGATCACCATTTTAGGGTTGGTGCAACGGGTGAACCAAAAGGTTTTGCTGATGACTTTAATGATGGCGACAGACCCGTTGGCTTTCATATTCCGCGCTTTCGAAACCTTGATGATAACGAGCAGCATAGCTTTATTCGCGGCTATGGCTATCAAGGATACGCAACACGAAAAGATTGGCGACGGGGCTTTAAAGAACTTAGCTTTGGTAAGGCTTTTCGAGAAGAGCTTGCCAAACCTGGGCCTTGGCAAGTTGCATTAATAGGCTTTGGTGAATGCCTGCCTTATCATCGTAATAAAATGAGCTTAGATCCGGTATTAAAAGATCAATGGGGATTACCTTTAGTTAATTTTGATTGCCAATTTGCTGAAAACGAGCAGCGCATGCGCGAGGATATTAAAGCGCAAGCCGTCGAGATGCTCAGCAAAGCTGGTTATCAAAATGTGCAAGCGTACGATAAAGGCTCAGCGCCGGGGCAAGCCATCCACGAAATGGGAACTGCGCGCATGGGACATGATGCTACAACCTCAGTGCTTAATCGTTACAACCAAATTCATAGTGTGCGTAACGTCTATGTCACTGACGGCTCGTTTATGTGCTCGTCGGGTTATCAGAACCCTTCGTTAACCTATATGGCATTTACTGCAAGAGCCGCCGATCATGCTGCACGACATTATCAAAATGGGGTGTTCAATGGCTGATCTACAAAGGCGAAATGCCATTAAATGTTTAGCTGTATTATTCGGTGCGACTATTACGCCAGTGGCTGCGACTCAGCTATTTGATAAAGTGGATGACAATCATTTTGAGGTGCTTAAAACAGTGGCGCATCGGGATGTGGTCACGCAAATGCAGGCGGTTATTTTAGAACTGGAGCCAAATGAGCAACTGTATTTTAATTTAGTCGCTTTCACAGATTTAATGCTAGCAAATACACTAACTACGACTGAGCGTACGGCATGCTTAAAAGGCGCAGAGCTGATTGCAGAAGGTGCTCTTTCATCTTCGCAATTAGCAGATAAACTCACAGGTTTATTTACTATTTCTTCACTGCAGCAACAGCGCATAATAGCGCAGCAAGCCTTATCTCTTTCAGATGTGAGCCCTGATAAGCGTGACGAGTATTTAATTTATAAGTGTATTTTTACCGTGCGTGAATTTTTGCTACTGGGCTATTTCACATCAGAAAAATTGCAGGCTAGTTAAATATTAAAACAACTAAGCCTGCCCATGTCTTTACTTACGCCAACTTGTTAGTTTGTGACCAATCAGTGCGTAATAAAGAATAAACGCATAGCAAGGGATCAACAGATAGTAAGCTTGTTGTGCATTGCCCGTATATTCTGCAAATACACCGTATACCAAAGGCAATAGCGCGCCACCTGAAATCCCCATAATCAGTAATGCCGCGCCGGTTTGGGTTTTATCGCCAAGATTTGCAAGGGCCATTGGCCAAATGGTCGGCCATACCAGCGCATTCGATAAGCCAAGTAATGCAACAAATAACACGGTATCTGGAAAACTGTTATCAGCAAGCCAAAAGAGCACTACGTTTGCAATCGCAGTTTGTTGCGGTTCAATCAAAATGATACCAAGTGAAAACATACAACCACTTAACGCGGAAAATATCAGCGCCTGTTGCTGACTAAAAAAGCGAGGAATTAACACGATACCTAAAACATAACCCAGCACCATAAAGCCCATGGTGTAAGAGGTGAGTTCTGCGAACTGCAATACCCCTTGTTCTTTGCCGTAAAGGCCAATAGTGTCGCCGGCAATGACTTCTGCACCTATGTAAAAGAATAGGGCTATCACGCCTAAAACTAAGTGTGGAAATTGCAGGACTGATTTACTCTCGCTGTTGTTGCTGGTTTTTGGTTGTTCAATATCAGGTAGCGGGGCCAGCATGATTAACGCCGCTAATATTGCTAATGCGATTGCCATTAAAAGGTAAGGAGTAATTAAACGATTAGCCAGTTCTTGTAACTGTAATTGCTTTTGAATGCTGTTTAATTGAGCCAGAGCTTCTGGGCTAAAGTTGGCAATGTCGCTAAATACAATCGCTGAGAAGAGCAATGGAGCCACCACACCAGCACTCTTATTGAGAATACCCATAATGCTAATGCGCACGGCTGCTGTGTCTTTAGAGCCAATAAGCACGATGTAAGGATTCGCAGCGGTTTGTAATAAGGTAAGGCCGCTACCTAAAGTAAATAAGGCAACCAAAAACAACCAGTAAGCCTGAATTTGTGCCGCAGGAATAAACAACAGTGCACCAAATGCCATGGTACCTAAACCAAACGACATACCATGCTTATAGCTGAATATTTGCAAAATCTTAGCACTTGGCAGTGCCATAACGGTATAGGCGATATAAAACACCAGTGTCACCATGTAAGCTTCAATATGGTTGAGATCGCAGACCATTTGTAAAAATGGGATCAAGGAGCCGTTAAGCCAGGTTATAAAACCAAATAAGAAAAACAAGCCACCTATAATCATCATAGGCAGTAATTGCGTGCGATTGGTGTGTTCTGTTTGCTCTAACAGTGAGCTTTGTGTTGTCATTTTTGTCACCAAAGAAGTTTGTTGTGAAATAATCATAAAACAAAATTCGTAAGTTTTGAAAGTTTTATTTAATTTCGAAACTAAATTTGGCTTTGAAACTGTAAATTGTGTAATATTGAACTACAAATTTGAAAGCAGCTATTAAAACAACAGGCCAGCTATGCTAACCACAATAGAAAGAAGACAAAAAATCGTCCTGATGACCGAGGAAAATGGCAAAGTAAATGTTAAAGATCTTGCAAAGACCTTTGATATTTCGGAGGTTAGCATTCGCCATGATCTTAACGAGCTCGGTAAACGAGGCTTAGTTGTCCGTTCACGTGGTGGGGCAATTGCCTGCGATAAATTGGCTAAAGAGCTTTCGGTAAAAGATAAGCATAACGAAAACTACGCAGTGAAAGTGTTATTAGCGAAAGCTGTGGCAAGTTTGGTTGATGATGGCGATTCATTGATTATTGATTCTGGTACCACCACAGAAGAAGTTGCCAAAGCATTAACCAATAAGCAGGGCCTTACTGTGATGACAAACGGCCTTAATATTGCCCATGTACTGGCTGATATTGAAGATGCAAATGTGTTTATGCTGGGTGGGCAATTACGAAAGAAATCAATGTCTTTTTACTCAAATGAAGTCGAGCAAGCACTTAGTAAATATAACTTTAAAAAGGTTATTTTAGGGGTTGATGGTATCGACTCAGAAGCAGGGATCACCACTCATTATGAGCCCGAGGCAATGCTGAATCGCACCATGTGCACCCGCGCAGATAAAGTCATTGCAGTCACTGATTCAAGTAAATTTGGTAAGCGTGCTTTGTATAATGTATTGCCGCTTAAATCAATCGATGTGCTGGTCACCGACAAAAATATGCCAGCAGAGTTCGTTGAATCATTAACGAGCTTAGGTATCGAAGTGATTACCGTTTAACTCTCTAGTTAAATAGAACTATTGAAAGGTGGCTTTTGCCGCCTTTTTTATTGTTCGTAAAAACCGAATCTCCCCACCGAAAAGAAAATCTTCAGAAAAAATCATTATCGTAACTTTCGAAATTAACTCCCCATCTTTAAAGGCATGCGAAGCCATTTTTGCTGTTTTTGAAACTTAATTCGTAACTATCGAAAGTTTCACTAGGTAATTAATTGTTGCTAGTTTGTTTCATTTTGTTATAGATTAAATATAAGGCCTTACTCATTACCATTTTTATGGTGAAAAAATCTGAACATTTAAAAACAGGAAATCATCATGGCAACAACAACTAGAAAAAAATATTTGAGCGTGCTGATAAGCTCGATTTTGGCCTCATCAGTCAGTTTCGCTGCGACGGCCCAGCAACAAGAAAACGATAGTAAGGCCGAAGAGGATGTTGAGGTTATTGAAGTTACAGGGATCCGTAGCAGTATTAAAGAATCAAACTTTCGAAAGAAAGAAGCAACGACGGTTGTTGATGTCGTTGTCGCTGATGACATCGGTAAGTTCCCCGATGAAAACTTAGCGGAAGCATTGCAGCGTATTCCGGGCATCACCATTACTCGTAATGGCGGTGAGGGGCAAAATATTTTAGTCCGTGGTTTAGGTGGCGGCTACAACATTACCACGTTGAATGGTCGTAAACTGGCTTCTGAAAACTCAGGCCGCGACTTTAACTTTGATACGATTGCTTCAGAGTTAGTGGGGGCACTACAAGTGTATAAGTCACCAGAAGCACGCTTAATTGAAGGGGGCATTGGTGCGGTCGTTGATATCGAAACTCGTAAACCACTAGACCAAGATGGCTTTACCTTGAGCGCTTCAGCAAAAGGGATTTATGAATCTCGAACAGGCGATGTACACCCGCATGCTTCATTCATCATCGGTGACAACTTTAATGATGATACTTTTGGTGTGCTTTTCTCGGGTGCGTATTCTAAGAAAACCTTACGTGCAGACACATACTCGGCAAGCGGTTTTTTTGACGAAGAAGAAGGTTGGGGGGCAGACAGCGCAGGTGTGCCAGTCGACATGAACGGCAACGGAGAAATTGATGGGCAAAGTGAAATATTTGCCTCAAAAATCCCGAGTTACATGTATTTTGCCAACGCGCAGGATGTGCGTGAACGCGTCGGTGCGACGTTAGCAATGCAATGGCGCCCAACAGATACCCTAGACATTAACTTTGATGCTCTTTATTCACGTTACAACACCGATGGTCATCGTTATCAAATCGGTTTTGTTAACTATGATGAAAGCTGGACGCCAGGCACGCCAGTGTTTACTGATGCAGAATTTGATGACACAGGCCGTGTAGTATCAATGACGCAAACCGGTAACACCATGGTGGAGCTACTCAACTTAACCAACCCACGTAAAACCGATACTTATCAGTTTGCCCTTAATGCTAAATGGTATCCAATGGATGGCCTAACACTGGCTGTAGATGTTGCCCATTCAAGAGCGAAAAACGAAAACGGCGGTGATAACCGCTTTATTGTTGCGCGTGGTTTTATTGACTCAATTGGGATTGATTACACCACGGGTAATATGCTGCCAGATGTGACCTTATCGCCGGGCTTAACTGCGGATCAATCATACGGTGCTCACTATAGCCGTAATACAGGTACTGGGGTTGAAGACACGGTTAATGACTTTAAGTTTACCGGTACATTTGTGCCAGAAAGCGATTTAGTGACCCGTGTTGATTTTGGTTTAACTTACCTTGAACAAACTAAAAGTCAGCTTGAATATGCATCAAAAAATGCCAGCCAATTCAGTAATGGTGGTCAATATTTAGAACGCGATGGCTATGAATTCGATGACAGCACCGTGGTCAATGTTGGTGACTTTAACCTCTTTGAAATCCCAAGTGATGTGTTTGTTGAGGCGAATTTCGATAACTTCTTAGAGGGTGAAAGTAGCATTACACCTGAGCCATGGCCAAGTTTCGACTACGATAAGTTACTTGCTTATTATCGCTCAATTAATGCTGAAGCAACCGATAAGAGTATTGTTGCATCGCTCAATTCATCGGGCACTTATGAGGTAACCGAAGAAGTTCTAACTGCGTATGCGCAAGTGACGCTCGAGAGCACTCTTGCAAATATGCCGTATATGTTAAACGTTGGTATTCGCGGCTCGCAAACTGAAGTGAGCTCTAAAGGGTCGGTTTATGATCTATCGTTAATTGACTTACAAGAAGATGGTAAACCACTTGAAAATGGTTGGCGCGAAACTGTTGAGCAATCATTTAAAGGGGATTACAGCAACATTTTACCAAGCATGAACTTTAAGCTTAGTATTACCGATGATTTAATTTACCGCTTCTCTGCGGCACAAGTGATTAGCCGCCCATCTTTAAGCTACTTACGTCCGTGGCTTGCGCCAAATTTTGATACGTATCGTGAAGGTTTACCACAACTTTCTATGGGTGATTCGTCGTTAACACCTGAAGAAGCTAATCAAGCCGATATGACCTTAGAGTGGTACTTTGAAGACAGCAGCTCGTTAAGTGGTGGGGTGTTTGTCAAAGACCTGAAATCATTTATCGATTACGTCGAAAGCCCAGTTGAAATTGAAGGTGTGCGTTACTTTGCATCTTACCCTGGTAAGAGTAAGTACGGTGCAACGATCAAAGGGGCTGAGTTTGCTTATCAGCAGTCGCTCGAAAACTTACTACCCGAACCTTTCAATGGCTTAGGCTTTCAGCTTAATTACACCTATGTTGACAGTAGTTACGATGAACCAGAGCTAAAAGAATCAGGTTTGCCATTTAGAGGCATGTCGAAAAACTCATATAACGCCGTGGTTTACTATGAGCAATATGGTTTCCAAGCACGTTTAGCGTATAACTGGCGCAGCAAGTTCTTGTCGGATCCTGATGCATGGGGTGGTCCATATTGGATCTCTGATTATGGTCAGTTAGATGCCAGCATGAGCTATAACATCAGTGACCAATTCACAGTGTTTGCCGAAGCAACGAACTTAACGAATGAACGTTATTGGGGTTACACCAAGCGTACTGACCAAGTGAGTTATCTAGAGCGTTTTGGTACTCAAGTAGCCTTGGGTGTTCGAGCTAGTTTCTAATTTTAGTGTTTACAAGCGCCTGTAAGGGCGCTTTTATTTTTAAATGAGGTTGTTATGGCAGGAATTAGTGTTTGGCAATTAGTCATTATTGCTGCAATTGTGGTGCTGTTATTTGGCACAAAAAAATTATCTCGAATAGGTGGAGATTTAGGGACGTCAGTCAAAGGGTTTAAGCGTGCTATGCAAGATAAACCCAATGATGAAGCCTAGTTCGCAAGTACTTTAAATTATATTGCTACCCTGCTCAGGGTCGCGAGATTGATCGGCTTGTTCGCGAATATCATCGGCATCACTACTAACGTCATCAAGGCTATGGTCGTCGAGTGATTTTGCTGTTTTTGGCTCTGCGCTTACACTATTGTTTGGCTGCTCGGTCTCGTTTTCGCTATTTAAAATAATTCGCTCGCGAGCATCATCAGGCATGCTTATTTGCTCTGCTAAATAGGTATTGACCAGCTCTCGCATTAATTGTGATGCCACTTTGATAGTACTGTGTTCGTTACTATTGACCCAAAAATAAATGGTTAGATTAAGAGTCGCTGAGCCTAATGAATCAATTAACACTTGGCTTGGCGGATCACTAATAACAGCAGGGTTTTGATTAACCACTTTCATTGCTAATTGTTGGGCATAGCGAATGTCATTATCGTAGCCAATGCCAACGTTAAAGTGACCTCGCATTTTAGGATTTGCGGTGAGGTTTTTAATGACGTTTTTATAGACGGTCGCATTGGGAATTTGAATGTGATTACCATCAAAGTCAACCAAGGTGGTGGCGCGAGCCGTAACCTTTTTAACTACCCCTAAACGACCATCAACTTCGATAACATCATCAATACGAAAAGGGCGCTGCACACTAAGCAGCATACTTGAAATAAAGTTTTCGGCAATATCGCGAAAAGCAAAACCTAAAATAAGCCCGACTAAGCCAGTACCACTCATAATCGCCACGGCAAAACTGGTGAGCCCTGCAAGACGCAAAAATAAGTACACCCCAAACAAGATGATAATGATGCTAAAAAAGCGCCTAGTTACCACATGTAAAAGTTTACTTTCACTGACAAAGCCAAGCGGTTTGATTAATAAATACGATAAAGGACGAGCTAATAAGTAGCAGATAATGATGGCTACAATACCGAGTGTTAGTGCAGGTAACATTTGCCATGTAGTATGTAAAAACTGCGTAATTTGAGAGTTTAAGTCTTGCCAAGATAAGCTCTCAGGGATTGCTTGCGATGTTACTGAAACTGTCGGTGTAAACAAACTAGCCAATTGATTTTTAATAAGTAAATAATAATTCATCGCACCACTCCATGGACCTTTATACTGTTTTTATAAGCTTAGCTTAATGCAATTCAGACGCCATTATTACTGGCAAGTTGTTTGCAGCTTGAGAGTGATTAAAGCAATTTTTTAGGTCGCTTATGAGTAAGGACAACCGAGGTTACCAAGCTCGCTCACCAATGGAGATCCCAATGCGAGGCTGGTGGGATATCTGCAAGCGGGTTTATCACAACCTATCACAAGACAATTTATCTTTTGTGGCGGCAGGCGTGGCATTTTATGCTCTGTTGGCTATTTTCCCTGCGCTGGCGGCTATTGTCTCTGTGTATGCATATTTTGCCTCGCCAACAGATATTTATGATCAGCTTGATAAAGTGATTGCCATTTTACCTGAAAGTAGCCGTGACATCATTTTGCTACAGGTTAGTGGTATCACTCAGCAATCGCAAAAGGTATTGAGTGCCAGTGCCATAGGTACTTTATTATTGACTGTTTGGAGTAGCAGTAAAGGCTGCCAAGCACTGATCACTGCCTGCAACATTACTTATCATCAGCGCAATAAGCGCCAGTTTTTTATGGCATTAGTGGTGCGTTTTTTATTTTCGTTAGGTGCTATTGTGGTTGCGCTGGTGGCGTTATTGATCATTGGTATTTTGCCAATAGTGCTTAACTTAGTTGGCTTAACTGAGCTTATCGATTTAATGATTCAGCTTATTACTTGGCCACTATTAGCCATTATTTTTAATTGCGCTTTAGCATTTTTATATCGTTATGCGCCTCACAGAACGCCTGCCAAATGGCGCTGGATCACCCCAGGCTCAATGCTTGCCACCTTACTGTGGATCATCGCATCAATCGGTTTTTCATATTATGTATCGCAATTTGCGAGTTATAACGAAACTTATGGTTCGTTAGGTGGTGTGGTGATCATGTTGATGTGGCTTTATATCAGTGCATACATCATTATTTTTGGTGCCGCCATTAATGCCAGCGCCGAGCAACAAACCTTAGTCGATAGCACCATAGGGCCAGAGAAAGAAGTTGGAGAGCGGGGTGCTACAGTCGCTGATAGGTTAACTAGACAACAAAATGAGCATTCTTAAAAATAGAATGATTAGCGCTAATTTTACTCATGGTTGTTAGTTAAATTAGCGCCTACAATCATTTCATACAATTTACGGGAGTAAAGTTATGAAAGTGATTCAACAATTAAATAGTCATGCCACACAAGATGGTGACGGCGTAAACATCAGTCGTATTCCTGGCTTTGATGGCAAGTATTTAGACCCTTTTTTAATGATCGATGAGCTTAAGTCAGATGATCACAGTGATTTTATGGGCGGCTTTCCTGCGCATCCTCACCGTGGTATTGAAACCTTTACTTATATTATTAAAGGTGGCTTTGAGCACCAAGATCAAATGGGTAACAAAAAAGCGATTCGTGCTGGTGATGTGCAATGGATGAGTACAGGTTTTGGTGTGATCCACAGTGAAATGCCATTAGCAGATGCTAAAGAAGGCATGCACGGTTTTCAGATTTGGCTCAATATGCCAAGTGCCGAGAAACTAAGAGCACCACGTTATCAAGATACCACTGAAGCGCCAGCACCAACGACTCAAAATGAGCAAGGTGTTGAGCTTAAAGCGTTGGCAGGAAGCTGGCAGTTTGCCGGTGAAAAGCAGGACTCTAGCCTACAAGACCTCGCCGCTGATGGCATGCTTGCTGATGTGACTTTACCGGCTGGTACGCAGTTTTACCATGCACCATTAGCGCAAACTAAGGTGATGATTTATATCCATACTGGAGAAATTCATACTGAACAGGGCGGTCCAGTTAAAGCTGGCAGCTTATTGATTTTAGAGCCTGGCAGTAACATTGAGTTTAACTCGCAAACTGGTGCTGGGGCGTTGATCCTAGCCGGTGAGCCGCTTAAGCAACCAATCGCTCATATGGGCCCGTTTGTAATGACAACCCAAGCTGAGTTACAGCAAGCAGTGCGTGACTATCAGCTAGGTAAATTTGGCACACTATAGGAGGTTATTGTGGGATTACTAGTAAATGGCCAATGGCAAGATAAATGGTACGACACCGATAACAATCAAGGTGAGTTCAAACGTGAGGCAGCTCAGTTACGTAACTGGGTTACCGAAGATGGCAGTGCAGGGCAAAGTGGTGATGCGGGCTTTAAAGCTGAGAAAGATCGTTACCATCTTTATGTCTCTTTAGCTTGCCCTTGGGCTCATCGCACTTTGATTTTTCGCCATTTAAAAGGCCTTGAAGATTATATCAGTGTGTCGGTTGTAAGTCCTGACATGCTAGAGCATGGCTGGACCTTTGATAAAGACAATCACAGCACCGGTGATGCACTTTTCGATAGCGAATTTATGCATCAAATTTATACGCGTAACAAAGCCGATTATTCAGGTCGTGTTACGGTTCCCGTGCTTTGGGATAAAAAAACGCAGCGTATTGTTAGCAACGAATCTGCTGAGATTATCAGAATGTTTAATAGCGCGTTTAATGCCCTAACAGGTAATGAACGCGACTTTTATCCGCAATCGTTACGTTCTGAAATTGATGAAGTTAATGAGTTTGTTTATCACAACATTAATAATGGGGTGTATCGTGCAGGCTTTGCGACAACGCAAGAAGCTTACACGGAAGCCTTTGATGATCTCTTTGCTGCTCTAGATAAGATTGAGCAACGCTTAACAGCTAATCGTTATTTAGTGGGTGAGACATTGACTGAGGCCGACTGGCGTTTATTTACCACTTTAATTCGCTTCGACAGTGTTTATGTGGGCCACTTTAAATGTAATTTGCGTACTATTGAGAGCTATCCGGCGATCAGCAACTATTTACGTGAGTTATATCAAATTGAAGGTGTAAGTAAGACCGTTGATTTTTATCATATAAAACGTCATTACTATTTTAGCCACACCATGATCAACCCAACTCAAGTTGTGCCAAAAGGGCCTGATATAGACTACGCTCGACCACATAATCGTGGTTAATAGATTCTGATAACTAACAGTTTAATGACTGATTAAGCTGTTAGTTATAACTATCCATGACCTTGCGGATAGTGTCGATGCCAAACATCACCTTTTGAATAAATGACTCTGAACTTTTCACTAAATTAAAGTTAGGGTGCTGTGACCAAACAGCTTGCAGTTTGTCATCAAGCAAAATAGCTTGCTGATCAGATTCGTTTCTAACAGGGTTATTAGAATGAATACTTTGCCCAGACTTAGCAGCTGTTTCAAAAAAGATCACTGCATCATACTGGTTAAGTTCGATTTCTAGGCTGGTGTTTAAACACTGAAAAAACTCATCTTGCTCACCGGGCCAATAGGCAAGCCCATCTAAACTACCACGATCGCAAAGCATTAAACGATCTGGGTGCATGGTTCGCTGAATATGTTCAAGGTGTTTTTGTAAGCTGAAGATAGCTTGTTGGTGAGCTTTAATGAGGTGAGTTGCATCACCACGTTCTATACCACCGCTGAACAGCATGGTCGCAGACTCTGGTACAACAACAATTTGATTAGAAAATTCACGTCTTAATAGATCGATGGCTGTTGTTTTACCACCGCCAGGGCCGCCTGTTAATACAATCCTTTTTTTCACCTTACATTCTCACAAATTGCTCGTTTGTGTTTAAGGTAATGAAAATAGGTGGCAAAGAGAAGTAAAAAGCAAACATTACATGATAAAGATCACAACAAACGCAGTAACCAGCTGAAGCGGCTGACTTGTTTCAATTTACCGTCTTTGTGGTCTGAGTTATTAAGTGCTTCGTAGCCCATTCCCGCAGTGAAGGCACTGGCAATACCTACTTTACTTACTGCAAAGCGTTTTAAACGGTATTTGAATGCTTGATGGTGTTGACGTTTAAGCTCATCTTGTAGATCCATTTGTTGGCTTAGTTCAGTCACTCTGTGCTGTGGTTTATTAATAAAATAATCAATTAACATCATTCATCCTTATTAATATTAAATAATTGACGAACGCTTTTTAGCGTGTGATCAAAGCCTATCTTACTACTTACATAACCAATATTTTTCCAAAGCCATGCAAGGCATAGCAGTTGTAATGCAATCAATGAAATAGCGGCTAACCACAATGATTGGCTAAAGCTAAATATTGCGATACCGACAGTAGCAAGTAGACCAGCCCAAAGTAGCACCAAGCCGCCTGCAAAACAGACGAGTAGGATGATCGTTAAGGCGAGTGAACGTGTTGATAAGCGCCACTCAGCAGCTGCAAGCTTTTTACAAGTTCCAGTTTGTTCACGGTAGTCAATGTATAGCTGTTTGCCGTAATCAGATAATTTAGCAAGATGATCTTGCCACTGATCAGCGTTTAACGGCTGTTCAGTGGCATCTTGCGTTTTCTCATCTGTAGATTGAGAAGACTGCATAACAATTACTTACGACGAATAAGAGCAGTTACTAACATGCCTGCAGCAAAGGCAATACCTGCTGTTGCAAGTGGGTTTTCTGATGCAAGCTTACGAGTTTTACCACTGTACTCATTAATTTTAGCGCGTGCTACTGCTTGCTTTTCAGAAAGCGTTTGAGCAGAGCTCGATGCGCCTTGGCGAACACTATGTTCAGCACTTGCTGCACGAGTTGAAAGTGCATCAACAGCGTGATGTGCTGCTTCAGTTGCTTTTTCTGTGAATGGCGCCTCTACTTGAGCCGCGTTCGAGTTTGCACTGCTATTAGTTTCTGTGCTTGAGTTCGATTTAGAAGTTGCGGTAGTCATAATCATTCCTTAAAAATTGCCATTTAATTGGTAGCTAACCTATCGCAACCTTCATACCAAATAATAAAAATTAACTTTTTCAATGCGTTATAATTTTTAATCAGCCATTGGAGGGAGAACATTCGTAACTCTTGCAGGGTGATTAAGTAAAAATTACAACATTCGATAATTTTGTAATTATTCATTGGTTATTCATTAACCATTTTTCCCTAATACATCGCCAAGAAAATTGAAAAAATATTTTTTTTCGATGTTTTCCACTTTTTCCCACGTAATTCATAGGCTTTGCTTGAGGCCTTATTTTTTCTGGCTTCACAAGGCGCTTATGATGATCTGCTTACTTGACAAAATGGCTTGTCAAGCCCTAAACTGGAGCACTGTGGTAAAAAGTGGTTTTTAGTGGATCAAACTGGATCGGAAATAATCATTAACGATTAACAACCTATTTTTAAGGCAAGTTATGTTTCGGGGTGCGAGCTCTCTGAGTTTGGATGATAAAGGACGCTTTGCGGTACCGACTAAGTACCGAGATGCGATCTTGTCTGAAGATCAGGGAACGGTTATCTGCACCGTGGCCTTAAATGAACCTTGTTTGTGGTTATACCCGCTAGCAGAATGGCTCGAAATTGAAGAACGATTATTAAAAATTTCGAACATGAATCCACGCGCTCGCCGTATGCAACGTATGCTGCTCGGTAACGCTACAGAGTATCAACTAGATAAAAATGGCCGAATTTTGCTGGCGCCGTCGTTACGCGCACATGCAGAACTTGGAAAGAAAATCATGTTGGTTGGCTTGATGAACAAGTTTGAAATTTGGGATGAAGATCGTTGGCATGAACAAATGCGCCAAGATACTGAAATTGAACGCCTAGGCGATTTTGAGGCGAATCCTGAGTTCGATAATTTCTCACTCTAACCACAATAATAAAAAGGCAAAAAATAGCTAATGACAGCGCAATTTGAACATGTCTCTGTACTGATGGACGAAACCATAGATGCTTTGGATATTAAACCCGAAGGCATTTACATGGATGGCACATTTGGTCGCGGTGGGCACTCTGGACAAATTCTTGCGCGTTTAAGTGAGCAAGGTCGTTTACAAGCAATTGACCAAGATCCACAAGCTATTAAAGCCGCTGAAAAGTTTGCTGATGATGCACGTTTTTCGATTGCCCACACTCGTTTTTCAAACCTTAAAACAGTTGCCGAAGATAACGATTTAATCGGTAAAGTTGACGGTATTTTGTTAGATATCGGTGTCTCTTCGCCACAGCTTGATGATGCTGAACGCGGTTTTAGCTTTATGAAAGATGGCCCGCTTGATATGCGCATGGACCCAACCAGTGGTCGCAGTGCTGCACAATGGCTCGCTGAAGCTGAACTTGAAGATATCACTCATGTGATTAAAACCTACGGCGAAGAAAAGTTTGGCCGCCGTATCGCTCATAAAATAATTGAAACACGTGAACACACTGCTATCACAAGCACAAAGCAGCTTGCTGACTTAGTCGATGAAGCGGTGCCAGTGAAAGATAAACACAAACACCCGGCTACACGTACATTCCAAGCGATCCGTATTTATATCAACAGTGAACTTGAAGAAATTCAAACTGCACTGCAAGCCGCTGTTGACGTTTTAAAACCAGGTGGACGTTTAGTCGTTATTTCGTTCCACTCGTTAGAAGATCGCATTGTTAAGCAATTTATAAAAAAACAGAGTAAGGGAGAGGCGATACCCAGAGGTCTGCCTTTGACGGACGCACAAATAAACAAAAACCTGACGTTAAAGGCAGTGGGTAAAGCCATTAAGCCGAGTAAGGCGGAAATAGAAGCTAACCCGCGTTCACGTAGTTCTGTGTTAAGGGTTGCTCAGAGGTTGTAATGAAAGCTAAAGCGACACATCGCCAACCCAATTTATTTGTAGAGATTTTTAAAGGCCTAGGAGCTAATAAGCTGACCTTGGCCTTGTTGGTTGTGATCCTTGCTTCGAGCTTAAGTGTGGTTCAAGTGACGCACCTAGCGCGTCAACAATTGATTGAACAAGATAAATTATTGCAAGAGCGCGATGAACTTGATCTTGAGTGGCGTTACTTGCTTGTAGAAGAAGAATTTTATTCGCAGCATGCGCGTATTGAAGAAGTCGCAACCATGCAATTAGAAATGAAACGGCCAACTAGCCAAGACGAACAGGTGGTGGTACTGCAATGAGAAGCAGAGGGAAAAAGCCAACGAATACCTTGATAACATGGCGCTTTTTGCTCGTGTGCTCAGTGGTGTTGCTAGTCTTTATGACGCTGGTTGCGCGTGCCGCTTTTTTACAGGTCATTGAGCCAGATAAAGCGCGTTCAGAAAGTGATAAACGTACTGTGCGAGTTGAAAAACAACATGTGCAGCGAGGTATGATCTTCGATCGCAATGGTAAAGAGTTGGCAGTCAGCGTGCCTGTGGTGAGTGTGTATGCCGATCCTAAGGCACTACATAAATCACTGATCAGCAAGGTACTGCGTCAAGCACGTAAAAATGGTGAAGATCAACAAGCGCTTGCTGAAAACACTGTTGAGTTAGATAAACGTATTGCCGCTTATTACAATAATGATATTCGCTGGCGTGAACTTGCGGATGTATTACGTATTGAACCAAGCAAAATTAACTCTCGTCTTCGTGATAATCCAAAGCGTCGTTTTGTCTACTTAAAACGTCAGGTTACCCCTGCTGTTGCTAACTATATTGGTGATCTTCGTTTACCAGGTATCCACTTACTTGATGAGTCAAAACGTTATTACCCTGCCGGTGAAGTGACAGCTCATGTTATTGGTTTTACTAACATAGATGGTCATGGTATTGAGGGGATCGAAAAGCTTTATGAAAAAGCTTTAACCGGTGTTGAAGGTCAGCGTACTATTCGTAAAGATGCGCAAGGCCGTGAAGTAGAAGTTCTTGATGAGCGCGAGCGTGTAGAGCCAGAGAGTATTCATTTAAGTATAGACCAACGTATTCAAGCAATTGCTTATAAGGCAGTGAAATCAGCGGTGTTATCGTACAAAGCGACCTCAGGTTCAGCCATGGTTGTGGATGTTAAAACCGGTGAAGTGTTGGCTATGGTAAATAGCCCATCGTTTAACCCAAATAACTTATCAGATGCTGCGCCGCATAAGCGTCGTAACCGTGCTATCACCGATTTGTTTGAGCCAGGCTCAACTGTTAAGCCGCTAGCCATTTTAGCTGGTTTAGACTACGGCGTAATTCAACCGGATTCAATTGTTGATACTTACCCTGGCTGGATGCGAGTAGGTGGTAGCCTTGTGCAAGATACTCGTAATCATGGTGAGATGACTTTAAGAGAGATCTTAAAATATTCAAGCAATATGGGTGTGACTAAGGTCAGCCAAGAGCTACCAAAAGATTACTTTGTTGGTCTTTATCAAAAAGTTGGTTTTGGCAGCGACAGTGGCACGGGCATGGTTGGCGAAAGCAGTGGTTTATTTTATCCAAATCGCCGCTGGTCTGATCATGAAATTGCTGCACTATCATTTGGTTACAACTTAGCAGTAAGTACCGCACAAATGGCGCGTTTTTATGCCATGTTAGGTTCAGGCGGTGTTATGCGTCCATTGACTGTACTTAAACAAGAGTCGGTACCTGAAGGCGAACGTATTTTTCAACAAAAAGATGTTGAAGCTGTTGTTCACATGATGGAAAGCGTGTTTGAGAAAGGTGGTACTGCTCAAAAAGTTCATGTTGATGGTTATCGTGCTGCAGGTAAAACAGGTACTTCTAAAAAAGCGGCTGTTGGTGGTTACGGTGATGAGTATGTTGGTTATTTTGCCGGTATTGCACCTGCAAGCAACCCGCGTTTAGCGGTAGTAGTATTGATTAATGAGCCTGGTGGAGATGTTTATTACGGCGGTGCGACGGCAGGTCCTGCATTTGCAGAGATTGTCTCCAATGCTTTAAGAATTCTAAACGTCGCACCGGATAAAGATGCGGTTGCGTACGTAGAAGGCAAAGATAACGATGCGTGATTTAAAACCGATTCTTAATCAAATTGATGTTGAGGCCAATAGTTTATTGGTTAATCAACTACGTCTTGATAGTCGAGATGTAAAAGCTGGCGATGTATTTGTCGCTATAAAAGGTCATCAGCTTGATGGCGGACAGTTTATTGAAAAAGCCATTGAAAATGGTGCGGTGGCAGTTATTGCTGACCGTTTATGTGAGTTCGAAAGTGAGTTTGAACCACTTTATTTAGTTACCGATTTAGCGAAAAAGCTGCCTGCACTTGCAGCTGCTTTTTACCAGCAACCATCAAAGCAGTTGGATTTAGTGGGTGTGACAGGCACCAATGGCAAGTCAACGACCACAGCGATGATCGCGCATTTAGCACAGCATTGTCATAAACGTGCGGCTGTGATTGGTACGCTCGGTTATGGGCACCCTGATAACCTGACTGAGCTTGCAAACACCACACCATCGAGCGTCGATTTACAGCGTATTTTATCTGAACTTGTAACAGAACAGCATGATGTTGTGGCTATGGAAGTCTCATCTCATGGCTTAGTTCAGCAACGTGTTGATCAGTGTAAATTTAAAGCCGCTGTGTTTACTAACCTTTCGCGTGACCACTTAGATTATCATGGCACGATGGATGCCTACGGTGATGCGAAGTTGATGTTAATGCGTGACCATATGCCTGAGCTTGTGGTGCTTAATCAAGATGATGCGCAAGTTGAAGCATGGTTAGAAAAATACGACTTCAATAACCTAATTTGTTACGGCCATAAAAACCTAACGCCTAAAAATGCGCGTTTTGTTTATTTCAGCGATGTAACCTATGATAACACCGGTATATCGGCGAAGTTCGATACCAGTTGGGGACAGGCTGAAGTTAATTGCACACTGTTTGGCGAGTTCAACTTATATAATTTAGCCGCTGCAATGGCTACTTTATTAGGTATGGGTTACCCACTTGATTTACTCGTTGAAGGGTGTAAATCATTGCAGCCTGTTGCTGGGCGCATGCAGGCATTTAGTGCGCCAGGTCAACCGACTTGTATTGTTGACTATGCCCATACTCCTGATGCGTTAGCACTAGCATTACAAGCATTGCAAAAGCATGTTCCAGGTGGCGTCAGCTGTGTGTTTGGCTGTGGTGGCGACAGAGACAAAGGCAAACGCCCGATGATGGCAAAAGCTGCTGAAGCTAATGCAGACCGTATTATTGTCACCAGTGATAACCCAAGAAGTGAAGACCCAGACGCAATTATTGCTGATGTGATTGCAGGGCTTGAGCAGCCTGAACGCGCACATTGTGAAGCAGACCGCGCGCAGGCTATTAGTTATGCCATTGCGCAAGCAGGTGCTGATGATGTCATTCTAATTGCGGGCAAAGGCCACGAAGACTATCAAATTATTGGCGACCAACGAATTGACTTCTGCGATCGTCAATATGTACAACAACAATTAAAAGAAAAATCGCAAGGGGCGCAGTTATGATCCCTATGGATTTTGATTGGCTAGCTAAAGTTCTAGCAACCGATTACCAAGGTGGTAATCAAACGGTAAAAAATATTAACACTGACACCCGTACTTTGTGCGACGGTGAAGTGTTTTTAGCCCTACAAGGGCCTAATTTTGATGGTCATAAATTTGTTGCGCAAGCAAAAGAAAAAGGCGCGATAGCTGCCATCGTAGCGCGTCCTGTTAACGTCGATATTGTGCAGTTTGTGGTCAGTGATACACGTATTGCGCTTGGCCAAATTGGCGCGGCTGTGATGGCACAGGTTGCACCAAAAACAATCGCTATTACAGGTAGCGTGGGTAAAACGACCGTTAAAGAAATGTGTGCGGCGATTTTATCAGGCCACGGTGAAGTACTGGCCACAAAAGGCAACTTTAATAATGACATTGGTGTGCCACTGACGTTATTACGTCTTGAGCCACAGCACCAATATGCGGTGATTGAGTTAGGTGCCAACCACATTGGTGAAATTGCATACACCGTTGCAATGACGAAACCTGATGTTGCTGTGGTATGTAATGTTGCAGCTTCTCACTTAGAAGGCTTTGGCTCACTACAAGGTGTAGCAACGGCCAAAGGCGAAATCTATGACGGCTTAAAGCCTGATGGTGTTGCCGTAGTTAATTGCGACAGTGATTATGCCGATTTTTGGCTTGATAAATTAACTGATCGCAACGTAAAACGTTTTTCTACTAACCAACAATTAGATTATTGGGCAGAAGATGTGGTGCTTGATGAGCAAGCCCGTGCTTCTTTTGTGCTTTGTAATAAAGATAAAAAAGTACCTGTCACACTGGCACTACCGGGCAAACATAATATTGCAAATGCATTAATAGCCACCGCGTTAACCACTGAGCTGGGTGTAAGCCTCGAAAGTGTTGCATCGGCGCTGGCAACCATGGGTGAAGTTAAAGGTCGTGTAAACGTCCTTAAAGTGTCAGACACATTGACGGTTATTGATGATACCTACAACGCGAATGTGCAATCGGTTAAGGCGGCAATTGATTTATTAAGTGATATGCCAGGGCGTCGTATTTTTGCGTTAGGTGATATGGGTGAGCTTGGTGAAGAAGCGCGTTTTTATCATCAACAAGTCGGTGAGTATGCACAGCAAAAAGGCATTGATGAGCTATACAGCTTAGGTGTTTTAAGCAAGTCAGCCAGTGATGTATTTGAAAAGCCAAACCGCCACTTCTCAAGCCGTGAACAATTATTACAACAATTACAAAGTGAACTTGCTCAATCGACGCAAAAAACCACAGTTGTTGTAAAAGGTTCGCGCAGTTCTCGTATGGAGCTTGTGGTCACAGATTTAGTAAATAGCCAGCAAAATGGCAACAATGGAGTATCGTCATGTTAGTTTGGCTGGCCGAGTATTTAACACAGTATTACAGTGGTTTTAATGTTTTTTCTTACCTAACGCTGCGCGCGATTTTAGGTATTTTAACAGCACTACTTATTTCACTTTATTTTGGCCCTAAGCTAATTCGTGCATTACAAAAAATGCAGATTGGTCAGGTGGTTCGTCACGATGGTCCAGAGTCACACCTATCTAAAAAAGGCACGCCAACTATGGGCGGTATTTTGATTTTAGGAGCGATTTTTACCAGCACATTACTGTGGGCAGACCTTTCAAATAAATATGTTTGGGCAACCTTATTTGTTGTGGGCTCGTTAGGTGTAGTTGGTTTTATTGATGACTACCGTAAAGTGATCCGCAAAGACCCTAAAGGCTTAATCGCTAAGTGGAAATACTTTTGGCAATCAGTGATTGCGTTAGTGGTTGCCAGTGCGCTTTATTTTACCTCGCAGCAAGGCAGCGAAACCTCATTAGTTGTGCCGTTTTTCAAAGACGTGTTACCACAGCTAGGATTGTTTTATATCGTGATGACTTACTTTGTAATTGTAGGTACGTCGAACGCGGTAAACCTAACAGATGGCCTTGATGGTTTAGCGATTGTGCCAACCATTTTAGTGGCGGCAGCGCTTGCCATTATTGCTTATTTAACAGGTAACGTTAATTTCTCAAGCTACCTACATATTCCGCATTTGCCACTCGCCAGTGAGCTTGTGGTTGTGTGTACAGCAATTGTGGGAGCTGGACTTGGTTTCTTATGGTTTAACACCTACCCAGCACAGGTATTTATGGGTGATGTAGGCTCATTAGCACTCGGCGGTGCTTTGGGTATTATTGCGGTGCTGGTTCGTCAGGAACTGGTACTTATCATCATGGGTGGTGTGTTTGTAATGGAAGCATTGTCGGTGATTTTACAAGTGGGCTCTTACAAATTACGTGGTCAACGTATTTTTAGAATGGCGCCTATTCACCACCATTATGAATTAAAGGGTTGGCCTGAGCCGCGCGTAATTGTGCGCTTTTGGATTATTTCAATCGTGCTAGTACTTGCTGGCCTTGCGACATTAAAGATCAGGTAAATGACAGTTATTAACGAGATTAAAAATAAACAAATTTCAGTGCTCGGACTCGGTGTAACCGGTCTGGGCATTGTGCGTTTTTTATTATCTCAGAATATTAAGCCAATTGTTGTTGATAGCCGCACAGCGCCGCCGGGTGCTGATTGGCTAAATGAGCATGCCAGTGAGTTAACGACTCACTTTGGTGATTTAGAGCAGGCAGACTTAGCCAGCAATGACATTATTATCATCAGCCCAGGTCTAAGCCTCGCGACACCTGCTGTAGCAAAAGCGATTGATGCTGGTGTTGAAGTGATTGGTGACGTTGAGCTTTTTGCCCGATTAACCGATAAACCAATTTTTGCGGTGACTGGTTCAAATGGTAAGTCGACTGTAGTTACATTGGCGTTTGAAGTACTTAAAGCGGCCGGTTATAAAGTTGGCCTTGGTGGCAACATTGGTACTGCGGTACTTGATTTACTATCGCAAGACTATGATGTGTATGTACTTGAACTGTCGAGCTTTCAGCTTGATACCACACACAGCTTAAAAGCAAAAAGTGCCTGTGTATTGAATGTGAGCGAAGATCACCTCGATCGTTATCCAAGCTACCAAGCATACATTGACTCTAAGCAAAGTATTTATAACGGCTCTGAGCTTGCGGTAGTTAATGCCATTGATGTGGCAACGCATACTGCAAAGCAGCCCCAAGTGAGCTTTGCGCTCGCTAATGCAGATTTTGCCTTGGTTGAATATCAAGGTGAGCAATACTTTGCAGCACACGGTAAGCCGGTGTTACCAGCAAGCTGTTTAAATGTTGTTGGCTCGCACAATCAACAAAACGCGCTCGCGGTGATGGCATTACTGAGCCCGTTTGATATTGCTAAAGAGCATTACCAGCAAGCGTTTAGTGCTTTTACTGGGCTTGCACACCGTTGCCAGTTTGTTGCTGAAATTAATGAAGTAAAATACTTTAACGATTCAAAAGCGACCAATGTAGGTGCAACTATCGCTGCGATTGAAAGCTTAGCAGGTCAAGCAAAGCAATTAGTTGTGATTGCCGGTGGTGATGCAAAAGGGGCTGATTTAGATGCCCTAAAGCCATACTTAAACAACAAAGTAAAAGCGCTTGTTTGTTTTGGTAAAGATGCTAAAGCGTTAGTGGCTCTGACTGAAAAAGGTCACCTAACCACCAACATGCATGAAGCTGTGCAACTAGCAAAACAGTTAAGCAGCAGTGGCGATATCGTTTTATTAGCACCTGCATGTGCCAGCATTGATATGTATAACAATTACATGCAACGTGGTGATGACTTTGCTCAGTGCGTATTGGCGGAGGCGGTATGATTGCATTTGCTGACATCCGTGAAGCATTAACACCTAAGCAATCGCCACAGCTTTATGATGTGCCGTTATTGTATTGCATGTTGATGCTGATTGGCGTTGGCTTTGTGATGGTAACCAGTGCCTCTATGCCAACAGCAGAGCGATTATTTGATAATCCGTATCACATTATCATTCGCCATGGCATGTTCTTAATTATGGGCTTTTTCTTGTTTTGGATTGCCACTAACGTGCCTATGGATTGGTGGAAGCGCAGTAACGCCTATTTATTGTTGCTGGGTTTAGGTTTGCTGGTTTTGGTGCTGATTGTTGGCCGTGAAGTGAACGGTGCAAAGCGTTGGATACCTATTGGCCCTGTGGGCTTTCAGGTTGCTGAAGCCGCCAAACTGTATTTCTTTAGCTACATTGCTGGTTACTTAGTGCGTAAACGTGAAGAAGTACAAGAGAACTTAAAAGGTTTCTTTAAGCCATTAGCCGTATTTGGTGTGTATGCGTTTTTGATTTTGATGCAGCCAGACTTAGGAACTGTAGTTGTATTGTTTGTGACGACAGTTGGTTTGTTATTTTTAGCAGGTGCTAAGTTATGGCAGTTTTTTGGCCTTATCTTAACGGGTATTGCTGCAGTGGTAGTGCTAATTATCGCTGAACCATATCGTATGGCTCGTGTTACAGGCTTTTTAGAACCGTGGGAAGATCCGTTTGGTAAAGGTTATCAGTTAGTACAATCGCTAATGGCCTACAGCCAAGGTGGTTGGTTTGGTCAAGGTTTAGGTAATAGTGTACAAAAACTGCAATACCTGCCAGAGGCACATAATGACTTTATCTTTGCAGTGATTGGTGAAGAGCTCGGCTTTTTTGGCGTATTTAGTATTTTGATTGTACTTGCTGTATTTGTATTCAGAGCCCTTTTAATTGGCCAAAAAGCGCTGCAATGTGGCAAAGAATACGAAGGCTATTTTGCCTTTGCTATTGGTATCTGGTTTGCGTTTCAAACCATGGTAAATGTTGGTGCAAGTGCGGGCATTTTGCCAACCAAAGGCTTAACACTACCGTTTATTTCGTACGGTGGCTCTAGCTTATTAATTATGACCATAGCAACAGGTGTACTTTTGCGAATAGATTTTGAAACAAAGATGGCGACTAAGCAGGCAACCTCACGTGGAGGTAAACGATGAGTAAAAAATTACTTGTTGTTGCAGGTGGTACCGGTGGCCATATTTTTCCAGGTATTGCCGTGGCTGACTTTTTAAAACAGCAAGGCTGGCAAGTTAGCTGGATTGGCACGCCTGACAGAATGGAAGCAACGGTAGTACCTAAGCACAACATTGAGATTGATTTTGTCAATGTAAAAGGTGTACGCGGAAATGGAATTAAACGCCTGATTAAAGCACCTTTTATGGTGATGAATGCGATTTTTCAAGCACGTAAAATTTTAAAAGCTCAAAAGCCTGATGTTGTTCTTGCTATGGGTGGCTATGTGACCGGACCTACTGGAATTGCAGCAAAGAGCTTAGGAATTCCTTTGGTTATTCATGAGCAAAATGCCGTTGCAGGCATGAGTAACCGCTGGCTAGCGAAGTTTGCCAACAAAGTGCTGGCAGCTTTTCCATCGGCTTTTGCAAAAGAACAATGTGAAGTAGTGGGTAACCCAGTCAGAGCAAGTGTCGCTAATGTCACTGCTAAGCAAACAACGACACCAATTAATGTGCTGGTGGTAGGCGGTTCACTTGGTGCACAGGTACTAAATGAGACTTTGCCTGCTGTATTCAGTGAGCTTTCAGCGCTAACAACGCTTAATATATGGCACCAAACGGGTAAAAATAATGAACCGAATGTGACTGCCAGCTATCAACAGTTAGGATTAACTGAAAATAGTAAAGTTGCTGAATTTATTGATGATATGGATAGTGCATATCAATGGGCCGATTTGGTAATTTGCCGTGCTGGTGCATTAACGGTGAGTGAGATTGCGGCGGCAGGAAGAATGGCCTTATTTGTGCCTTTTCCGCATGCTGTAGATGACCATCAAACTGCCAATGCAAAGTATTTAGTGACTGAGCAAGCAGCGTTGATTATGCAGCAAAGTGAGTTTAACCAAGCGGCGGTTGTTGAGTTATTAACGCCTTACGTAAATGCACCAGAAAAAATTTCAACAATGGCAAGTAAAGCAAAACAGCTTGCTATTTTAGATGCCACAGCCAATGTTGCAAAACGCTGTGAGCAACTAGCAGATAGAAGAGATTAGTAGTGAAAGAAAGCACGATGAAAGAAAACAACACTCGTCCTGCGATGCGTCGTATCGACACTATCCACTTTGTGGGTATTGGTGGCGCAGGCATGGGTGGTATTGCCGAAGTACTTGCTTTTGAAGGCTACCGCATCACAGGTTCAGACATTGCGCACAGTGCGATGACTGAGCGCTTAATTAAAGTGGGTGCAGAAGTATTTATTGGTCATGATGAAAACAATGTAAAAGATGCCAGCGTGGTGGTGGTATCAAGTGCGATTAACGAGCAAAACCCTGAGATTAAAGCAGCAAAAGCGGCGCGTATTCCTATTGTTCGCCGCGCAGAAATGTTGGCTGAATTAATGCGTTTTCGCCACGGTATTGCAGTGGCAGGCACTCATGGTAAAACAACAACCACGAGTTTAATCGCGAGTATTTATGCACAAGCAGGCCTTGATCCAACCTTTATTATTGGTGGCTTGCTAAACAGTGCTGGTAGTAATGCCAAGGTCGGTAAAAGTGACTTTTTAATTGCAGAAGCTGATGAGAGCGATGCGTCATTCTTACATTTACAGCCTATGGTATCTGTGATCACGAATATTGAAGAAGATCACATGGATACGTATGGCGGTAGCTTAGAAAAAATGAAAGACACCTATGTTGATTTCATTCATAACTTACCGTTTTATGGTTTAGCTGTGGTGTGTATTGATTCTGAGGTTGCGGCAGAGCTGATCCCTCGTTTTGGGCGTCCTGTTATTACCTATGGTGAGTCGGCAGAAGCTGATTACCGCATGGTTGATTTTAGCCAAACAGCGAATACTTGTTCATTTAATGTTGTAAATAAGCAAGGTGAAAGCCTAGCAGTTACGCTTAATATGCCGGGTAAGCACAATGCGCTTAACGCGACTGCAGCGATTGCGGTCGCTAAAGATCAAAACATCGCTAACCATGCAATTTTAGAAGCGCTAACAAAATTTGAAGGGGTGGGTCGTCGTTTTCAGCATTACGGAAGCTTTGAAAATGAGCGCGGCAATGTCATGTTAGTTGATGATTATGGTCATCACCCATCAGAAGTTGCGGCGACGATTGCGGCGGTTCGTGAAGGGTGGCCAGATAAACGTTTAGTGATGATTTATCAGCCGCACCGTTATAGTCGAACCCGTGATTTATACGAAGACTTTGTCAAAGTACTGGCTGATGTTGATCAGTTATTACTGCTAGATGTGTATTCAGCGGGTGAAGAGCCAATCGTGGGAGCCGACAGCAAGAGTTTATGTCGTAGTTTACGCCAGCGTGGTAAAGAGCCATTACATGTTGCTAGTAACTCTGAGCTTGCTGGTGTCCTTGCCAGTACACTGCAAGATAATGATTTAGTTTTAACACAAGGCGCTGGTAACATAGGCCAGTTAGTGAAAAAGTTAGCAGCAACCGAGTTGTCTATTGAACAACTAAAGCAGGTAAACGTATGAGCCAGTTAAGTGACAAATTTGGCAAAGTAGCGGTACTTTTCGGCGGCACATCTGCCGAAAGAGAAGTATCTCTTAAATCAGGCCAAGCTGTATTGAATGCTTTGCAAAGTGCTGGCGTTGATGCCATTGCTTTTGATCCGAAAGATCAGCCGTTATGGCAATTAAAAGAATTAAACATTGAACGTGTATTCATTGCCCTTCATGGTCGTGGTGGTGAAGATGGCACTATTCAAGGTGCACTTGAGTTTATGGGTATTCCATATACAGGCAGTGATGTTTTAGGTTCTGCGCTTGCGATGGATAAAGTACGTTGTAAGCATTTATTTAAAGCAATGGGGCTGAGCACTGCACCTTATGCTGTTGTTGATAGCCGCCATGAGTTTGATAGCCAAGCGATTATTAATGAATTTGGTAAAGTGATGGTGAAACCGTCACATGAAGGTTCAAGCATTGGAATGGCAGAAGCAAACAGTGCGGAGCAACTCGATGCTGCGCTTAACGCTGCATTTAAGTTTGATAGCCAAGTGCTTGTTGAGCAATGGATCACTGGCCGTGAATTTACTGTTGCTGTACTCGGGCAAGATGTTCAGCCTGTCATTGAGATGACGACGCCAAATGGTTTTTATGACTATCAAGCTAAGTATCAATCGAATACAACTCAGTATCATTGCCCTGCAGATATATCTGTGCAAGAAACTGAATTGTTGCAAGATATGGCATTAAAAGCGTTTGATTTAGTCGGTGCAAGTGGTTGGGGTCGTGTTGATGCAATGCGTGATCAACAAGGTAACTTTTACTTATTAGAAGTAAATACGGTACCAGGCATGACAGAAAAGTCTTTAGTACCAATGGCAGCAAAAGCTAATGGTGCAAGCTTTGAGCAATTAGTTGTTCGCATTTTGGAGCAAACCCTTTAATATGCATCCTTTTTTAGAAAAAGCGCAACAATTAAAACAGCAGCTAAATTGGTCGTTGATTTTTGGTGTGAGCTTTTTTCTAGTAGTGATTTTTGCATTAGTAAAAATCACTACAGGCGTCTCAGATTGGTTGGTAGAGAACAAAGACGCACAAATAAAGCACTTATCAGTACTTGGGCAACCCCAATATACTGATGAGAAAGCAATTATTGGTGCAATAAAAAAAGCCGACTTATCGAGTTTTTTTGAATTAGACGTAAAACATGTGCAACGCTTAGTACAAGGCTTGCCGTGGGTAGCAACGGCATCGGTCAGAAAGCAATGGCCAGATACCTTGCAAGTATATGTTGTTGAGCATCAAGCTGTAGCGCATTGGAACAGTGACTTACTGTTAAACCAAGCTGGCGAAGTGTTCCAAGCAAGTAGTGATAAATTACCTACAAGCTTGCCACAGCTATATGGCCCAGAAGGCAGTGAAATCGAGGCTTGGACTGCTTTTAGTCAATTTCAAGAAATGCTCAAAGTGAATAACTTAGAGCTGACCAGTTTAGCGCTTTCTGAGCGCTTTTCGTGGCAGTTATGGCTTGATAACGGCATTCGCCTGAACTTAGGCCGCAAAGAAAAAGCAAAGCGTGTACAGCGTTTTATTGACGTGTATCCGCGCATGGAACAACGTGCAGATGCACAAATCGATGTTGTTGATTTACGGTATGATACCGGTCTTGCAGTGAGCTGGAAGCCAGTGCAAGAAGAACAATTAGAAAATAAGAGTAAGGCATGACCAAGTCAGCAGAAAGAAACCTAGTGATTGGATTAGACGTTGGCACATCGAAAGTTGTGGCCACCGTTGGTGAAATCACCGCAGATAACAAACTAAGCATTGTGGGTGTTGGCAGCCAAGTATCGCATGGTATGGATAAAGGCGGCGTTAACGACCTTAACCTTGTTTCTGAATCGATTCGTCGAGCTATAGATGAAGCTGAGTTGATGGCTGATTGTCGTATTAGCTCTGTTTATTTAGGTATTTCTGGAAAACATATCCAGTGCCAAAATGAAAGCGGTGTAGTGGCAATTAACAACACGGAAGTGACTGACGAAGATATTGAAAATGTCATTCATATTGCTCGTTCAGTGCCTATTTCGGCAGAACGGAAAATGCTACATGCATTGCCACAAGAATACAGCATCGATATGCAAGAAGGGATTAAAAACCCACTTGGCATGAGCGGTGTGCGTATGGAAGCTCGCGCGCACATCATTACTTGCTCAAACGATATGGCAAAGAATATCGAGAAATGTGTTGAGCGTTGTGGCCTTGAAGTGGATCAGTTGATCTTTACTGCACTGGCATCATGTTATTCAGTACTCACAGATGACGAAAAAGAGCTCGGTGTAGCCGTGTTAGATATCGGTGGGGGCACCATGGATATCACCATTTATATTAATGGTGCGCTTCGTCATTCAGCGGTTATTCCAGTGGCGGGTAACCAAGTGACTGGTGATATTGCAAAAATATTTAGAACACCTATATCACATGCTGAGTCACTCAAAGTACAATATGCGTGTGCGAGTAGCCAAATGGCAAGCAACGAAGACACAATTGAAGTACCGAGTGTTGGTGGCCGACCTGCGCGTATTATGTCGCGCCATACTTTAGCTGAGGTTGTTGAGCCACGTTTTAGAGAATTATTCGAGTTGGCGATGGAAGAAATACGCCGCTCAGGTTTTGAAGACCAAATTGCTGCAGGTCTCGTCATTACTGGCGGAACAGCAAAAATGACGGGTGCAATGGAAGTGGCAGAAGACATTTTCCAAATGCCAGTCAGAATTGGCAAACCAATCGGGATTGTTGGTTTGACAGATTATGTAGATGATCCTTCGTACGCGACCGCGGTTGGTTTGTTACAATACGGCCGTACAATGCAATCGATGAATGCACAAAAGTCGAAAGCTGAAGGTGATAATAATTGGTGGAACCGTATTACTAAGTGGTTCCAAGGTGAGTTTTAAGACTCAAGTCGGAGAGTAAACATGTTTGATATGATGGAACAGCACAGCGAAGAAGCTGTCATTAAAGTAATTGGCGTGGGCGGTGGCGGCGGTAACGCTGTTGAGCACATGGTAAAACAACAAATTGAAGGCGTACGTTTCATTGCTGCGAATACGGATGCACAAGCATTACGTAATTCATCAGCAGATGTAACTGTACAGCTAGGTACACAAATCACCTCTGGTCTAGGTGCGGGTGCTAACCCTGAAGTGGGTCGTAACTCTGCTGAAGAAGATGCTGAGACTATCCGTGCCAGCCTTGAAGGCGCTGACATGGTGTTCATCGCAGCTGGTATGGGCGGTGGTACTGGTACAGGTGCTGCGCCAGTGGTTGCTAAAATTGCTAAAGAGTTAGGCATTTTAACGGTTGCTGTTGTAACGCGCCCGTTTGACTTTGAAGGTAAAAAGCGTGCTGCAGCTGCTGAACAAGGCATTAATGAATTGTCAGAAACTGTAGACTCACTTATTACAATTCCGAACAATAAATTGCTTAAAGTTTTAGGCAAAGGCACTACACTGTTAGATGCCTTCGCAAAAGCGAATGACGTGTTATTTGGTGCGGTACAAGGTATTGCAGAGCTAATCACACGTTCAGGTCTAATCAACGTGGATTTCGCCGACGTACGTACTGTTATGTCAGCGATGGGTACTGCGATGATGGGTACAGCATCTGCGTCTGGTCCTGACCGTGCACAAGAAGCTGCAGAAGCGGCTATCTCAAGCCCACTACTTGAAGATGTCGATTTAACAGGTGCTAAAGGTATCCTAGTTAATATCACTGCAGGTATGGATATTGCGATTGAAGAATTTGAAATTGTTGGTAACCACGTTAAAGCACTTGCGTCAGAAAACGCAACAGTGGTTGTGGGTGCGGTAATTGACCCTGAAATGAGCGACGAGTTACGTGTAACGGTTGTTGCAACAGGTTTAGGCGGCGATCGTCGTCCACAGTTTGGTATTGTTGATAATGGCTTTAAGAAAGCATCAGGTTCTGATGTACAAAGCTCAATGAACCAAACAACTAGCAGCATGTATGTACCAAGCTTTGCAAGTCAAGGTAGCAGCGATGATGTAAGCATGTCATCAGCGTCTGAAAAGCAAGAGCCAGTACAACAAAGTACAACGAGCAGCTCAGTATCTAGCAGCACTGAGAGCAGCAAAAAATCTGATAAGTCAGAAGGGGGAGATTATTTCGATATCCCTGCTTTTCTTAGAAAGCAAGCTGACTAAATAGACTTTTACTGGTTATTTTGTTCGATAAATAAACAAATTGGCAGCTGGATGTATTTATGATACAATTCGCCGTCTAACTGTAACTATAAGTGAGCGAACCTATGATTAAACAGCGTACGATTGCAGAAGTAGTCAAAGCCATAGGAATTGGACTTCATAAAGGTGAGAAGGTCACTATTACTCTCCGACCTGCGAGCGCAAATACTGGGATAGTATTTCGTCGCGTAGACCTTGATCCGGTTGTTGATTTTGAAACAACACCAGAAGCCGTTGGTGATACGCAACTGTGTACCTGTTTAACAAACAAAGATGGCGTTCGCTTATCAACGACTGAGCACCTTATTGCGGCGGTAGCGGCAATGGGTATTGATAATCTAATTGTTGAATTAGACAGCTCAGAAGTACCAATTATGGATGGTAGTGCATTACCATTCATCTATTTGTTACAAAAAGGCGGCATTAAAGAAGTAAATGCAGCTAAGCGCTTTATTCGTATTAAAGAAAAAGTACGCATTGAAGAAGGCGATAAATGGGCTGAGATCGAACCATACGATGGTTTCCACATCGATTTTGAAATTGCGTTTGATCACCCAGCAATCAATGAAAGCCGCCAACGTATCGGTTTAGATATCACGGCACAAAGCTTCACTGAAGAAATCAGCCGCGCACGTACTTTCGGCTTTATGAAAGATATCGAGTATATGCACGCTAACAACCTAGCATTAGGTGGTAGCATGGATAACGCAGTTGTATTGGATGAGTTTAAAGTACTAAATCCAAACGGCTTACGTTACAGCGATGAGTTTGTTAAACACAAGATCTTAGACTGTGTGGGCGATATGTTTATGACAGGCCACAACATTCTAGGTAAAATCACGGCTTATAAATCAGGCCATGATTTAAACAATAAACTACTTCGTAAAATTATGGCGACTGAGTCAGCATGGGAATGGGCAACATTCGATACCCCAGTGACTATGCCAGCACCAGGCCTAGAAGTAGCGACAGCTTAATCGCAAGCATATTACAGTTATAAAAAATGACGCTTTAAGCGTCATTTTTTTTGCCAAACTATTATCAAGAATCATAAGCCTAGAATAGCTTCAAGCTCGACCAACTGATTGATTTGATAAGTTGGTTTAATATCCTCTGGTAGCTCAACTCCCGGGTGTTGTAACCAACACGTGTCGATACCCACATTGTGACCACCTAAAATATCGCTGGCAGCTGTATCGCCTACCATTAAAATCTGTTCTTTTGGCGGATTCCCCATTAATTGAAATGTATGTTGAAAAATCTCTGGGGCAGGTTTTGCTTTACCGACTAACTCTGAAATAACCAGCCAATCGAACATATCCTGTAAACCGGTGTGACCTAGGCGTTTTTGTTGTAACTTAGCAAACCCATTGGTAATAATGCCTAGCTTGGCGTGTGGTTTTAACTTTGTAAGCAAGTCAACTGCACCAGGTAATGGCACACAAATAGAGGCCATAGCATCCAAGAAGCCATCGTTAAGCTCTTTTGCTGGCACATCGAGTCTATTAGCCCATTCTGTAAAGCGAGTTATCTGTAGCTCGCTGGCGGTAATTTCATGCTTTTGATAAGCAACCCAAAGCGGCTTATTGGTTGCTTGGTAATGATGATAATCTGACTCAGTAAATTCTACGCCGTAATGTGCAAACATCACTTTTAAACCTTCGAATGCATTAAAACTAAATAGCGTTTCATCTGCATCGAATAATACGTGGCTATACTTCATGGTTATCCTAATTACTGGTTGAATAGGGTAGGGTGTGAAAATGGCGCCATGGCCAATGTCAGCGCTTGTACATAAGTACTTTCGCGCGTAGCAAGATGATTGGTTAATAAGCCAATAGCACCACCTTGTTGTTTGATATTAACGGTATTGAACGCCTCATCCATGACATCACCTAGTTCTTTACCAGCTAGCAAGGCATCGTAAAAAGGTTGCGGTAACGGTAGGTTGCTACTGCGACCAACGCTAAATTGCTGCTTGTTTGCAATCACTACAAAGGCAAAGGTTGCAGCGCCATAACTAAATTGTTCTGCGCCGCCTTCCATTGCTGCATAAAAGTCGGCGTCAAAGTGATCTTGGCAATACTTAACACGGTTTTCAGCGCCGATACGGGTTTCATCTTCGCCTAGCGGCTGATCAGGCACACCAGAAGGTGCATCTTCACCTTTGCATTCAATGGTATGATTTGGGAAATAAAGACTAAAGACATGTTTAGCCGCGTTAATTTTAACGGGGTTCTTTGAACCAACAATAACACGTAAAGTTTGTTTCAAGCCGACGACTCCATTGTTTTCACCAGAGTCAGCAGTGTACCCGAGTGAGTTAAATCGGCAAGTCAACCGGGGCTAAATTTTCAAGGGCGCGTTTTTTCAAAATAATATCTTTGATCAATGGGGTTAACACAAGCTCCATGGCTAAACCCATTTTGCCTCCAGGTACCACAAGGGTATTGATACGAGACATAAAGCTGCCTTCAATCATGCTCAAATAGTACGGAAAATCGACGTCATCTATGCCACGAAAGCGAATAACAACAAAGCTTTCGTCTAAAGAAGGAATATCTTTTGCGCTGAATGGGTTTGAGGTATCAACCGTTGGCACTCGCTGGAAGTTAATATGAGTACGCGAAAACTGCGGAGTAATATGATTTATGTAATCGTCCATCGAGCGCACAATAGAGCCCATTACCGCTTCACGAGAGTGGCCTCGTTCAGAGGTGTCACGAATGAGCTTTTGGATCCACTCAAGGTTGATAATAGGCACCATACCAATCAATAAATCGACATGCTTAGCAACATCATGATTCTCATCGACAGCACCACCATGTAGACCTTCATAGAATAAGATATCTGTATTTGATTCTAAGTCTTGCCAAGGGGTAAAGGTGCCCGGTAATTGGTTATAAGGGACCGCTTCGTCGAAAGTATGTAAGTAGCGTCTGATTTTACCTTGCCCGGTTTCGCCATATTGATAAAAAAGCTCCTCAAGGGCGCCAAAATCGTTAGCTTCTCGGCCAAAGTAGCTAATATGCTTGCCTTCTTGTTGTGCTTCACGGACTTTTTTATCCATTTCTGGACGTGTATAACGATGAAAGCTATCGCCTTCGATGAAGGCTGCATCAATGCTTAAGCTTCTAAAAATGTGCTTAATCGCATTGGTGGTTGTAGTAGTCCCCGCCCCAGATGAACCGGTAATAGCGATGATAGGGTGTTTAGCTGACATAATTATTCTCGTTATTGTTGATACCAGTCGGCATGAATTGTTAACCATTCTAGCGTGTTAAATGGTCAGTTACTTAGCTCGATTGGTATTATCGTGCATAAAATCAATCAGTAGAAACTGATAAAAAACGAACACGTCCTAGTTATAAAGGTCGAGCATGGTAAGGTCAAGTGACTGGCGGATTAATTAACGCTATCATGGGCTGATAAAAATTAAAACGAGAGAACAACATGAAATTGATTTCGTCTTTACTTTTCGTCGCAGCAGGGACATTTTTTACCAGTCACGTACATGCAGCGATGCCTAAAAGCGAAATATTACTTGCCGAGTTAGACACCCCATATGGTATGCAGGTGTCGCGAGTAACAGATGATAAAGCTTATAATAATCAACCATTTTTAGTTGATACAGGGCTTTACTATACCCATGAGGTTGTTGACGAAAATGGCCAGTCACAAACCGATATTGCGTTTTATGACTTTACATCTAAGAGCAGCGTGAATATCACCAACACGCCTGTCAGTGAATACTCGCCTACGCTGATGCCAAATCAGCAAGCCTTGTCGGCAATCGTGGTCGAAGCAGATGGCAAGCAAAAGTTATGGCAGTATCCATTAGCAGAAGAGCCAGCTGCAAGCCGAATTTTTGAATGGATTGAGCCGGTTGGCTACCACGCTTGGGGCGCTGATGAAGACCTGATCATGTTTATTTTAGGTGAGCCGCATACATTGCAATACACTCGTGTTGCAGCTGCTAAACCGCGTGTCATTGCCGGTGATATTGGCCGTACTTTAATTTTTGACAAGCACACAAACAGTTATTTATTTAGTTATAACAAAAACAACCAACATTGGGTTGCACGCTTTGCGCCGCAAACTGAGGAAGTTAGTGATTTATTTAGATTACCTGAGTCGGTGCAAGACTTTGCTTTAATTGACAAAGACACTGTGGCTTATGCGGTTAATAATCGAGTTCATAAGCGCAGCCTTACAGAGCCTGAAGTGGTATCACAGTGGCTCGATTTAAGACGCTTTTGTGAAGGCTCAATCTCACGGTTAAATTACAAACAGAGCAAACTGGCATTTGTATGTAATAAATGAGTAACGCTTTCAGCCTGATTGCTGTACTGTGGCTAAACTATCCACGTTATATGTAAGGAATGCCTTTGTCTTTTTCTGCCGAGCAAGTGAGTGTACAGCTGGTAAAAGCGGGCTGCCGCAGTAATTTTAAGATTAAGAATATTAACGAATTTATGCCAGCTAGCTCAAAAGAGGCATTTTATGTTCATGAGCAAAGTGGCCAAGCTAAAATCGTTATTAGACCTATATTTGAAGTATTCAGTGCTGATTTTGAGTCAATAGAGGGCATTACGCGAATCAAAGACTACTTTCACAGTAGTGAAATGACCCGCTTTCCAACTCGCATTTATAAAAGTGCACAGCCCATTCATTATGGTATTGCATTTAAAGTCACTTCACCTGACGCTGCTGAGCAATTTATAACTAAGTTAACTGCTATTTTAGCGCAATAAAAAAGGGCCACATTGTGGCCCTTTTTGCATTTGCTTTAATTAGCGTTTAAGGAAGCTATTCACCGAGTTTAGCTCACGGTTTTTCAGTGCAATACAATCATTGATGCTTTCTTCAAGCTTACTAAGAGAACGTGCATAACCTGGTACTTTAGTGATTTTATCGTTGAAGAAGGTTTTGGTTTTCTCTAGGCTTTTCGCATCGCAGCTTGCCGTCGTGAAGAACGGTAAGTTTGGAACAAAGAACGGCGGTAAGTTCTTAGTGATGGCATCGTAATTGTTGTAAATCCACTCAATAAACAGTGCTTCACGCTCTTTACCATAGCCTAACCCACCTAGTAAGGTACGCATATCAGAGGCTGTTACGTTATCTGTTAAGCTGTATTCTAGAACCGCTTTTTGTAACTCAGGTTTACCAAAGTAACCCATCGCTGCCAGCATCTTAGTACGAACTTGTGGATCTTTGGTGGTTTTAAAGGTTTGTTTGTACTTTTCAAGTAACTTCGCATCGCCATGGTAAGCCGCAAGGTTTAAGTAAGTTGAGGCTAAATATGGGTCAACATTTTCAGGGTTGTTTAAGTACAGTGCCGCTTGTGCTTTTGCGGTATCAATGACTTTTTGATCTTGGCCATCAAAACCTAGACGGGCAATAACTTGCGCACGTAACTGTGATACCGCCGCGTCTTCACCTGTTTTTGCCGTTAATCCATATTGCTTAGCAGCTGGTGCAATGCTGTTACGGATAAACTTAGGCCATAGGTCACGGTTGCTGTCGTCTTCGAATACGCGTTTTTGAGAAGCAAGGTAACCTAATGCTGTGTTTGCCACTAATGGGTGAGCATCACTCACAAAGGCTTCTAAAGTTTGCATTAAGTGAGCCGCAGAGATAACACCTGCATCAAGTAATGAATCAACCGCAGAAAGTAGCGCTAAGCGTTCACGAACAGTTAGCTTGTCAGCAGCGTTCTCTAGTAGGGCATTAAACTGAGCATCATCTAATACCCAGCGGTAATAACCCATGGCACCTTGATCTGGGTAGATCCACTCAGGTTCAAAGTCGAGAGTTAGTTGTTGTGTTTCTTTATTCAGCAGTACACTTGCGGTTTTAACTTTGTCGCCCGCACCATACTTAATTGCAACCGGAACATTCCAAAGCTGTGCTGGTGCATCAACGCCAGCATTTACAAAGCGGCTTTGGCTGATATTAATTTTCTTACCATCTTGCGTTACTTTAATAAGTGGGAAAGATGACTGTTCGATAAATGATTTTAATACACTTGCCACATCTTTATTAGACGCTTCGCCTAGTGCTTGCCATAGATCCGCGGCTTCTGCATTTTTATACGAGAATTTTTTCAAGTAAGCACGAATACCTTGCTGAAATGCCTCTTCGCCAATCCAGTTTTCAACCATAGATAAAACCGCACTCCCTTTACTGTAGGCAAGGCCAAGGCCATCCATGATGTCAGCTTCAGTTTTGATTGGCTTACGAATAGGTTTAGTACTTAGACGCGCATCCAGTGCCATCACATAGTTTTGTGGTAAGTCTAAGTGAGACTCAAATTCTGGGTTAATTTGTGCAGTGATTTTTGCTGCCATCCAGCTTGCGAATGCTTCGTTTAACCATAAATCATTCCACCATTTCATAGTCACTAGGTTACCGTACCACTGGTGAGCTAACTCATGGGCAATGATTGATACATTACGCTCTTTTTTGCTGCGCGTTGCTGTTGCAAGATCTACTAGTAAAATGTCTTCACGATAAGTCACTAGGCCTGCGTTTTCCATTGCGCCAAATGGGAACTCTGGTACTGCCACTGAGTCTAGCTTTTTGTATACGTAAGGAATGCCAAAATAATCTTCTAGGGCTTTTAACACTCGCGGCATATTTTCTTTTGCGTAATCAGCAAGGTGAATTTTACCTTGCGGAGTCAGTACACGGCCAGGGATTGGCATGCCTTTAATTTCAAGCTCTTCAAACGGGCCCACAGCCATAGCGACTAAGTACGAAGGAATCGGTGGCGTTTTGTCGAAAAAGTGCGTTGTCATATCGCCATCAACTTTGGTTTTTAAAACCGGTGTATTGGCATACACTTTTTGTGATGTTGGCGCTGTGATAGTCAGCTGAAATGGAATTTTATAACTTGGCTCGTCAAAAACCGGGAATGCACGACGCGCATCGCTCATTTCAAATTGCGTGAAAAGATAAGGTGTGCCTTGATCTAAAGTTTTATATAAACCAACACTTTGACGATTATAAGGGGCTGTAAAATCAACTTTTAAAGTGTATTTTCCTGGTTGGATTTTTTCTTCACAAGCGAATTTAACTTTGCCTGTTTTTAGCATTTCAGCACTTAGGTCACAGTTTTCTGCACCTAAAATTTTCGCCATGCTAACCGCATAATCAATACCGTTTAATTCGATATAATTCGTTGCTTTTAGAACCTCTAAAGCAATTTCGGTATGACCAGAAAAATTGTCTTTTGCAGGATCAAGCGTAAGTTCTACTTGTTGTGAGCTAGGCTTGGCAAGCTTTTCGATAACATATTCATTGGCATGGGCAGAGCTAACAGCAAGTGCAACACTCACCGTTAATAGGCTTTTTAAGAACATAAGTATCCCTGATTTTTTGTTGTTAGAAAGGCACCTGCTATGAGGGGCGAATCACCATGCTATCAGGTTTTAATTTGAACAGTAATAAATAGTTAGTAACAAAGTTTGTCAGTTAATTATGGCGGTCAATGAAACGCTGCCAATGCAGTTGCGGGTTTATTTGTCGTATGTTTTGCAGCACGGTATTTAATAACTGCATATCAGCAAAGCGTTGCTCGTTGAAATCTTTAAAACCAAGCAAGTAGTTAAAGGCGTCTTTGCAGTTGGCTTGCAGTGCATGAATTCGCACTTGTTGTTCAAAGTTGAGCCGTAAGCTGCTTATCGCGGTTTTCATACCTTGCTGATCAACAGTAGGAATAGCGCACTTTTGTAAATAACCAGCGCGTTCACCTTCACCCGAAAACCAAATACGTACTTTTTCGCTGTAGCGACCAGATTTAGCGGGTAAATCAAACATCAGTCGTTGCTGATTTTGCTCATTTAAATAGCCTAAGTATTGGTCAAGTCCTGCATCGAGTAATGCATTGTGGATAGGCACATAGCGGGGTTTTATCTTGCCATGTGTATGAAAATCAAAGCAGCGAATTCCATCAAGGGTGACAATATTATCAAGGGTTAAATGGCCAATTTCATCGCTGTAGGCACCGGTGTAATAAGCAAATAAAGGCAGCCAAAAGTGCCAATGCTTAGCTTGTTCACGTGCTAAACGCTGATCACCATAAATGTAACCATTATACAGGGTATGTAATTCCATGGCCGAAAAGGGCCTACGACCAAGATGGGACTTCAACCTAATACCTTGATAATAAAGATGTGTCGAAGAGTATAACTGATATACCCAAACCACCTCAAGATGCGAGCTTCAGTTGGAATTAAAAGCGATTTAGGCAAGGCATTGATTGCAAGTAATAGTGGTTCTATTGTTAAAATCAATATAAGTATCAAGTTTCCAGCTAAACGACACTGCCATAAATACGGCCGTGTCGTTATAAGCTTAAGGATTGCGATTAATCGCAAAGAGCTTTAGCTAAACCAACCGGTTCGATTTCAACGCATACTTGATCATCGTTCCAGTTTAAACCAACAAGCGCATCATCTTCGTTAAGGTCTTCAACCCACTCATCAAGAAATTCGTCTAGGCCAATTTCAACAGGGGTATAGTCTTGCCACTCATCTTTACATTGTGCTTTTGCAGCGTCTTCAGTACCCCAAAGTAATAGCACATCTGTGTCGCTAAATTGGTTTGATTCACAGACAACAAAACCACCATCTTCGGCACCCAGTGCCCACATAGATTCGTTCAAACGAACTTTTTCTACAAAGCTAACTAATTCTGATTCAATTTCGATATCGCTCATTTGCGTAACCCTTATCTTTATATTCGTGGATCTGTTTGTTGTACCGCCGCTTTATCGGCGAATTTATGATAAAAATCAACTAAGTTTTCTAGTTGGCTAAAATCAGTTAATTCGCGGAAGCGGATCCAATCTAGCAAGCAGTATAAACTGATGTTGAGGTATTCACAGCTTTTAAATACTGGCTCCGATAAATGAGTATTCAAATAGGCTAATGTTTCAACAATTCGTTCATTCTGTAAATTAAAAAATAGTTTGTCGCTGTTGGTATCAAACCCTGAACGCTGACAAAGTAAAATTTCTACCAGTGAATCATTGCAGGCATTGATAATGGTTAAGTAGTTCTCTTGCTGCCAGCTAAGTAACGGCTGATCAGCTTTCTCTAGTAGATAGCGAATAATTGAGTTGGAATCACATAAGGTAAAATCATGGTCGATTAATACAGGAATTTTTCTGGCAGGGTTATGAGCAATCATGGTTTGTCTGTCTTGCTCAGAGAAAATATCCAAATTAATAAAATCAATAGGTAGGTTATTAAGTTCCGCCCAAATCCGAATACGGCGCACAAAAGGTGATGTGGTCGAGCCTAGTAATTGCATGATGGTATCCTTTGCAAAAAAAAGCCGCTGTGAAGCGGCTTTTTGAAATCAATTTGTTAATTAGTCAGTACGGCTTGTTACTTCTAGAAGATGATAACCAAACTGGGTTTGCACTGGGCCTTGTACTTGGTTAATTGGTGCAGAGAATACGACTTTGTCGAATTCTGGAACCATCATGCCAGGGCCAAACTCACCTAATGCACCACCATCTTGACCAGATGGGCAATTAGAATGAGCACGAGCAAGCTCTGCAAAGTCAGCTCCTTGCTCAATTTGCTGTTTTAAATCTAAACAGTGAGCTTCACTGTCTACGAGAATGTGTCTTGCACTGGCTACTGCCATAACATCTCCTAATGTGTGTTTTAGTATTAAATTACTAGTTTAGTTCAATATTTACCGAACGAAAAATTAAATTTATTTTGCAGTTAGCTCAGCTTCAATTGCATCGCGTAAAGTTTGCGATTGTGGCTTAGTTTTACTATTAAAGCGCTGCACTGTCTTACGGTCAGCAGACACTAAATATTTGTAAAAGTTCCAGTTAGGTGAGCTAGTTGCTTCGTTTAGGTGTTTGAATATCGGGTTTGCATCGCTACCGCGAACGGCACTGGTAGCCAGCATATTAAAGGTTACGCCATAATTGATGAAACATACTTTTGCAGTGTCTTTTTCATCGTCTTCTTCTTGGAAAAAGTCATCTGATGGAAATCCTAATACGACCAAGCCTTGGTCTTTATATTCTTTATGAATAGCCTCTAAGCCTTCAAACTGGCCGGTAAAACCACAATTACTAGCTGTATTGACTATTAGGAGTGGTTTGTCTTTGAATTCGCAGAAGTTAATTGACTCTTTTGAGCGTAACTTTCTCATTGTAACATTGGTAAAGTCATCACATTGGCTGCTTGCTTTAGCAGTTGGCGTAGCCTCAGTAGTTTGTGCTGCAAGGTTGGTTGTTATTAGGCCTGCTGCAAGTAACAAAGCATATTTATACATAGTTATTTCCCGCTAGTTATTTGTGATGAATATACGCTAATATGCAGCAAAGTGATCATTTAATTTCAGCTATTTATGACGATTCGAAAAGCAACACAAACCGATTTAACTGACATAGTCGCTATTTATAACGAGACCATCCCTGGTCGTATGGTAACTGCAGATACAGAAGAGGTATCGGTTGCAGACAAACAAGCTTGGTTTGATAGCCATACAGAGAAAAGACCTATTTTTGTTTTTGAGCAACAAGGTAAAGTGCTTGCTTGGCTGAGTTATAAGTCATTTTATGGCCGACCTGCCTATGATGGTACCGTTGAAATTAGCATTTACATCACCCAGCAAGCTCAAGGGAAGGGGCTAGGTAAACAATTGCTTACATTTTCAGAACAGCATGCAAAAACACTTGATATCAAGGTGTTATTAGCTTTTATCTTTAGCCACAACCTACCGAGCATAAAACTGTTTAATCGCTTTGATTACAAGGTCTGGGGAGAGCTTCCTGAGATTGCGATCATGGATGATAAAGCCTATAGCCTTACTATTTTAGGTAAGCGTTTAGACACTTAATTAGCTAAAAAGCTAATAAAAAATGCGGTACAAATTGTGACCCATTGCGATTTTAGGCTACGCTAAAATAGGTATTTATTATTAAGCGAGTCTAGTCTACTGTGCGAAGAATATTGATTGTTGATAGCAATAGTGTTTTAGCAATGCGGGTCAAGGTGCTGCTAGAGCTTATTGGCTGTCGAGTTGAGCTATTACATTTTGCAATGGTTGATGATGCTGTTTTAGAGCAAGACTTTGATCTTGTTGCAGCTTCTCATGGTGTGCCAACCACTGTTATTAAAACGCTAATGGGAGTGTTCTCACAAGAGCATTTCTTGCTGTTAGCGCCTAAAGCGCAGCGTAGTGATTTACTAGAGCATTTTAGTGAAGTAAATCGCCTATTACCTAATGCTGTGGTGATTTACCCCTTCTTTGCAAATAAAGAGATTAGCTCTTTATTAGAAGGGGTACTTGAGCTCGACAGCGATAATATTCTTCAACTTCCTACCGTGTTACTTGTCGATCACTGTGCTGAACGTTTGGCGCAAATAGCCCTAAACCTCAAAGGGGCACATATTAAAACCTTCACAGCTGATAATACTGCATCTGCTGTGGATGTTATTAAAGAACAGAGCATTGATTTACTCATTAGTGATTTTACTTTTACTGATGGCACAGGGCTTGAGCTCTTTAATAAGCTCAAAACATGTCAGCCTAATAGTCGTTGTTTACTTTATACCTCTAAGCCAGATCAAGTCTCGATGGTAGCAGCTATTCGTCAAGGGGTAGAAGATGTGCTCATCAAGCCGATTGATGATAATAGTCTGCTGCAATCAGTACATAAACTTTGGCAAACAGAACTATTAAGGCGTCATAACACTGAATTAGTAGAGCGTTTGCAAAATACAGTTGATGCACTCATTGAAAAAGACAGCTTATTACGGGTTATTTTTAAGCATACACCCGATGCCATCATTCTATTTGAACGTGGTGGTAAGGTTATAGAAACTAACGACGCCTGCGAGCAGCTGTTTGAAAAGCCTCTGAAAGAATTTGAGAATTGCTCTGTTTTTGAATTTTTTGATGTGGCATCAACTGAGCGCATCAAAGATAAGATTGCGACTTTAAGTAAAAACCGACAATTTAGTTGTGACTTACGACTACTCAAGAAAAATGGCAGTGAGGTGCCTTTAGTTGGCTCGTTTAACGAAATCGACCACCACGGAGAAATTGCGCTAGCGGTGATCTTTAAGAACGTTACACATCTTAAAGAGAAAGAAGATTTACTCGTTGAAGCTAAAGATTTGCTTGAAGAAGAGGTCAAAGCCCGTACTGCTCAGTTAGAGCATGCTAAAAATGTGGCAGAAGCGGCAAATCATAGTAAATCTGAGTTTTTAGCGAACATGTCTCATGAACTTAGAACACCTATGCATTCTATTTTAAGCTTTGCTCGCTTTGGGCTTGATAAGGTTGCTAATGACGATTTAAGTAAAGACAAGTTAAACAAGTATCTATCTAGAATTGAGCAAAGTGGTGAGCGATTATTATCGCTGCTAAATAACTTACTCGATCTATCAAAACTCGATGTCGGGAAATTCCCGTTCAATCCGCAAAAGCATAACTTAAGCAATATTATAAAAACCAGCATTGATGATGTGTCGGGCACAGCCCTTGAAAAAAGTATTGCTATTCGGCCTATAGGTTTTGAACAAGGCATTGTGCTTGAGTGCGACGAAGAACAAATTAATCAAATTATGCGTAACTTGATCGGTAATGCACTGAAGTTTAGTGAGCCGAATAGCGAAATTGATATTAGTTTAGCGGTGAATGAGCAGATGGCCGAAATCGCTGTTATTGACCGCGGAATAGGGATCCCTGAACAAGAGCTTGAAAAGATTTTTGCTAAGTTTGAGCAAAGCAGTAAAACCAACAGTGGTGCGGGAGGCACTGGGCTTGGATTAGCTATTTGTCGGGAATTTGTAGCCTTACATCAAGGCACTATTTCGGCAAGTAACAATGAGCACGGGGGCGCCACTATTTTGGTACGGCTGCCCTTAGAAATAGACTTGCCGCAACACTTGGCAAATGAACAACAGTCTATATCGATGAATTAATAAAACGGAAGAGATAATCATGGCCTTGAAACGTATTTTAGCGGTTGATGATGAACCATTTAATTTAGAAATTATTGAAGAGATCCTTGAAGATCTCGATTTTGAGCTGAAAATGGTTAATAGCGGCCCAGAATGCTTAGAAGTCGTTGAAGAGTTCGACCCTCAAGTGATTTTACTCGATGTGAGCATGCCACAAATGAGTGGTTACGATGTCTGTCGTAAGCTCAAAGAAAACCCCAATACGCAAAAAATTATTGTGATGTTTGTCTCAGCCAGAGGCACCGTTGAGGAACGCATGGAAGGTTATTCTGTTGGTGCAGAAGACTACATTGTTAAACCATTTAGCCATAATGAGCTCAAGCTTAAGTTACAACATTTGAATCAAGTGCTAATTGAAAAAGAATCGCTAGAACAACAAGTTGAAGATGCTACGTCAACGGCATTTAATGCGATGGCAAACAGCAGTGAAATGGGACAAATTGTTAATTATATTGAGCATATAGGTTCAATAGATAACGAACATGAACTCGGCAAAGCCTTTTTAAACTGTTTAGGTGCATTTGATTTACAAAGCAATGTGGAGTTTAGATTAGATAACGAAGTATTACATTTCTCTGTGTCGGGTGTGTGCTCGCCGATTGTGATCGAGCTGTTTGAAATGCTGAAAAGCAAAGGTCGATTGCACGAGTTCTCAAATCGGATTTTAGTAAACTATGAAATGATCAGTTTGCTTATCTTAAATATGCCTGGGCAAGACCCCGATAAGCATGGTCGAATTCGAGATCATATTTGCTTTTTAGTCAGTGTTACAGAGCAGCAGCTTAAAGCGATTCTCACTAAAAAAGAGCTACTTCAGCAGCAGCAACAGTTAAATGATGCTGTAAGTAAGGTGCACAGCAAATTTACAGGTTTGATTGAGCTTTTAAATGAAAACCGTATCAATAACGAAGCTGTATTTAAGCGGCTTCAAGAAGACTTAGAAAGTCGCATACCGACCATGGGCTTAGATGAAGACCAAGAAGTGTTTATCTATCAAAAGGTCGACGAAACCATTCAAAACTCAGTGGCTCGAGAGGAGTCAGTAAAAGGGGTTAAAGCGGCCTTTAAAGAAATTGAGAATGACCTATCGCTATTATTAACGCGATAGGGCAAAGCTTGAACTAGTCATCAAGCATCTCTGGGTAGGCCTTTTTCAACAATTCGAATTAAGCGCGCCGTTTTACGAAGCTTTAACTGGCGCTTATTTTTTTGCTGATCAAGCGCCCACTCGATATGCTCAGCGACCAAAGCTGTAGCGGTTGTTAACCTTTGCTCTAAAGCCTCGATTATTTGCTCGTTGTAATCAGCGTTACCTAATCCGACAGCAAGGTTTCTTAACCAGCGCTCGTGACCAATACGGCGTATAGGGCTGCCTTCGGTATTTTTAAGAAAGGTTGCTTCATCCCATGCAAATAAAGTCAGTAATTCTTGATCTTTAAGTTGCTTTCTTGGGTGAAAGTCAGCTTCATCGGTGAGTTGACCATAGCGATTCCATGGGCATACTAACTGACAGTCATCACAGCCATAAATGCGATTCCCTAACAGTGGGCGATACTCTTCAGGAATTGCGCCTTGTAATTCAATAGTAAGGTAAGAGATACATTTACGGGCATCGACTACATAAGGCTCGACAATCGCACCGGTTGGGCACAGTGTCATACAGGCAACGCATTTCCCACAGCCTTCAAAGCTATTCTCATCATCAATAGGGAGTGGTATATCAACAAACAGCTCCCCTAAGAAAAACCAAGAGCCCGCTTCTTTATTGATTAATAAACTATGTTTTCCACGCCAGCCCAAGCCTGCCTTTTCGGCTAGTTGCCTTTCAAGCACTGGAGCTGAGTCAACAAAGGGACGAAAGCCGAGCTGGCCAACTTGCTGCTCTATTTTTTGGCCTAACTTTTTCAGACGGTTGCGAATTAACTTATGATAGTCACGACCCAATGCATAGCGACTAATGTACGCTTTATCAGTCTGTTTGAGGTTTTTAGCAAAGCTTGCATCAGGCGGCAGGTAGTTCATTTTTACTGAGATGACTCGCTGCGTGCCAGGTACCAGCTCTGCTGGGCGCGCTCGCTTCATACCATGGGCTGCCATGTATTCCATCTCACCGTGATAGCCTAAATCTAACCAGCGCTGTAGCTGCGCTTCATGCTTCGTTAGGTCAATATCAGTGATCCCGACTTCTGCAAAGCCAAGGTCTTTACCCCATTGCTTTATTTGCAGTGCGAGTTGTTCATAATCAATAGAAGGAGTTGTCACGGTCAATAAAAAAGTAGCCAAGAAGCGGCTACTTTAACATAGTTTGACTCAGGGCAGCAGTTAAAAGCCGATCACACAAAGCGTTTTAACTGCTCTTGGGTTTGTTGGCTCAGTTTGTGTGATTGTTGGCAATCTGCGAGTGATTCATCAATTTGCTGTTTAGCTTGCTCACCCAAAGCCACAATTTGCTCAACAGTTTGATGGGTCTGGGTTTGGGTTTGCTCTAGTAAATGCACCGCGCTGACAATCTGTTGTAGTTGTTGTTGGTTTTGCTCAAATTCGCCAAGCATATTGCTAAAGCCTGTTGAGGTGTTGCTAATGGCAGTTTCAGCTTCACTCGAGTGGCTAATTAACTGCTCAGACTCTTTATTGGTTTCGCTAACGAGGGTGTTCATCTGATTAATAAAATCGCTGATCTGGCGAGTTGCATCGTTTACTTTAACTGAGAGCGATCTGACTTCATCGGCAACCACCGCAAAGCCTCGGCCTGCTTCACCTGCACGTGCCGCTTCAATTGCAGCATTTAGGGCAAGCAAATTGGTTTGATCCGAAAACTCTTCGACCATTTTTAAAATGGCGCGAATGTTCTCGCTGTTTTCTTTAAGGCCAGACACTGTTGCTGAGAAGTTACCCAAAATTTGGCTAATCATCGCGACCTTTTTAACTAATGCCGATAACTCAGTGGCTGAGTGCTTAACAAAGTTTAAGTGTTCACTATTAACATGATGCACGCTGTCAGTATTTGCTGAGATATTCTCAAGGCTTGAAGTAATTTGGTTGCTTGAATCAGTAATGGTTTGACTGAATTTTATTTGCTGGTGGCTCATTTCTGCGGTTTGCTGCATTGAATGAGTCATCTTTGAACTACTATCTGCACTGGCTTGAGCGCTTTGGTAAGTGGTGGCTAATAGGTTTGCTAAATGAACTGTAAAGGTATTGTACTGCTCACTTAAATCACGAAACTCATCATAGGTAAAATGCGGTAGCTTGGCAGATAAATCAGCATCATGGCGGTTGATTTGCTCAAGTGTATCGCGCATTGCTTGCACTGGGCGCACAATTAAAAAGCGCATGTAGAAAACAGTAAAAATAAAGCTCGCGATGATAACAAAGGCCATTAACCAAAATAGTCCCATGCCAGCTTGCTGTTCTGAAAGGCTGCTATAAAGCCAGATCAAAGTAATGGCTTGAAACGCAAACACGAAACCTAAATTACCGACAATCTTACGTGTGAGGGTGTAAAAGAAAGTTTGTTCGATAAAATTGTAAATGCGCATATAGCTACTCATTAAGGTGTTGTGTTGATTCATTTTGGCGTAATTTTTTATTATTCAATGTCACATAATTCAACAGTATAGCTTAGTTTTGTTGAGTTACAGTGACTGCAGTGTCATTTGTGTATGACACGGAAAATTAGTAAAAATACCATCTACGCCATACTCTAGCATTAATTCGATATCTTCCACTTTATCGACCGTGTAAGCATAAACTTGAAGGCCGCGTTGTTTTGCGTCAGCAACAAACTCATGGTTTACAAAGTTTTTATCTACATGAATGCTATAGGCATGGAGTTTTTGCGCAAACTCGCTGTAATTAATTGGGATAGAAGCGGTGAGTGCACCAATCTTTACCCACGGCAATTTTTGCTTTAGCCACATCAGTTGGTGGTGATCGAATGAAGAGACTAGCAGGTTATCCCGAGAAATTTTCCCAGCGCTAACGTTTGATTCTATAAGCTCTACAAATTTATCTAACGAAAAAGTATGTTTAAGCTCTAAATTAAGTAAAGTTTTATCAGCAACCCAATCGATTGCCTGTTGTAAAGTGGGCACGCACTCGCCATTGCCTGCATCGTATTGTTGAATTTGCTCTTTTGAGCAGGCATTTACCTTTCCACGACCTGAAGTTGTTCGATCAAGCCAAGTGTCGTGAATAATCATGTAATCATCAAGGCAGCTTTGCACATCAATTTCGATGCCATCTACTGCTAAATCAACAGCTGCGATAATGGCGCTTTGAGTATTTTCTGGGTAGGTACCACTGGCACCTCTGTGAGCGAATACTTTCATCATTGCTTATACCTACGAGTCACTGACCATGTTTCATAAAAAGCGGCACTAATCACCAGCGCGCCACCAATAAGAGTGCTAATTGAAGGTTGCTCATGCAAAATTAAAAAAGCGAAAAACGTACCGTATAAAGGCTGCAAACACGATATCAAACCAGCGGTTGAAGCTGATAAGTTTTTTAGGCTTGCTGCAAACAGTGAATGCGGTGCTGCTGTAAAAATAACTCCTACGGTAATTAATAGCAGCCAATTTATTGTATCAACTTGTAATGGCGGTACTTCGACAAAGGCGCACAGCATAATGCAGGCGATCCAAGTTTGATAAAGCATGGTTTGTGGGCCGCCATATTGGCTAAAGTAACGCTTGTGAACGATATTTCGAAACGCAAAAAAGAACGCTGACAAAATGCCAATAGCAATACCGAGTGTGACATCATTGCCTAAGCTGGCATCAGGAATAAGTAAATAAATCCCTAGCATTACCACCAAGGCGCTAAAAATATCTTTGAGCTGTGGTTTACTGCCATGAAATAAAGGCTCTAAAAATACCGTGATAACAGGGTAAGTAAAAAAGGCAATCATACCGACTGCAATACCTGCTAGTTGCATACCTGCGAAGTAGGTGAGCCAATGTATTCCAACAGTGACGCCAAGTAACAAGGCTATAAGGTAGTCGCGACGCGAGTGAAGCTTAATCGCTTTGTGTTGAATTGTAAGTAAGATCAGTAAGGCACAGCCTGCAATTGCTGTTCGGTAAACGGTAATATCTAATGCACTTAAGCTGACTAGCTTTGCGAATAATGCAGTACCACCAAATAGGAGTACTGCAATATGTAAGTATATAAGGCTCTGTTTGTGCGCCTGCATTACAAACCTTGTTATTGTTGTTATTAACTCTCTTTGTAACGGTAATCCTTTACTTTGTAAACTCCCCAAATGGGCTAATCCATTCGTTTAGTTCCAATATTTCCATCCCTGCAAGTAATAGTGCAGCACATTAGGCTCATCAAGCGTCGATACTTTTTCATTGTTAGCGCTAATATCCGGCGTAAAAATAAACAATTGTGCGTCATTTTCTGGGCGGTAAAAGCGGGTTTTAACAGGCAATACTTGTTGGTTACTGCACATCAAGTTGCAAGCCATAACAAAGCCCCATTCGCCAAAAGAGGGCACATTCAAATGATAAGGCAGGGTGTGTGCAAAGCCCGCTGCACTGAGTGTGTTATTGATAGACCAAAATGCTTGCTTCGCAAAAAATGGGCTGGTGGCCTGGGTCACTACAATACCGTTATTTGGTAGTCGTGTTTTTATTAGTTGATAAAACTGCTGACTGTAAAGCCGTGCAAGATTGATTGCTTTTGGATCGGGTAAATCAATAAAAATAATATCGAACAGCTGTTCGTTTTGCTCAATAAACACATAAGCATCTTGATGAATAATTGTCACTTTAGGATCACTCAGTGAGTGCTTGTTAAGTGTTGTGAGGTTGTGATTAGTTTGCGCAAGCCTAGCGACAGCAGGGTCTAAATCAACCAGGGTAATAGACTCTAATTGCGGGTATTTCAAAAGCTCCCTGGCTGCTAAGCCATCGCCACCGCCTAAAATTAGAATACGTTTTGCATTACCATGGCGCACCATAGCGGGATGAATAAGCGCTTCGTGATAGCGATACTCATCAATCGATGAAAATTGTAAGCCACCGTTTAAATAAAGCCGAATATCATCTTTATGACGAGTCAGTACGATTTGCTGATAGGGCGTTTGCTCCGAGTGTACTACACGATCATCGTAGATTTGGCTTTGCCAAAGATGGGTGAGCTGTTTACTAGCAAATAAGCAAAGCACTAATACTGAGCAGACTAAAACTAATGTGAGTCTAAGCACTTTTCGACGATTTGGGCTGATATGGTCGATAAAGTACCACAGCAATAACAGCGCAATACTGAGATTCATTAAGCCAAAGCTTAAGGCTGTTTTAAAAACCCCAAGCCAAGGTAAAAATAGAAAAGGAAACAGTAAAGTCGCAAGCAGGGCGCCAAAGTAGTCAATAGATAACACATTAGCGAGGTTTGCTTTTAGCGCATAATGTTTTTCCATTAGGCGACTTAACAGCGGAATTTCTAAGCCAATCAAAATCCCTATTAGCGTAGTGAGTAAAATACTAATTGCTTGCAGTGGTAAACCAAACGCATAGCAGAAATACAGCAATGGCACACTTAAGCCACCAAGTAGTGCAAGCGCAAGCTCAAAACCAATAAAATACACCAGCAATGGCTTATCAGGCACAAAACGCGAAAAATAAGAGCCAACTCCCATTGCCGCCATATATACGCCAATTGTCAGGGAAAATTGGGTGATGCTATCACCCAAAAAGTAGGCACCAGTGGTTGCGATCAGTAGTTCATAGATAATTGAGCAAAGGCCAGCAACAAAAATACTAAACAGTAAAATGTGGCTTTCGCGAATTGATTTATTTACCACCTGGGCCGCCTCGTGAACGGAAACCTGCACTGCCAATACTTTGTTCACGCAATTGTTTATCAACGCTTATCGTGAGGTGGTGATAGGAGTAAACTTGCCAATCTTGCTCTTTGTCACCTTTGCTATATGCCAAGAAGGAAAAGAAGAGCACGGGTGCTAAAAACAGTAACACAATAGGCCAAACAGAGATGCGCGATTCCATTGCTTTTATAGCTTCAGGGTTTAACTTATTGATTGGTTTATAAGTAATATCGGAGCCTTCACGCTCAGCTTCTAAACGATGCAGCATTACAAATAGCGCTACACCGCCGATGAAGCCAGAAATCCATAACAGCGGTAGCATGAAATTACTGTTACCTTTGATTGGGATAATACGAAACGTATAACTAAAATGTTCGGCACGCTTATTTGGGCCAAACGTACTATTGACGTAGGCGCTATATTGCCCCTTCTTAGGGAAGTGGACATCGTGATGAGTATAATCACGGTACTCAGTCCATTTACCATCTGAATCGTGTCCGGTTTCAGCCCAAAGCTCATCAGAGTAACTAAATAAATAGTGACCATCAGGGTCAAAAATTTCGATATCAATGGCTTTCCATGAGTTTAAAGGCAGTCTGCCTTTAATTTCTAAGCGCATCATTTGGCCATCTTCTGGCACTGTAAATAGGTAAGGTTTGTCTTGTCCGTCGTAGTCTTTAAAGTTGCCATATTGGCCACTAATAAGTGGCGCTTGTAGATCTGCACGTATCACTAAGCAAACAACAAATGTGATAGCGGCAATAATAAAAAGCTTATAGATGTTCATCCATTACTCCATAAATAAGCTTAAATAGCGATAGTGATGATAACAGCAACACAGATTGCAATGCTGCTTTCAATAACCGCAACGGCGGTGTTTTTGTCGTGCATTGCTTGGTCGAGTGAAATTTTGCTAAAGATAATTTTATCAACGAGGTAACGCACAATTGGTAAAATTAAAAAGCCAAATAATGCGTCAATAAAGAATAAGCTTAAGCTTTGTTGCCAAGTATGAAAGCCACCAATGAGCGCATGACACAAGATAATAGCTAACGCCAACATAGTGCCTGAAAAGCTAAGTGCAACGGCTTTGTTGCCTTTTTCGAGCTGTTCATGAAGATTAAAAGCAGTGAGGTGATCATAGCCTTTGGCAAAAATGATCAGCATTAGTTGCCCTAAAAAATAAAACACTATGGCTGATAACCAGCTGCCTTCACCGGTTAATGCGCCACCAATGATCAGTGCTGCTGCCATATAGTTTGCTGCTTGTACTAAGCCCACAGCCTCATTTTGTTGGTTAATTAATTGCTCTTGGTTACAGAACAAACGCAGCAGTAATTTGTCATTTAAAATACGTGAGCAAGTTAGCAGCACCATACCTAATACACTGTACAGTGATACATTCATCAAATCGCTTAGTAAACCTTGACTAGGCCCAGCTAAAACAAAGCCATAAATAATGGTAATTGCCCCTAAGTAGCCGCCAATAGATAAACCCAAGGCACTGTTGGCATTATCGGTTAACTGGCTGGTGGTGTTATAAGGGGTTGCTAAGTTATACGACAGTTTTGCAACGGCTATGATTGCAATGAATAGACCAATATAGGCGCTGTTGTAGGCCATCGTTGCGAGGTAGTGGGTTACGTTAATATCCATATAATTATGTTAGCTTGTTGTTATTTTCCGAAAATATTAACACAGAGTGTTTGTTGCAAAGAATATCAAAGCTTCATTTTTGGCAGAATTAATCAATTTCTTAAAAGTTTCATAGCTTTTGCCTGTCTCATTGTTAGGTTATGGGTTAAAATAACAACATAACCAACTAACAAGATAGTGAATGTCAAAACAGGATCCAAATCTCAGTCGAGAACAAGAAAAGTACGAAAACCCCGTCCCTAGCCGTGAGTTTATACTTACTCACTTAGAATCTCGCGCCAAACCAGCAAACTTCACACAACTTTGTGACGAATTACATGTGAATGATACAGAGCGTCAAATTGCGTTCAAACGTCGTTTACGTGCTATGGAGCGCGATGGTCAACTGTATTTCAATAAGTTTAAATGCTACGCATTGATCGATGAATCAGGCCTAGTTAAAGGCAAAGTCATTGGTCATCGTGACGGATTCGGCTTTTTAGAAGTTGAAGGTGAGAGTAAAGATTGGTTTATCGCGAAGCACCAAATGAATATGGTGTTGCACGGTGACATTGTGCTTGCTAAAGGCAATCGCAAAGGCTCAAGTGGCAAATGCGATGCACGCATCATTAAGGTTTTGACCAATGAGCGAGCCCCGATTGTTGGCCGCTATTTTGTTGAGCATGGTATTGCAGTTGTTGTGGCTGAAGACCCACGCATAACGCAAGATATTATGATTCTACCGGGTAGTGAAAATGGCGCGCGCCACAACCAAATGGTGCAGGTGCAAATTACCCAAAACCCAAGCCGACATATGAATGCGGTAGGTAAAGTCACTGAGGTACTGGGTGAGCACTTAGCACCGGGTATGGAAATTGAAGTTGCACTACGCAATCACGATATTCCTCACGTTTGGCCTGAAGCGGTTGAAAAGCAAGTTGCTCATTTAGGTGAGTTTGTTGATGAACAGGCAAAGCAAGGTCGCGTTGATTTACGTGACTTACCGCTGGTGACAATCGACGGTGAAGATGCCCGAGACTTTGACGATGCCGTTTATTGTGAGCGCAAACCATCAGGTGGTTGGCGTTTATGGGTGGCCATTGCCGATGTGTCGCACTACGTAGGAATGAACACGCCTCTGAATAAAGAAGCGATTGAACGTGGTAACTCAGTATACTTCCCTGAGCAAGTTATTCCGATGCTGCCAAAAGTACTATCGAATGGCTTGTGCTCATTGAACCCAGAAGTTGACCGTTTATGTATGGTTGCTGAGATGACGGTGTCAGAAGCGGGTAAGTTGTCGGGGTATAAATTTTACGAAGCGGTGATGAATTCACACGCTCGTTTTACTTACACTAAAGTGAATGCGATTTTACAAGGCGATGAAAAGCTGCGTGAAGAATACGCCAAGATGGTGCCACATTTAACTGACTTACAGCAAATGTACATGGCACTTAAAGCAGCTCGCCAAGAGCGTGGTGCGATTGAGTTTGAAACCTTAGAAACGCGCTTTGTGTTTAATGCACATCGTAAGATTGAATCAATCGTGCCTGTGGTTCGTAATGATGCACACAAACTTATCGAAGAGTGCATGATTTTAGCGAACGTATCGGCAGCCCGATTATTAGAAAAGCACGAGGCGAGTGCGCTTTATCGTGTGCATGATGAGCCTGATGCTGAAAAGCTTGGTTTCTTCAGAAACTTTTTATCAGAGCTTGGTATCGAAACTGCGATTTCTGATGAGCCAACACCAAAAGAAATAACCCAAGTGTTAGCTAAATTAGGCGACCGTCCAGAAGCTGAGCTTATTCAAACCATGTTGCTCCGTTCAATGAAGCAAGCGGTTTATCAGCCAGATAACATTGGCCACTTTGGTTTAGCTTTACCTGCCTATGCCCACTTTACATCGCCAATTCGTCGTTACCCTGATTTAGTGGTGCACCGTGCAATTAAAGCGGTACTTAAAGCGCAAGGTCAGCAAACATCGGGTGAGTATGCCTACACTGATGACGAAGTTGATATTTTAGGTGAGCAGTGTTCAACCACTGAACGCCGTGCTGATGATGCGACTCGCGAAGTGGCAGATTGGCTTAAATGTGAATTTATGCAAGACCATGTTGGTGACGAATTTGGTGGGGTGATCTCATCGGTAACTAACTTTGGTTTATTTGTACGCTTAGACGATTTACAAATCGACGGCATGATCCATGTAACTAACCTGGGCAATGAGTACTTCCATTACGATGGTGCTAAGCATTGCTTGATTGGTGAACAAACTCACACCGTTTATCGTTTAGGCGATAAACTAACGGTTCAGGTGTCATCTGTCAGTCTTGACGAGCGACGCATAAACTTAGTATTAGCAGGTGAAGCGCAACAAGACCGTTATGCGCGTCGTCGTGGCCGTAGTGCCCCTGCAAAGCCAAGTGTTCGTGCCCAGCTTAAAGCAGGTAAAATTCCTGGTAAAAAAGCGCAGTCAGGCAGCTTTGAGGCAAAATCAGGCGACAAAGAGAATGAAAAACGTGGCAAGTCTTCACCTTCTAAAGGGCGTAAAAAGCCTAATAGTAAACAAGCTGATGCTGTAAAAGCAGGCAAAAAGAAGAGTAAGAAAAAAGCCACCAAAAAGGCAAAAAGACCGGGTAAGAATGCCCGTAAACGTAATGGCCGAGGAGCAAATAATACGTGAGTAATGAATTAATTTTTGGTTTTCACTCAGTTGAAGCAATATTAGCAAAAGAGCCTGAGCGCTTTTTAGAAATATACGCTTTAAAAGGGCGTGAAGATAAACGTTTAAACCCGGTTATTGACCAAGCACGTAAATTCGGTATTTCTGTACAATTTATGCAGCGTAAAGCGCTTGATAATAAAGCAAATGGTGAGCAGCACCAAGGCATTATCGCTAATGTAAAAGCGGCGCGCATGTATAACGAAAAAGATCTAGATGAGATCATTGCCCGTGAAGAAACGCCTTTCTTATTGGTGCTTGATGGTATAACAGATCCGCATAACTTAGGTGCCTGTTTACGTAGTGCAGATGCTGCGGGCGTGCACGCGATAATCGTTCCTAAAGATAAGTCTGCAAAACTGAATGGCACAGCGCGTAAAGTAGCATGCGGTGCGGCAGAAACAGTGCCATTAGTTCAAGTAACCAATCTTGCGCGTACGTTACGTGAAATTAAAGATGCTGGCGTTTGGGTTGTCGGCACTGCCGGTGAAACAAATACTGAGTTATTTGATGCAAACCTAACAGGGCCAATGGCTGTTGTTATGGGTGCTGAAGGGGATGGTATGCGCCGCCTTACTCGTGAGCATTGTGATTTATTAGTTAAAATCCCAATGGCTGGTTCGGTATCTAGTTTAAATGTGTCAGTTGCGACCGGTATTTGTTTATTTGAAGTGTTACGCCAGCGTAATGCAACGCAAATCTAACTGCCGCGAAAATTTCAGACACAAAAAAAGCCGATGTTACATCGGCTTTTTTGTATCTATGTCGTAAGATTAGATCTTTGCGAAAGCGTCTTGTAGTGGTGGTACTACTTGCTTCTTACGGCTTAATACGCCATCTAACCATACGCGACCGTCTTCTGATTTAACATCATAGGCAGCTTCGATTACTGATACGTCATCAGACGCAATTAGCATTTCAGAGCCTTCTTTCATGATATCAGTTAACAGGAGTAATACTGAGTGGCGACCGCCTTCTTCTTTAAGCTTTGCGATGTCAGCTTCAAGGTCTGCTTTGATCTCATCAAATACAGCAAGGTCGATAACTTCTAGCTGGCCAATACCTACTAGCTTACCGTTCATGTTGAAGTCTTTGAAATCACGCATTACTAAATCGCGTGCAGGCGTGCCTTCAACTGCTGATTTAACCTTGAACATTTCCATGCCAAGCTCTTTGAAATCTTCGATGCCAGCGATTTCAGCAAGTGCTTCAACACACTTGATGTCAGCTGTTGTGCAAGTTGGTGATTTAAAGATTACAGTGTCGCTTAAGATAGCGCATAACATGATGCCTGCGATATCTTTTGGAATCTCTACGTTGTAGAAGTCATACATCATTTTGATGATAGTGTTTGAACAACCCACTGGGCGGATCCAACACTCAAGTGGTGTTGATGATGTTAAATCGCCTAGTTTGTGGTGATCAACAACACCTACAACACGTGCTTCATCGATGTCATCAGGTGCTTGTGTTTTTTCTGTGTGGTCAACGATATAAACGTCTTCGCCTGCGTAGCTAAGTTTTAGCTCAGGTGCTTCGAAACCGAATTTATCTAGAATAAATTGTGTTTCAGGTGATACTTCACCTAAACGCGTCGGGATCGCAGGTTCATTGATCTGGTTTTTTAAGTAAGCAAGCGCAATTGCACCGCAAATTGAATCTGAATCAGGGATCTTATGACCCACTACATACATTGACATTGACGGAACTCCTTTAAATTTGGCGGATATTTTAGCAAAGTATCGACAGATTGATACATAACAGACATGAAATTTTGTTGATCAATTACAACTGCCAATTAATGTCCTTTTTGGTTACACTTTAAGATATTGAAAACTGAGGAAGATACTGATGCGCTTGAGCCGAAAAGCATGGAATAATGTGGTGATTATTTCGATGCTATTGATGATTTTTTTCTTCAATGGCCTACATAAAAAGCTCAATACACAGCCCGTTGAAGAAGGAGTACAAGCATTACTCCCAGAGCAAAGCTTCATTTTAGCAATGGCATTTCCAGAATTAAAAATCGAGCGTATCGGCACCTCTTGGCGTAGCCAATCACAGCAAGAAACCACATGGCAAGGCAATGAGCAGCAGCTCGAACAACTTGTTGAACTTTGGCAACATCAAAAACTGACTATTGCTAATCTCCCTGTTAGTAAAATTTCACAGACATCGGCTGATTATGTTGCCTCAGTATGGTTAGCAGGGGAGCAGTTGCCAGCGGTGTATCAGTTGTACAACATAGATCAGCAATACTATTTATTAGATAAGCGGTTACAACGAGTATTTGAGCTTGAACAAGCTGATGCTGCTAAGTTATTTCCGTTATACCCGTTTTAAGAGAGTCACAGATGCCTGAATTACCAGAAGTTGAAGTTAGCCGTTTGGGAATAACGCCGCATGTGCTTAACCAAACAGTGACCAAAGTAAATATTCATAACGCCAGTATGCGTTGGCCTGTGCCTGATGATGTATATCAATTACAAGGACTTAAAGTTACTTCAGTGGAGCGTAGAGCAAAATATTTATTACTTGGTTGTGAGCTGGGTAGTGTTATTTTGCACTTAGGAATGTCGGGCAACTTACGAGTTGTGAGCGCAGATGAGCCATTAAAAAAGCACGACCATATCGAATTTATTTTAGCCTCAGGTAAAGCGCTAAGACTCAACGACGCGCGTCGCTTTGGTGCCTGCTTATGGCAAGCACCAGGCGAATGTCATACCTTGCTAACCAAGCTTGGGCCGGAGCCACTTACCGATGAGTTTGCTGCAAAGCGTGTTTACGAACAGTCTAGAAATAAAAAAGTACCAATTAAACAGTTTATTATGGATAACGCTGTGGTCGTTGGTGTAGGTAATATCTATGCCAATGAGTCGTTATTTAAGGCCGGAATTCACCCGAAACGAGAAGCCGGAAAGGTGTCTTTAAAGCGTTATCAGCAATTAGTGCCTATTATTAAAGAAACACTTGCTGCGGCTATCACGCAAGGCGGCACAACATTAAAAGATTTTGCTCAAAGTGATGGTAAGCCCGGTTATTTTGCCCAGCAATTACTAGTTTATGGTCGCAAAGGTGAGCCATGTGTAACGTGTAAAGAGCCATTAAAAGAAATTAGATTAGGGCAAAGAAGCACTGTGTACTGCTCTAATTGTCAAAAATAACAAAGAATCCCTCATCTATGTAGTATTGCAACAGATAGCAAGATAGAGACAGGCTTAAGGAATGAGAAGGTTGTATGCTATTAAACAAATACGTCATAGGGTGCGTGTGCTTAGCGGCACTGGTGGGTTGTTCTAAAGAGCAACCTCAAGTTATCGTTGAAGAAGTGGTTACCGCTGAGGTTAAGCAGTTTGATGTGCCGCTGTATGGGAATTACGTGGCGCGTACAGACGCATCACTTGATGTTGAAGTACGCGCAAGGATCACCGGCTTTGTACAAAGTGTTGAATTTGTTGAAGGTAGTTGGGTAAACGAAGGTGATTTACTCTACACCATTGATGATAGACCCTACCGAGCTAAGCTTAATCGCGTTAAAGCCGCACTACAAAAAGACCAAGCGGCGCTGGCAAAAGCAAAGCGCGATGTTACTCGTTTAAAACCCCTCTACGAGCAAGATGCAGCAAGTCAGCTCGACTACGACAATGCAATTTCTATTCAAGAGCAAGCGCAAGCGTCATTATCAGCAACCCAAGCCGAACTTGAAGAAACCAAGCTTGATTTAGAATATACCCGTATTACAGCGCCAATTAGTGGCATGGTTGGTAGCTCTGAAGCCGATCTCGGTGCTTTGGTCGGCAGTAACGGTATTTCACTCCTTACTACTATTCAGCAAATAGACCCTATTTTCGTTAATTTTAATATGTCGGCACTTGATTACTTGAATGCCAAGCGGCGTATGACCAGCATGATGGAGCAGCTACAAGCCGAGCAAAAGGGCAAGGCGCTAGAAGGCTTTGTACGTATTTCTTTGCCTGATGGCAGCGAGTATCGATATTGGGGTGATGTGAGTTTTACCGACCCTAAAATTAGCCCGAAAACGGGCACCTTTAAAGTAAGAGCAAAGCTGCCTAACCCTAATAGTGAGCTATTACCTGGGCAATATACAAAAGCACGAATTAAATTATCTGAGTTGAAAGATGCCATTGTCGTCCCTGAGGAAGCTACACAAGTTGAGCAGGGTGGTATTTATGTGATGGTGGTACTTGATTCAGGTGAGATAGAGCGGCGCTTTATTGTTGTTGAGCATTACGGTGAACAAGGAATTGTTGCTAGCGGTGGCTTGAGTGCGGGTGAGCAAGTGGTGGTGAAAGGTTTGCATCGTATTCGTCATGGTCAGCAAGTAAAAGCGATTTCGTTAGCCGAGTTTGAAAAACGCCAATTAACGCCAAACACGGGCACTACTCCACTGGCGCCAGATAAACCAAGCAAACAAGATGATGAAAAAAATCAGCAGGGAGCTTAACTATGTTTTCGCATTTTTTTATCAAGCGTCCAGTGTTTGCTATCGTTATTTCGTTAGTTATTTTACTCACAGGCTTGGTCTCGCTCTTTACTCTACCGATTGATCAATACCCTGATATTGCTCCGCCGTCGGTTAAAGTGTCTGCTTCATTCCCTGGCGCAACGGCTGAGACCGCATCTGAGTCGGTAGCCACTCCTCTTGAACAAGAATTAAATGGCACGCCGAATATGTTGTATATGGAGTCAAAGGCAACTAACTCTGGCAGTGTTGGGATCACACTCACCTTTGATGTTGGCACCGACCCAGATCTCGCCCTTGTTGATGTGCAAAACACCGCAAGCCAAGCAGGCAGTAATTTACCTGTTGATGTGCAAACTGAAGGGGTGAATGTCTCTAATGAAAGTTCCGTTGAGCTGTTGAAACTGGCACTGACCTCTGATGATCCTCGCTATGACGAAATCTATTTGAGTAACTACGCCAGCATCAATGTTGAGGCGGCTTTAAAGCGTGTTCCGGGGGTTGGTAAAGTGCGTAACACCGGCTCGCGTTCTTATGCTATGCGGGTCTGGTTAAAGCCCGATATTTTAGCGGGTTACGAATTAACCGTGAATGATGTGACCGCAGCAATCAAAGCACAAAATAAAGAGGCCGCTGCTGGGGAGATCGGGGCTCAGCCAATGAGCGATGCAATTAAGCTTAATTTTCCGGTGCGGGCACAAGGACGGCTTAATAAGGTTGATGAATTTAATAACATTATGCTGCGAGTTAACAGTGATGGCTCGATGATCCGTTTGCGAGATGTTGCAAGGGTTGAGCTGGCGTCGTCTGCGTATACCTTAAACTCAAAACTTAATGAACAGCCCGCCACTATTTTGCAGGTTTATATGTTACCAGGCTCTAATGCATTAGCGGTTACCGAGCGTGTTAAGGCTGAGATGGATCGTCTGAGCGAGGCTTTTCCAAAGGGAGTGAAATGGCAGTTATTTTATGATGCATCTGAGTTTATCAAGCTGTCGATTAATGAGGTGATCAATACCCTTATTCAAGCGCTGATCTTAGTGATTTTAGTGGTGTATTTATTTTTGCAAAACTGGCGAACAACTTTAATACCTGCGTTAGCTGTGCCGGTTTCGATAGTGGGCACCTTTATCGCATTGGCTGCATTTGGTTTTACCATTAACAATGTCAGTTTATTGGCTATGGTATTGGCAATCGGCATCGTCGTTGATGATGCGATTGTCGTAGTCGAAAGTGTTGAGCGACTGATCAATGAGCAAAATATGGAGGTAGTTGCTGCTACTAAGCAAGCGATGACAGAGCTTTCTGGCGCCATAGTAGCAACCTCTTTAGTACTGGCAGCGGTGTTTGTGCCGGTGTCATTTTTAGCCGGTATTACGGGCATTATGTACCGATAATTTGCGATTTCAATTACCGTTGCGGTACTCATTTCGACCCTAGTTGCGTTAACCTTAAGCCCTGCTTTATGTGCGATTTTCTTAAAACCTAGTGCCCCATCAAACAATAAGATTTTTAATAAATTTAATAACTGGCTTGAAGGTGTTGGCGAAAAATACACCTGGCTTGTAAAGGCATGCTCTGAAAAAGCAAAACGTAGTTATATTGGCTTTTTTATAATGATAGGTGGCTGTTACTTTGTGTTCAGCCAATTACCAAGTAGCTTTATGCCGCAAGAAGATCAAGGACGCTTTTTTGTTGATATTACCTTGCCAGATGCGGCAACGGTCTCACGTACCAATGAGGTGATAAGTAAAGCTAACCAATTTGTTATGAGCCATGCTGGGGTGGCTTATTCATTCACGCTAGCAGGTGAAAACCGCCGTGCTGGTAGTGCGCAATCACATGGTCAAATGGAGGTGATTTTAAAGCCTTGGCAAGTGCGTGCAGAGCAAGGTTTTACGGTCACGAGTGTGATGAATGATATTCGTAAGCAGCTGTACGCCATTCCCGATGCTGAATTTAATGTGTTTCAGCCATCGGCTGTGGCGGGGCTTGGTTCGGGCTCTGGTGTTGAGTTTGCGCTGCAAGAAAAAACAGGAGGCAACTTAACGGGTCTGGTTGAATCGCTCGAGGTACTGCTGGCAAATTTAAATAACCGCCCTGAAGTTGCTAAAGCAAGTAGCTCACTGCGTGGCTCAGTACCTCAGCTATTTTTAGAGTTAGATAGAGAAAAAGCCATGGCATTAGAGGTGCCGATTGCCGATGTTTACAGCACAATGAAGGTGCTTACTGGCTCATCAACAATTAATGACTTTAACTTATTTGGCCGGGTTTATCGGGTTAAAGTTCAGGCTGAAGATGAATTTAGGGCACGCCCTGAAAACCTCAACGAATTTTATGTGCGTTCAAAAAATGGCGCTATGGTGCCATCAAATGTGCTTGCTAAGTTAAATTTAACAACCGGTCCGTCTGCAATAAATCGCTTTAATATGTTTACCAGTGCCATGGTGAATGTATCGCCAGCTGAAGGCTATGCATCGGGAGATGTAATTAACGTAATTAAAGAAGAAATGGCAAAACTACCGCCTAACCTTGGCTATGAATGGACAGGATTAACCTATCAAGAAATTCGCTCATCGGGGCAGCTAAGTATCGCTATCAGCCTTGCTATCGTGTTTGTATTTTTATTTTTAGCGGCGCTCTATGAAAGTTGGAGTTTACCGTTTGCGGTTCTATTAATAAGCCCGATTGCCATGTTAGGAGCCGCAGTATTGACCTTAGTGACGGGGCATGAAAACAATTTATTCTTCCAAGTCGCATTTATTGCATTGATCGGCCTTGCTGCAAAGAACTCAATTTTGATTGTTGAAGTGGCAAATCAGCTTTATCAGGAGGGGATGGATGCCACTGATGCAGCAATAGAAGCCGCCCGTTCTCGCTTTCGGCCCATATTAATGACTGCAGCCTCTTTTGTGCTTGGTGTTTTGCCGTTAGTGCTTGCCTCTGGCCCCGGCGCCGTTGGTCGGCAGTCGGTATCTATGCCTATTTTAGGGGGAATGTTACTGGCAAGTTCTATTGGCATTATATTAGTGCCGCTGTTTTTTATTACTGCTGCACGCTTTGTGAAAAAACAGCCAATACTGGCCTCTAAAGTAGTAGAGGAGCAAGTCGATGCATAAATTGTTGCCATTGCTTTGTTTCGCTTGTATTCATGGCTGTGCTGTAGGGCCAGATTTTGAAATACCTGATCATAGAGAAGTTGCTAATTTTATGGGCGCAACAGCAACGCCACAGTCGCAGGCTTTAGCGGGCTGGAAGCAAATATATAACGACCCACATTTGCAAAAACTAATTAGCCAAGCGCTTCTTAACAACCAAGATATGTTAATTGCGCAATCGAAAATTATTGAAGCGCGAGCTCAGTATCGGATTACCGATGCCGCTTTATGGCCAGATGTAAGCATAGGCTTTACCTCAGAGCGAGAAGAAGAGCTTAATAGCAGCCCCGAAAATACATTTGATTTAAAAGGTTACTTAAGTTGGGAGCTAGATTTACTTGGCAGTAACCGCCGCGCAAGCGAAGCTGCACTGGCAAATTATTATAGCCAAGAGCAAGCCCGAAATGCCTTGCAGCTCGCCTTGATTGCTGATGTGGCGCAGCAGTTTTTTGCCCTAAAAGAAGTAGAAGAGCAATTAAAAATTAGCCTGAGTACAATTAAGCTTCGTGAGAAAGAGCTTGAAATTGCGCGTATTCGTAAAAAAGGCGGTATTATTTCAGGGCTAGAACAACGCCAAGCCGAGGTTGAATTAGAATCAGCGAAAGTGAAGATCCCGCCATTACTGCACAGTGAAAGGCGGATTATTAATCAGTTAAAGTTTTTGATTGGTGATGCCAATGCTGATGTGCAAGGGGGGAATGAGTTATCTGTACAAACCCTTCCTAAGCAATTACCTACAGGACTACCTAGTGAACTGTTAAAGCGTAGACCAGATGTGCAGCAAGCAATGTATCAATGGCAAGCGGCCATGGCTGAGATTGGAGTCGCAAAAGCGGCTTTATTTCCAAAACTTAATTTATATGCAGAGCTTGGCAGTGAAAGTACTGATTTTAGTGATTTGCTCGCCAGTAATTCGCAGGTTTGGTTGCTGGGCTCAGAGCTGTTAATGCCAATATTTAATATGGGACGCAATCAGGCAAATTTAACGGTGGCGGAACAACGAGCTTATCAGGCAAGTATTCAATACCAAAAAACAGTGCTGGTGGCACTGCAAGAAGTGAGCAATCAGCTTTCGAACTATCAGTCGGCAGAGCAAAGCTATGATGCGCAAAGGAGCTTGGTGCTCAGTAGCCAAGATTACTATCGCTTAGCACGCCTTAGGTATAGCAATGGTGTTGCCAGCTCCCTTGATTTAATGGATGCACAGCGCCAGTTATTTTCGGCAGAAATAGCTTTATCGCAGGCAAAGAATGATCGTCTGCAAAGCCTAGCAACGCTTTATAAAGCACTTGGTGGCGGATGGTATGAATTAAGCGAACAGGAACTGGAAAAAGAAAAAGTGGTAGATTAATTAAAAGAGCATGCAAAAGCATGCTCTTTAAAAACTTATAACTCAAATGGTGCTACACCAACGGCTTTCATTTTATAGCCGACTTGAGCAATTTCACCAGACCAGGTTTCGGTGCTGATAACGCCAGTCACGACAATCGCATCGTATAGGCTTTCGATTGGTACGCCGTCTTTAATCGTGACATGCACAATTTGATTTGGCGGTGGTGGTGGTACGTGAATACAAGCACCAAAGTAAGGTACCAATAAAAACTCGGTGATCACTTCGCTGTCGCCTTCAAGGGGAACAACAAAACCAGGCAAACTTACTGATTGACCATTAAGTTCTTTTACCACGGGAGCATCAAGGTCTGGTTGCACCCAGTTTTGTTCTGAGCCTTCATGGTTTGCTTGCGCTTGGGTATCGATTTGCACATGACCTTTTGGAATTAAATCTTCCCAGAAGATTTCTTTAGGTGCGCCAGCATTAGCTCCAGCACACACAACTAATGCGACTAAAGCGACGAATTTTCGAAAAAACGGCATAACATTCCTTAAATTTTAATACTCATACCATCAGCAAGAGAGTAGAAATACGCGCGAGTTGCGGGAATTAACCCAACAATAAAGCCTGCAACCATTATCGCAGCTAAAAGCATGAGTTCATAGGATGACAATAAGGCTATATTTAGGCTTATTCCGGCATGGCTTTGCAAGTAATCTGCGCCGAGTAGCATTAAAGCATAGAATAATGCGATACCAACAATGCAGCCAAGCCCTGTAATGAGTAATGATTCTACACTGATCAAGGTGAAAATATGCCAAGGTCTTGCGCCAACAGAGCGCAAAATAGCAAGTTCTCTGCGGCGTTGATTTAAGCTTGAAAGCAGGCTCGTTAACATGCCAAGCAAACTGATCAGCACCACGACGATAGAAAATAACAGCAAGATTTTTTCAACGATAGAGAGCATTTCCCATAGTTCACGCAAAGTAACTCCCGGCATGATGGCTAGCAGTGCCTCATCTTTGTATTGGTTAATATTACGACGCACTTGTAAGGTATAAAGTGGTGAATCGAAACCAAGTAAAAAAGCGGTTATTTGTTTTGGTGTGCCAACTAAATCAACATCATCATGCTGGTCGTGGTCGTGGTCGTGGTCGTGGTCGTGGTCGTGGTCGTGGTCATTTGCATCAGCCTGAGCGGCTTCATGCTGATGAGCATGACCACCATGAATCGCTTCAATTGCTGCAAGTGGAATATGCAGGGTTTTATCAACAGGTGTGCCCGTTGGATTTAAAATACCGACCACTTTAAATGGGTTATCGTCATGATTATGAAAGCTGGTATTGCCCATGCCGTGCGCAATCACCACTTCGTCACCAAGCTGATAGCCAAGAGTATTGGCAACCTCAGCACCTAATACAACCTCAAATAAGTGATTAAATTCATGGCCTTGTGAAAAGCTCAACGACTGCTTTTTAGCAAAGCGATAGTGCTCAAAATAGTCTTTATTTGTACCAAGTACAGCTAAACCTTTATGGCTGTCGCCAAGTGACATAGGAATAGCCCATTTCACTCCCCGTTGCCCTGATATGTATTGGTAACTTTTCCAACTCACGCCATTATTAGCATGACCAATGCGAAATACCGAAGACAGCAGCAACTGGATATCACCGGTACGCGCACCGACAATTAAATCAGTGCCAGAAATTGTATTGCTAAAGCTACTTTTAGCATCAACTCGAACCCGCTCAATCGACATCAATAACATTACGCTGATAGCAATGGTAAATAGGGTGAGTAGGGCGCTGGCCTTTCGGTTTAATAAACTTTTTGTGGCGAGTTTAATGAGTAGCATCTGTGCCTCCTTGTAACTCAACAAGGCTGATACTGCGGGTAAATAGCGTTTGTAATGTTTCATCATGGCTAACAAAAATTAGCGTGCTATTTGCTGCGCTTGCCTGCTCAAATAACAATTTTACGAATGCTTGGCGATTTTGTGTGTCGAGTGCTGAGGTAGGTTCATCTGCAATAATAATTTCAGGGCTGCCAATAAAGGCTCGCGCTGCGGCAACTCTTTGTTGCTGGCCAATACTCAGCTGTGCAACTGCTTGATGCTGCAAGTTATCATTTAGCCCTAAAGCGCTCAGTAAGCGGCTTGCTTCAGCGGCTATTGTTGCACTATTTTTTAATGCGTTTTTTTGCCTTTGCTTTGAAAATTGGCAACCCAAAGTCACATTTTCAATAGGCGATAAATAAGGTAGTAAATTAAAGTTTTGAAAAATATAGCCAATATGGTCGGCACGAAAACGGTCCCGTTTACTATTACTAAGTTGGTTAATCGCTTTACCAAGCAGCTCGATATTGCCCTGTGTTGGTACTGTGACGCCAGCAAGCAATGATAATAACGTTGATTTACCACAACCACTCGGACCGTGAAGAAAAACATGTTCGCCTTGATCAATATCTAGCTTAGTAATATTGATCGTCGGCTCGGGTTGTTTTGCGTGCCATTTAAAAAGCACATTTTCAAGCGTGATCATAACGACCTATGAATTGTTACCATCGCCAGTAATTTAATTTTCTACGCATTTTAAAATTACGAATAAAATTACGTGGTTTCGGCTTAAGTGCAGGGTTGCTCAATAGTAATTCATTGCTAGCAGCAAGTACACGTTGACTCGATAAGCCGTCTTGATATGGATGCAGTTGCTGGCAGAAGTGCTCAATTTTCGCCATTAATTCAGCAGGTCGTGTGAAGGCATAATCAATCGCTTCAGTTAGTTTATTGACATCTGTGACATCAATAAGGTGTTCGCCAGGTGCTTGGTTGCAGAACGTCACGACGGGTTTTCTTTGTAAGATAAACATAAGCAAAATAGATGAGGTATCACACAGCATGACATCAGCAGCTTGTAAGAGTGGTAGTACATTATCTGTCTCGACAAAAGTTAGATTGTCGTTTTGTAGAGCCTTGTATCGTTCAACAAGCTCACTTGGCATTTTCGGGTGAAATTGCACCAAAATTCGCCATTTACCTTGCTCACTGTACGCTTTTATTTGTTCGTATAATTTAGGTGCAAGAGACAGGCGTTTTGAAAAAGTCGAACAAATTAAAAGAGTTTGCCTTTTATCGCCTTCATCTACGTATGGATTGTTTTCTATTTTTGAAAATAATGGATCTAGAGTAGGCCAACCTGTTTCTTTAGTTAAAAAGAAACCATGCTTTTTAGCTAGTTTCTCAAACTTAGAAGTTGTATTAGGGCCTTGGGTACAATACAGGTCAAAGCAGCCTCGGATGTTAAAATGATCTTCGTATCCTTTTCGATTTAGTTTTCCAGAATTAAAGCCGTGAAAAACAGCTACTTTTTTTCCTGGGATAAAGTTTGGAATTACATTCCCGGGAATGTATGAAATGTCTGGCTGCCACTGGATTACATCATCTATAGTTTCTAAACACGATTCATCTGAACGAAGGAAGTTCTGATTAACTTCATCACCATAGAAAAACCATTTAACTTCACCACCACGAGCTAAAATCTCCCGTTGCAATGGGCGTAAGATCGCGTACGAATAGTTCTGCGAAATAAACATTAAATATTTTTTTTCTGCGGTAGCTGCTAAGTAATTCAAGAAAACCTCCTATTTCGAGGGCACTAGTATAGCGAAATAATGTTTATGACAGCAAAATTACTGAAAGTTTAAATTTTTATGGTTTTTATTACATCCGCAGGCTGCTGATGATAGTGCAATGATTGAGCTTTCAAAGCGTCTAGATTATTATAGTCGGCCATAACCCCAATCCCATACATGTGCTCACAAGAGCATGCCAAATACTATCGGAGATAGCATGACTAGCTATAAAGTTTTAGACGTAAACGATGATTTACCGATCCGTACTAAAGGTGCGGTACACAGTGGTAAAGTGCGTTCAGTTTATTGGTTAACTGATGAAGACAGCGCTCGTTTAATTAATGAAAAAGGTTATCAAGTTCCAAAAGGAACTGAGCTAGCTATTATGGTTATTTCTGACCGTATTTCTGCGTTTGATTGTATTTGGCAAGGTGAAAACGGTTTAAATGGTGTGCCTGGTAAAGGCATCGCGCTAAACTCTGTGGCATCTCATTGGTTTAAGTTATTTGATAAAGCAGGCCTTGCTGGTAACCATATTGTTGATATTCCACACCCTTATGTATGGATTGTGCGTAAAGCAAGTACTGTAAAAGTTGAAGCCATCGCTCGCCAATATATTACTGGCAGTATGTGGCGTGATTACGCGAAAGGCACGCGTAATTTCTGTGGTATTGATTTACCAGAGGGACTAGCTGCGAACCAAAAGCTAGATGAAGTGTTAATTACGCCATCAACGAAAGGCATTATCACCGGTGTTGCTGATATTCCTGAAGTAGATGATGTGAACATTACCCGTGAAAACATCACCAATAACTTAGCTGTTTTTAACTTCAAGTCTGAAGACGATGTCGCTAAATATGAGCAACTACTTGTTGAAGGTTTTAAGCTGATCAGTGATGAACTTGCACAGCTAGACCAAATCTTTGTCGATACTAAATTTGAATTTGGTTATGTTGAAGACATTGATGGTTCAGATAAGCTTATCTACATTGATGAAGTGGGTACGCCTGATTCGTCACGTATCTGGGATGGCCCAGCTTACCGTGACGGTAAAATCATTGAAAACTCAAAAGAGGGTTTCCGCCAGCTATTAATTAATAACGTGCCAGACAGCGATGTGTTATTAAATAAAGACCGCATGGACGAGCGTGAGCAGCTTGCTAAAGACTATACCTTGCCAGAATCAGTGATGCTTGAAGTGTCTGATACTTACGTTGGCATTGCGAGTAAAATCATTGGTCAAGAAATTACTATTCCAAGCGACCCACGTAGTGAAGTAATCGCTATTTTAGATAAAGAATACGGCTTAATTAAGCACAATTAATTGCTATTTTTTTAACTTAGATATGCTCTAAGTCAATATTATTAAAGCCAAGTTGGTTTTCTAGTAAAACTGCTTGGCTTTTTCTTGCTTTTCATACCCTCTCTCATTAACTTAAGCTAAGATTAATCTATACTTATTAGCAAACTAGGCTAAGCAAGGTTCAATTATGACGTTTTTTGCGCACTGTGCTCGCACGGTATGTTCTTTTGTAGTTCTGTGCAGCGCAGCAACTGCATTCGCTGCTGATATTTCATTTACCGTTCGTGATCAATTTGGTAAGCCTTTGGCTGATGCTGTCATCGAATTAGAAAATAATGCGAACTCACCGAGCACGCAATTACCCATAGCGATAATGGACCAGGTTGATAAACAATTTTCACCTAATGTATTGGTGATACAACAAGGGCAGTCTGTTGATTTTCCTAATAGCGATAATATCCGCCATCATGTTTATTCTTTTTCAAGTGCTAAACCATTTAATATTAAGCTTTACGCTGACCGTCCAGAAAAACCAGAGTTGTTTGATAACAGCGGAGTTGTAGTCTTAGGCTGTAATATTCACGACTCTATGGTGGGTTATATCTATGTCGCAAATAGCGCTAATACACTAAAAACAGCAGAGGATGGCAAAGTACAATTAAAAGGTATTACTGTTCCAACTAGCATAACGATTTGGCACCCAAACCAAGCAAGTGAAATCAATAAAAAATTATCAGTCACTGTAACTGAGCAAGTCGCTGATATTACAATTAATACGAATGAACCTGCACCGCGTAATACGTTTGGTGAGATGTTTAAGGCAGATAATGATTCATAGTTTAAGAGGGCGGATCATAGCCTTATGCGTAAGCCTGGTTTTATTAACTAGTTTAGTAAGTTTAGCGAGCTCTTGGTGGTCGACAAATCGCTTTAACGATCAAAAGCTACGTGAAGATATTAATGTTGCTGAAAATGTTTTTAAGCAATATTTAAGCGCTAAAGAGAGCCTGCTATTAACGGCTGCAAAGGTCCTAACCGCAGATTTTGGCTTTAAACAAGCGGTCGCAACTCAAGACGCCGATACCATTAGTAGTGTATTGAATAACCACAGTCGTCGAATAAATGCTGATTTGATGTTGCTTGTGGATTTATCAGGGCAATTGGTTTCAGCAAATACTGAATTTAATCATAGGCCAGATGAGTTTTCTGCATTGATGAATGAATTACTCATTGATGCTGAGCAATCAAATTTCATTGTACTTGATCAAACCCTTTACCAAGTTATTTTACTGCCGGTGCGCGCACCTCGAACTGTTGCCTACAGTTTAGTGGGATTCGAGATTAACGACCTTGTTGCTGCAGAGCTTAAAAACCTCACCACAATGGATGTGAGTTTTATTGGTGAAGATGATGGTGTTGTAGAAACATCGCTGACCAAGCAACCACAAAGCACCTCTGTATTAGCGCATTTTAATAACGAGACAACGCAGCGCATATTTGGTGAAAAGCCGGTCTATAGAAACCGCCTGGTTGAACTTCCATCTTTGCCCGGACACCTAGTTTCTGTGCTATTAAGTGCTGATTTAACCCAGAGTTATCGTGAGTTTGAACAGCTGTTTTTCACCATTATTGTGCTTGCTGCTATTACGGTTGTGATAGGCGTATTGACCAGTGGTATCTTAGCTAAAAATCTCACAACACCGCTTTCAAAGCTTACTTTACTTGCACAGCAATTTGCCCGTGGCAATTATAAAGCTGAATTTGTAGGTAAAAAGCAAAGTAGCGAGATCACCACTTTAATTGATGCCTTTAACAACATGGGTAACGACATCAAAGAGCGTGAACAGCAAATAAGTTTTCAAGCTAGCCATGACTCATTAACCGGTTTTTATACCCGTTCTGCTATGTTGGAAAATATGGAAAACTTGTTTGCCGAAGGAGCTGAGTACACACTGGTTGCTATAGATATCCGCGGCCTTCGTCATATCAATGATAAATTAGGTCCGCGTATTGGTGATGATTGTTTAAAAGCGGTTGCTGAGCGTATTGGTGAATACTCAGCTCATCATAATGGTGTTAATGCTCGGATTGGCGGTGATGAGTTTTTAACTTTATTGCCAGCAGATGAAACGAAACAGTTTAAAGATGCGGTAATGAAGTTAGTTGCTCAGTTACAGGCTGGCTACTTAATTCAAGGCTTAAATATTACGTTACGCTTTAGTGTTGGGGTGGTGCATTGCCTTTCGCAAAATGTCAGCCCTGAGGACTTAATGCGTCGTTCGTTAATTGCTGTTGATACCGCATCTTGCGAGCATAAAACTATTCATTATTATCAAGAAGGTGAAGACGAAGAGCATCTTGAGCGCCTTGCAATAATTGATGAACTTAAGCAAGCCCTTGTTGATGATGACGGTCAGCTGTTCATGACCTATCAGCCAAAACTAAATATTAAAACTAATAGCATTGATAAAGTTGAGTCGTTAATCCGCTGGCAGCGCAAAGACGGTCAGTGGGTTTCACCAGAACTGTTTATTGATTTAGCAGAGCAATCGGGGGTGATTGTTGAGTTAACTTCTTGGGTTGTTAAAACCGTAGTGTCGCAAGTTGCAGCATGGCAACAGCAAGGTATTACTATGCAGGCTGCAATTAATGTCTCTGCGCAAGATATTGCATACCCAAGCTTTTACTCGCACCTTGCTAAACAGTTAGAAAAACATGCTGTTAATGGGCGCTTGATCACAATTGAGCTTACAGAACGCGATATGATTGAGAACGAAGAGCAAGGTATTAAGGCGCTAGAAAACCTCAAAACCTTGGGGGTTAAAATCTCGTTGGATGACTATGGTGTAGGGCAAACATCGCTTGGGCGTTTAAAGTCATTACCGATTGATGAGCTAAAACTTGATAAGTGTTTTATTTTGCAATTAGATCAGTCACGTCAAGATCAATACATAGTGCAATCGACGGTGACTCTAGGTCATCAGCTGGGCTTTTCGGTTGTTGCTGAAGGGGTTGAGAACAAAAATTCACTGGATATTTTAGTGCAAAATAAATGCGATTATGCACAAGGGTATTATTTAAGTAGGCCACTAAAATCAGAGCAGTTTTTGCAGTGGTTAGAGGTGTACAATGAAGCGTCTTAATTGGTTGTTTTGTCTGGCTTGCCTCGGTTTTGCAAGTTCAGGATTAGCTGCATCGGGTAAATTACTAGCAACGCCTGGTGTCTCACAAGTTGAAGGTAGTGCGGGTGGTGGTATTGTCCCTTGGGCGCAGCTTGCAGGCTATGCAAGTGATGATGAAATAGCAATAAATGGTTTTTGCAGCCGCGCTGATGTGAGTGATTACCGCTTAGATGTTTGTGGCGCGCAGCTAAATATTTATGATCGCGTTGAATTTAGTTACGCAGAGCAACGCTTCGAAGTTCCCGCATTAAATACCGATATTGAGCAATCAATTACAGGGGCAAAAGTACGCTTATACGGCGATATCGTTTACAGTAAATGGCCGCAGTTGAGCTTGGGTGTACAACATAAATCACTTGATGACGGCAGTATCGCAAACTTACTCGGCGCCAAAGATACCAGCGGTACCGATGTATACCTTGCTGCTAGTAAATTACATTTGGGCGCGCTTGCTGGGTATAACTGGTTTTGGAACACCACCTTTCGTTATAGCGATGCTAATCAGCTTGGCTTGTTAGGCTTTGGCGGCCCTGATAGCGATAAAGAATTGTTATTTGAAGCATCGACAGCTGTGTTTTTAACCCACCAAATAGCCGTTGGTGTTGAGTATCGTGAAAAGTCCAATAACCTAGGCTTAGGGGAGCAAGATTGGCAGGATGTGTTTGTTGCTTGGTTTCCTAATAAGTATGTTAGCGTGACTGCTGCTTGGTTAGACTTAGGAAGTATTGCTGGGGCTAAGGATCAAACAGGTTGGTATCTTTCTGTAACAGGGTATTGGTAATGATGAAAACACTTTTTACATTTGTATTTGCCGTTATGTTAGTTGGTTGTGCAAGTAGCAACAATAGCACCTTGTATCAGCAAATTAATGGCGAACAAGGAGTTGAAAAACTGGTTGATAGTTTTATTAATCAAATAGGCCGTGACGAACAAATTTTAGCTTATTTTAAACAAACGAATGTCGCCCATTTTCGACAAGGTTTTATTACTCATTTGTGTAGCGTCACCAACGGTCCTTGTGAATACAAAGGCGACAATATGGTTGATATCCACACAGGAATGAATATCCCTGAAAAAGACTTTAACCGTGTGGTAGAGCTTTTGATTAATGCTATGGACGAACAACAGATCCCGCAAACGGTACAAAATAAAATCCTTAGTCGCTTAGCACCACTTCGCCCTGAGGTAATTGATATTTAGCTATTGTTTATATTAAATTTTTACTTTATTGCATTCTTTGACTGTAGTCCTTAAACTTCAACAGAATTATTTAATGTATGGCTTAAAGCATGTCTTTTCTATTTATCTCTCGCAATAATGTACACGCCCGCTATTACAAAGAACTAATTGAGAAGTTACCCTTAAATTGCAAAGTGCACACGATGGGGGTACCAAGATTTGGTGCTCTGAAATACATCAAAAATACGACTAAGTATGATTTTAGTAAAATAATTGCGGAGCAACTATTACGGAAACAAGCGCGTAATAGTTTATGGAATAACCCGCTAATAATTAAAAGTTACTCTGCTTTGATGCTGCTTGTGGAGCGGTGTCGGTTCGCTAAGTATTATGATTTATTGAAGTCAGAATCGCCACAAGCTTTAGTCATTTGGAATGGTAATAAATTACCGAATGTTACTGTTTGTATGGCTGCTAAGGCTTTAGGAGTGACCACCTATTACTATGAAAATGGGTTACTGCCCGGAACAACAAGCTTAGATCCAAAAGGTATTAATTTTGCGGCTTCTGTACCGCGAGATAGTCAATTCTATTTAAACTTTGATCCGCAGGGGAAGTTGCCATTTTCTGCGCCTGATTTAATTCCAAGAGCGAATCATAAAAAGCGCTGTAAGTTTGACGCAATCGAGTTACCCAAAAAATACTTATTTGTGCCATTTCAAGTTCCACACGATACTCAAATAGCTTGCTACTCTCCATGGCTTAAGTCAATGGAAGAGTATTACTATGCTGTTGTTTCAGCTGTAAAACAGTTAAATGATCCAGAACTTAAAGTCGTTTTTAAAGAACATCCTTCATGGCATAAGCACTATGAGCACTTGTACGATAGAAATGATGTTGCCGTTTTTGCTAACGGAAATTGTACTCGAGAGCTTATCAATGGCGCTGAAGCCGTGATCACTATTAACTCGACCGTTGGCTTAGAATCTTTATTACTTGATAAAAAAGTGATTACCTTAGGGCTTGCTTGTTACAACATTGATGAGCTTGTACTACACGCGAGTGATCAAGCGACTTTGATTAAGTGCTTAGAAAAACTACAAAATGGCTGGCAGTCTAACAGTATTCTGAGAGATAAGTTTTTTACCTACTTAAAGCATGTGTATTGCTTGCCTGGTGTTTGGAAAGAATGTACAACTGAGCATGTTGAAGCGGTCGAAAAGCGCTTAACTCAACAAGATACATTTGCACAGTTATCGCAAAAGGAAAGCTAATGAAGAACATCGTCTCGCCAGAATGGTTAAACGAGCATTTAAGCCAGGATAACTTGGTTATCTTCGATGCAGGAATGGTACGTCCTGGTTTACCGGGTGAGTATGCGCCTAAGGCTATGCTTCCTAATGCACAGCGTTTTGATTTCAAAAAGACGCTGGCAGATAACAGTAACCCTGTACCAAGCATGATGTGCAGTAGCGAGCAGTTCACAGAACATATGCAGCTTGCTGGTGTTAACCAAGACTCTCTAGTTGTGATTTATGAAGACCAAGGCTTATTCAGTTCAGCGCGTGCGTGGTGGATGTTTAAAGCCATGGGCTTTGATAACGTAAAAGTTTTAAGTGGCGGTTTAGCTAAGTGGCTGGCACTTGGTTTTGCTACACAAGCAAGCTATTCAGCCGCTACTGGTCAAGGCAACTTTGTTGCCAGCCCGCGCGCTGATTACTTTATCAATGCTGAGCAAGTACTTAACTCACTTGACGAACAAAGCACACTAACACTCGACGCTCGCCCTTATGAGCGCTTTACCGGTGAACACGCTGAGCCGCGCGAAGGTATGCGCAGTGGCCATATTCCAAATAGTTGCAGTTTATCTCTAGCAACAGTGCTAAATAACGGTGAGCTTAAACCCCTTAGCGAATTGCAGGCATTATTTGAACAACACATAGCGCCGCATCACACCCAGTTGCAGTTTAGTTGTGGTTCAGGTGTAACCGCTTGTGCAATTGCATTGTGTGCCGATGAATGCGGTTACGCTAACTTACGTGTTTACGATGGCTCATGGAGTGAGTGGGGCGCTCGTCACGACCTACCTATTGAAACAGGTCCGCACCAATAAACTCAGCGTAATTTTGCCAGCTGCCGATACTGTTTTTATTCAGTGGCTGGCGGATTTGCTTTTTACTCGCCGTGGCTGATGCTGCATTACTTTTATAAAAAGTCAGGCAGTTTTCCTGCCAGCTTAAATCACAAAACGCATAGAGCTTCTGAGTTTGTTGAGTAGGCTCTGCCACCAATTGCTCATAGCTTTGCAAAAAAACATTTTCAGGATACTTGTTGGCAAAATGACTGACTAATGCCGAGTAATCTTGATAGAACGAGGCAATATCTTCAAGTGTAAAACTGTAGTGATGAAACACACTTTGCGGGCTATACATCTGTCTAAAATTGGCAATGCTGCAATCTTGCCAGCCCCGCTGCATACAAACGATTTTAGCATTAGGAAAAGCCGCTAAAATAAAATCAATATAGTAAAAGTTAAATGGCTGTTTGTCACAACTTCTTAGGCCGCCACTTAGTAGCTCAGCTCTTTGTTGATAGCTAGCCAGTGCTGTTTTTATTGCCTCAGATTCATATGCCTTATCGAGCATTTCGCTGTCTATTACACGCGCTGATTGCGTGGCGAATTGTATGAGTTGTGCAATATCATTTAACTCCCCAACCCCTTGCAGTTGTGTACTTTGATTAAGGATTTTTTCAACTAAGGTTGTGCCAGAGCGGGGCATGCCAACAACAAAAACGGGTAAGAACTCAGAGTCACTACTTGCAGGTGCTTGTTGTTTGCTTTGCGTAATGAGCTTTTGACAAAAGTGGTGGTGTTGGCTTGCTTGATAGTTAAGTTTACTGGCTATCGCTTGCTTACTTTGTGCAAAGTATTTAAATGCATTTTTGTAGTCATTTAGGTGCTCATAATTAAGAGCAAGACTATGAAAATACACTTGCTGTTCAACAATGCTTTTTTCTTTATCCGCCAAGGCTTGTAGTTTTTGGATATGTTGCTCTGCATCTATAATAGTATTGAGTTCAGCCTGCGAATAGTGGGCTTGATAAAAGCTAGGTTGCTTTGTGGTTAGTTGCTGAAGCAAGCTTTTAGCTTCATCGAACAGTCCGTGAATTTTATAACACACTGCCAAATTATAGCTAATTTGTGGGTTATCTTTATTGCGCTGGTAGGCTGCTTGTTGGAAGCTAAGAGCGTCGTCATAATGCCCTAAACGGGTCGCAATGTTGGCTAATGTATCAAAGTCTGCGCCACTAAAGTCAGCTGTTTGTAATGCGCTTTGATAATGTACAGCTGCATTACTTACTTTGCCTAACAGTACGTATAACCTGGCAAGTGCTAAATGATAAACTGCAAAAGGGGCTAGGCTTAGGGCTTTTTCAAGGAGCTTAATCGCTTTGGTGATATCGCCAGCTGCGGTGTTGACTTCGCTGAGTAAAAAGTAACAAACATGGTCTTCAGGATTTTGTTTTAGGCGCTGCACAAGTAAGTGATGTGCATCGGTTAGTTGTTTGTTGTTTAACAACTGTTGGATATGAGCGCGAAGCGCTTGTTGGGTATCATTTAGCATAAGCGCATAGTATACCAATTAATTATTTTCAGGTATTAAAAAGCCCTGCCTAAAGGTGGCAAGGCTTTTATGGGTATGTTTAATTACAGCTCAAAGTTATAGCTAAACTTCATACCGATAGTACGAGGCGCTGTGGTGTAGTGACCATAAACACGCTGTAGCTCAGGTAGTTCTTTGTTTAGCTCAGTATATTGTGACATACCTGCCCAAGACTTATCACGACGTACAGAAGTGAATGCATATTTATCGAATAAATTGTCTACGTAAAGCGTTGCAGACCACATATCACCAGTAATTTTGGCAGATAAGTTACTTAGTGCATAACCAGGTAATACTTCGCCGTCTGCTTTTAGGCCTACTTTGGTGATCACATTGCTTTGCGCTGTGATACCGTAGTTTACACTTAATAACTTATCACCTAAGACATCTTGCTCGTAACGAAGACCAAACGAGAATTGATGCTCAGGAGCGCCCGGTAAACGGTCGCCTTTAGCACCATCATAGTAGCTTTGGTACTGTGCTAAGTCATCGCCTAACACACCAAATAAGTAAGGTGCATCTTCGGTCAATTCAGCCTTTGCATACGCGTATGTCGCATATGCAGCCCAATTATCACCAATCATTGCGCGAGTAGAAAGTTCAACACCTTTCGAATTAGCAGAGCCTGCATTTGAGGTAATTAGCTCTTGGCCATTTACAGTGCTACTACCTACTTGCGCATCTTTCCAATCAACATTAAATAGTGCAGCATTGAAGTGTAGGCGGTTACGTAACCATGATGACTTAAAGCCTAGCTCGTAGTTGACTGTTGTATCTGGTTTGTAATCTTCTTCGTTTGGCAGGGCACAAACTATTTGTTGCTCAGGTAATACATCAGGGCAAGGAGCAATACCGTTACCACCACCAATACGGAAACCTTCACTCACAGTAAAGTAAGCAAGTACACCATTATCGAATGTATAGTTAGCATTAAACTTAAATAAGTTACCGTTATCACTAGCGCTCACATTTTCCATAACAAGGTTATCTAGTGAATCAAAATCACCAGAATAAAGCGGCGTTGCAGAGCCTGATGTTGTTGATACATCGTATTCGTAAAAACGAGCACCTAAAGTTACATCAAACTGATCTGTGATGCTGTAGCCGATTTCACCAAAAAGTGCTTTTTCAGTGGTTTCGCTATCTGAAATTAGAATGTACTCAAGGTCTTGTTCAACATTTGGAATACCACCACCCCAGTACTCAGTCAGACCCGGCGTGTACTCACGATCATCAGAGTAACTTTCTACTTTGTTGTAGAAGCCGCCTACAATCCAGCTAAAAGCACTATTACTATTTGAAACTAAACGAAGTTCTTGCGTAAATGTATCGCGATCTGAGGTATCGTGCGTGTAGCCAACAAAAGAAGGGAAGTCGGCATAACCTGACCAAATATCGTAAAGTAGATCAGTTTGATCGCGCTGACCAGACTGCTCATAGCTAGACCAACCAGATGCAGATACCAGCTCAGCAAAACCAAGATCTGCTTTTACTTCTAAACTTAATAAATCGTTTTCTTCTTCACCAGGCTCAAGTACACGAGCTACGTTTTCGTACTTTCCTGGGACACCTTGTAGTGCACTACTATCAGCAAGTGAGCCGTATTGCGATGTCGAGTTACCGCCATTTTCTTGCTTTTGATAAAAGTAGTTTAGCGTTGCATCAACATCTTCGGTTGCAAGCCAACGCAGTGATAAACGTGCTGTGGTGATTTGCTCATCGTTAACATCGCTTACGCTTTTTAAGTTGGCATTTACATCGCTGCTGTCTGAAAAGTCAGGGTTTGGGTTTGATACACCCGGTTCTTGAACCACGTGAGTGTAGTCAATGTAACCAGGGTTATCGTAATAATTTAAGCTAGCACGAAGCGCTAGTTTTTCTTCAATTAGCGGGGTATTGAATACAGCACCAAACTCACCGCCAGTGCCGTCACTTTCGTTAATGCTAAATACATCGCCTGTAATCTTACCTTCGGTGATATCAAGCTCAGGTTGCTTTAGTAAGTAACGAATTGCACCACCTAAAGTACCTGCACCATACAGTGTACCTTGTGGGCCAATTAGCACTTCAACACGGTCAACATCAGTTAAACGTAAGTCGATGCTCAGTGGAATTTCACCAACATAGGTTGCCACTGTGCCACTATCAGAAATACGGTCAGAGGTATTTGTATTCAAACCACGAACGATAATCGGAGAACCTTCACGACCACCTTGATCAGAAATTGTTAAGCCAGGTACCCAGCGTGCGACATCTTCTAGATCGCCAATGTTTTGGTCGCTAATTACATCGCCATTGAGCGCTGTGATATTAAGCGGTGCATCTTGCACAGAGCCTGCACGTCGTGTTGCAGTAATTTGAATAGTTTCAATTGATTTATCAACTTCGATAGCATCTTCTGCAGCAAACGCCATATTGCTATTGATTAAAACTGCAGAAATTGCACTTGCAAGTAGAGCAGGCTTAAAAGTGTTCATGATTGATTCCGACTTAGTTACAGTAAATTTATGCTTAAAAAATAGACATTACTAGTGATTTAAGCTTAAAAATTGATGATTTAGTGAATTTATATCCAATTATAATGTATTTTTATTCTTATCGTCCATGCGTTATTTGCAATTAAATGCAAAATAATTGAATAAATACTCTGTAAGGGATTAGCTGTCGGAATAAGGGCAATGAGTACAGCCATTACTACAGCAATGGCCGCGTTTTAAAAAGAACCAGCGGCTAAATACCATGTAGTTGTTTTGCATGGTGTAATCGAGATTTTCTATTAAATTACCTTGAGTAAAATAAGGCTTAGCAAAGGCAAGCTGCTGTTCAAGAGGCTGTTGGTAAAGTTTAGATAAAAATGAATTGATCTTTTTTATAGTACAGTCTCGGCATAAACATTCTGTTGCAGCCTCATCGAGTGGTAAAATGTTGGGCAGCTCATTACACCAACAGGCATTAATATTGTCGGCTTGGCAGTTAAGCGTTGCTTTGCATTGTGAGCAAGTAAGGGTTGTCATTAAATAAAAAGATGCTTTGAGATTGAAAAGGTAAGCATAGCAAATGGATAAATTAGACGCATTAGATGAGTTTGCCCGCTTTGGTGATAACCGATTTGAGGCAATCTCAGTAATTACCAGTACTCCAGACACGCAAGGTGGTATCTATACTCTGACGCAAGATGTTTTCTGCCAGGTTTTACAGCGTGTTATAGACGGCGAAATAGATATCGATGAATTAGAACTTTGGGCAAACGTAGTAGAGTCTAGGCAAGACATCGACGAAAGTGCCGTTGAAGGGGCTATTTATGCGCTAAGTAATAACGAGCAAATGGGTGAGTTGAGTACAAGTACGCTAAAGAAGTTATTAGCAGTGACTTTAGGCTGAAAGAATTTTATACCTTTCAGCCTAAGGCATTTACTGCTTGCTATTTATGGTAGCTTAAGCAGGTTTCCACTTCGTTCTTCGAACCTAAGATCACCGCCACACGTTGGTGAATAGCATCAGGTTGAATGTCCATGATGCGCTCAGTGCCTGTTGAGGCAATACCGCCAGCTTGTTCGATTAACATTGCCATTGGGTTTGCTTCGTATAATAAACGTAATTTGTTAGGTTTATTTGGATCTTTCGTGTCGGTTGGGTAAGTAAAAATACCACCACGGCATAATACACGGTGCACATCACCTACCATTGCAGCAATCCAGCGCATGTTAAAGTTACGACCACGCGGTCCAGTATCACCAGCAATTAAGTCATTGATGTAATTTTGCATTGCTGGTTGCCAATGGCGTTGGTTTGAAGCATTGATTGCAAATTCGCTAGTCTCTTCAGGTACGGTTGCAAAATCTTGCGTTAATAAGAAGGTACCGTGCGTTTTATCTAAGGTGAAAAAGCGTGTGCCTTTGCCGGTTGTTAACGCCAGCACGGTTGATGGGCCATATAATACATAACCCGCTGCAACTTGGTTTTTACCCGGTTGCATAAAAATACTAGGATCAGCCGGATCAGCCCCTTCAGGCGCCGCCATAATTGAGAAAATCGTACCAACGAGTGAGTTGATATCAGTATTTGATGAGCCATCAAGTGGGTCGAATGCAACAATGTAGTTGGCATCTGGATTACCCGCAACGGTGAAATCTTCTTCTTCAGAGGCAATGGCTTTTACGTAGCCCGATTCTAATAAAATATCTTTTAAAAGTTGGTTAGTTAGAACGTCGAGTTTTTTCTGTGTTTCACCCTGAATGTTTTCGTCTAGGGTTGAGCCTAATACGCCAGATAGGGCGCCTTGACCAACACGAAATGAAATTTCTTTACATGCCGCAAGTACCGTTCTGATCAATGAGATCAGTTCACGAGGGCAACCATCTTCTAACAATACCGGTGGGAGTCTACGCATTCTATTTTCCTGATAACGTTGTAGCCAGACATTTTTAGTGTGAGAGAGAATGTCTTAGCAAGCGCTGAATTTCGTCTTAAATAGCTGATTTTTCTTGGCGGTACTTTATACTGCTTAATACCTATACAGTATTTAAAACGCGAATAACAAAGATAAGATTATGCAAAAAATACCATTACTACGATATCTGCTCTTAGCTGTGCTACTTACTATGATAACTCAAGCACACGCAGCAATTAAGTCTATAAATGATTTTACTGAAAAAATGACTCATTTTTCAGGCTATTTTTCATTTTACTACGACACAGAAAACGGCAAATTGTATCTTGAGGTGGATAAACTCGAGCAACAATTTTTATTACAACAAAGCTTACCTTACGGTGTTGGTTCAAATGATATTGGCTTAGATCGCGGTCAGTTAGGCGATACTCACTTAGTTCAATTTGAGCGTTTTGGCGATAAAGTGATGTTAAGAGCTATTAATACTTATTACCGTGCTAATACTAATAACCTTGCGGAACAACAAAGTATTAAAGAGGCGTTCGCATCAAGTATTTTAGCGGGCTTTAGTGTTGTAGCTCAGTCAGACACTGCGGTACTTGTGGATTACACCCCTTATTTATTAAGCGATGTTCATGGTGTAAGCCGTCGTTTATCAGCAACCGGGCAGGGAAGTTTTAACTTAGATAGCAACCGCAGTGCGGTATATTTAGCACGCTCAAAAGCGTTTGAAAAAAATACTGAATTAGAAGCCGTGCTTACTTTTCAAGGTAATAACCCAGGTAAGTATGTACGCCAAGTGAGTGCAGACCCTTATGCACTGACAGTGCATATGCATCACTCATTAATTGAGTTACCGGACGATAACTACACCCCTCGCAAATTCCACCCCCAAGCAGGTTTTTGGAGCATTGAGCACAAAGATTATGCGGCAGCGCTGGGTGAGTCTATGTATGTGCGTTACATCCCGCGTCATCGTTTAGCGAAAAAAGATCCGAGCCTGCCAATCAGCGAGCCCGTTGAGCCGATTGTTTATTACTTAGATCCGGGTGTCCCAGAGCCAGTTAAAACAGCGTTACTTGATGGTGCTAAATGGTGGAATGATGCCTTTAATGCAGCAGGTTATAAGAACGCATTTATTGTTAAAGTGCTCCCTGATGATGCAGACCCTATGGATATCCGCTACAACGTAATTCAATGGGTGCACCGTGCAACCCGTGGTTGGTCGTATGGCAGCTCAGTGATTGACCCTCGAACAGGTGAAATCATCAAAGGTCATGTGACACTGGGTTCACTGCGTGTTCGTCAAGACATCCTAATTGCGGAAGCATTAGCAGCTCCCTATTTTGAAGGCAATGAAGTGGCTAAGCGTTTACAAGCCATGGCACTTGATCGTATTCGTCAATTAAGTGCCCATGAAGTCGGGCATACTTTAGGTATTTCGCATAACTTTGCAGCGTCAGTGGCAGACAGAGCCTCTGTGATGGATTATCCACACCCACTACTGAGCTTTAATGAGCAAGGTAAATTAGATGTAAGTCGAGGCTATGCTACTGGCATGGGCGTGTGGGATACCCAAGTGGTCAAATACGGTTATAGCGACTTCACCAATCAAAATGAAGCACAGCAATTGGCCGCAATTTTAGCTGAAAACAAAAGCAAAGGGCTGGAATTTATTTCAGACAGTGATGCCCGCGCTCAAGGTGGTGCTCACCCAACAGGGCATTTATGGGATAACGGCAGTTCACCAAGTGATGAGCTAATGCGTGTACTTGATGTTCGCAAACAAGCGCTGACGAGCTTTGGTATCGAAAACATCAAAACAGGCACTGCTTTATCACAACTAGAAGAAATACTGGTGCCACTTTATTTGTTCCATCGCTATCAAGTAGAAGCTGCGGTTAAACTAATTGCTGGTGTGAATTATGAGTACGAAGTACGTGATGGCTCACAACCAAAAGGGGCACAGGTTGTGGCAAAGCAAACGCAACAAGCAGCAGTGGATGCCTTACTTGCAACGCTAAAAGCCGAAAACCTTGTTTTACCTGAGTCAATATTAGCGCTGATTCCACCAAAAGCATATGGAGAATCTAAATCACGCGAAAGTATTGTTGGTCGCACAGGACTAACGCTTGATGCTATGGCGCTGCCTGAGGTTGCTGCAGCACATAGCTTGAGCCTACTTTTCAATAGCCAACGCATTAACCGTTTGGCGCAGCAGCAAGCACGAAGCGATGCATTTTATGGTTTAGATGCGCTATTAGCACAAACTTATCAGCAAGTTTTTGAGCAAAAAATTGCTTCAGGGATGGCAGGTAAAATTAGCCAACGTGTGCAGCTTTTAACGGCGAAACAGTTTGCTGACTTAGTGGCAAGCAATGAGGTGGCACCCGAAGTACAAGCACAGCTTCGTTACTACTTAGCTAAACTTGCAAAGAGTTACCAACAAGAATCAATGCTAGGCAGTGCATCCGTTGGTAACAGTGCATTTAAGCAATACTTAAGCGAGCAAATCAGCTTGTTTTTAGAAAGCGGTGAATGGCCTGCAAACTTTAAAGTGTTGCCAATGCCACCGGGTTCACCAATTTAATCCACCTTTCTTTTAAGACGCCTAGCATAGCTAGGCGTTTTACTTGCATAAAATTGGATATTTGCTAATCTAGCGGCCTTCCTTTTTTGTCTTTTTGAGGTGTATATGGCGTTCTTTTCTCGCTCGTTGTTAGCAGCGGCCATTACATTCTCTAGCTTTTCCAGCTACGCAACCCTAGAAAAAAAACAATGCGATGTAGAGCTAAGCCATGGCTTAATAATCACTGATGATGTCATTCGTATTGTTGATAAAGGTCAAACTCGCGTACAGATCAATAACGATAACCAATTGTTTATAAGAGGTTATTGGGTTGATTTAAGCCCAGATGAAAGCAAAGTTGTAGAGCAGTTCAGCCGCGGTATCAGGCAAACAGTCCCTGAACTTGTTGACTTGGCGACCGATGGTGTAAACCTTGGCTTAAGTGCCATCGAGCAAGTTGTTGAGGGCATGTCAGACAAAGAGCCCGAAGTACTAAAAACTCAGCTGCAATATGTTGAGCGTGCGCTGATGGATAAATTTAAGCGTGGTGATGACTTCTTCTTTATTGCTCCGCAGTCGCTGTCGAAAATAGATGACTTTTTTACCAAAGAAATCAGCCAAAAAATTCACTCTGCAGTGCATGGCTCACTTGGCGCTATTTTAGTCTCGTTAGGCGATGCTTTTAAATCGCGCGAAGGTAACATCGAAGACCGTATCAATGATATGGGGCAGCGTATGGATATCATCTCAAAAGAAATTGATAAATCACTACAAAAGAAAGCAGAGCAATTAGAGATGAAAGCCTCTGAGTATTGTGAGTGTTTGAACTCATTAGATGTCACCGAATCACGATTACAACAAATGGTGCCTGGTATGGCCGATTTTGATTTGGTACAAATAAAGTCTTAATGCGAATTTAAAACGAAAAAGCCCAGCAGTTGCTGGGCTTTTTCGTTTTAGTTGATTTAAATTAACTGAATTTAGCGGTTTCAGTTTCTAAATTGCTAGTAAGACCTTTGATCAAATCGGTTGCTGTATGGGCCTGATTTGATACATCAGCCGTTTGTGAAGCCGTGTCTGAGATAGTTACGATACGTTTGGCAGTGTCTTCACCGGCATCAAGCTGCTCTTTTGCAGCAATGGCTATCTGATGGCTCATTTGCGCGATGGCGCTGAGTGAACTGGCAACGCGTTTTAGCTCTTCATTGGCTTTAGTCGACTTTTCAACGGTTTGTTCACTGGTACTAATACTAAGCGAAACAGATGATTTGGCATCTTGGGTTGCAGCTTGTAGTTTGCCAATCATATTGCGGATTTCTTCAGTACTGGTTTGTGTGCGCTGAGCAAGCCCGCGAACTTCATCAGCAACAACAGCAAAGCCTCGTCCTTGCTCACCTGCACGGGCAGCTTCTATCGCTGCGTTAAGCGCAAGTAAGTTAGTTTGTTCGGCAATACCTTGAATAACACTGAGCACATTTGCGATGTTATTTACCTCATCATCTAGCACTTGAATATTATTACCAGCGCTGTCAATTTGCTGCTCTAAAAGCGCGATGGTATCAGCAGCCTCGCTGGTTAAGTGGCTGGCGCTTTGACCTTGTTGCTCAGCTTCTTGCACTGAGTAAGCGGCTTGTTCAGCATGTTCAACAACGGTTTGCGCTGAGGCTGTTAACTCGGTAATTGCTGAAGCTACCATTTGAGTTTCTTCGTTTAGGCTACGAGTGAGTTTATCGAGCTCAACAGAGCGAGACTCGTTATCAACACTTTGATTTTTTAAGCTATCTGTAACGCCTTTAATGCCGCCAACAACGCCACGTAAACCTTGCTGCATGTAATGCATGGCAGCAATAATGCTCTCAGGTGGAGCATCTTGGCGAATATATGAGTTTAAGTTGCCGCGAGAGACGTTTTTTACAATACCGATTACTTCATCAATTTCGCCGCCTAAGGCATTAGTGAGCGATGAGCCAAAGCGAGCAATAGCAAAGGTCAGTGCAATGGCAATAAGCATAGATAAGCCCAGCAACCACTTTGCAGTATTCCAATAACGTTCATCAACTTCTTTGGCGCTAATGCCTGTACCAACATACCAGCCAAACAGCGGTGTTTTTTGTACTACAGAGGTTAAATCAACGGTTTCACCATCTCGCACTGAATCCCAGTGATAGGTGATGATTTTATTGGTCGTGTTACCCACGAGATTTTCGACCATACGGCCGATACTGTTGCCGCTGGCATCTTTAAAATCGTTAAAGCTGGTGCCGTGTAGCTCTGGGTCGTGCGGAGTGGCGACAAAATCTAAGTTGTTGTCGACGACATACACATATTCTGAGTCGTGGTATTTATTTTCTCGAAGTACCTGAATAGCAAGCTTCTTTGCTTGTGCTTCTTCGAGTTGATTGCTTTTAACCATCAACTCAAATTGCTCAACAATATTGGTGGTGCTCTTCATGAGCTGGTTGATACGCGCGATGTTGTCGCTTTCGCTGGCATGGCGTAAAGATTGTAAGCCAAGTAACGCTATCGCAGATAACGCAATAAACATAGCGATAGCAAATAAGGTGATTTTTGTTTTTAAAGCTAATCCTGATAACACAGTCAGCCTCCTTTATTATTTCCCCTGTTAACTTTTACCACGTTTGTCTGGTTTTATTAAGGAAAAATGACAGCGTTATCATGACTTTTGCTCAAGTACCTATTTAGAGCTTCAGTTCGGCTTCTGTAAGGGCACGATATTCACCGCTTGCAAGGCTTTCGTCGAGGGTGATGTCAGCTATTTTTTCACGATGTAATTCAACAACTTTATTACCTACAGCCGCAAGCATTCGCTTAACTTGGTGGTATTTACCTTCGCAAATTGAAAGGCGTAAGCTGTAGCTTGCAAGTTTTTCAACAACCGCAGGGCGAGTTAGCTCTTTTTCGTTGTGCAATTGCACCCCTTGCTCTAACGCTGCAATGGCTTCTTCATCAATAGGTTCTTGAGTTTCAACTAAATACGTTTTGAATTTGTTATGCTTTGGTGCAGTAATTTTGTGTGACCAGTCGCCATCATTGGTGATGATTACTAACCCTGTAGTATCGATATCTAAACGGCCTGCAACATGAAAGTCGCTCATATTTGGTTCATCAAGTAAATCGAATACAGTCGGGTGAAGGTCATCTTTATTGGCACATACATAGCCAGCAGGCTTATGGAGCATGAAGTAGCGCTTACCTAAAAATACCAGTGGCTCGCCTTGCCAGCGCACGTCATCATCTTGGCTGATTGAATAATCAAATGAGGTGATCACCTCGCCATTCACAGTGGCGTATTTACGTTTGATACCTGCTTTGGTTTTGCTGCGAGGTAACTCGGCAATATGGCTAATAAATTTATCTAAACGGCATGGAAATTTCATTGGGATCACATTTTTAGTCGGCTACAATGGCGGCGAGTATAGCGGATACTAGTTACCTATGACAGTACAGCAAGGACAAATATTACAGCATTACCAAGCGCAAATAGCCAAAGGTGATTTGCAAGAAGACCGTGCCCAGCGCACAGCGATTAATGCTCTCGATAATCTAGCCACAGAATTAGCTGCACCAAGCCATTGGTGGCAAGGCGCTAAGCCAATAAAAGGGGTTTATTTATATGGCCCAGTAGGGCGTGGTAAATCTATGTTAATGGACGTGTTTTTCAAGCTTGTTAACACTGAAGCTAAACAGCGTTTGCACTTTCATCATTTTATGAAGCAAGTGCATGAGCGCTTAACTCAGCTGCAAGGGCAGAAAAATCCGCTGACGGTGATTGCTAAAGAGTGGGCAGAGCACATTCGCTTGATTTGTTTTGATGAGTTTTTTGTATCTGATATTGGTGATGCCATGATCTTAGGTGGCTTATTTAAAGCCTTGTTTGAGCAGCAAGTAGTGTTAGTGGCAACGTCAAACTGCCAACCGGAGCAGTTATATCGTAATGGTTTACAGCGAGCACGATTTTTACCCACTATCGATTTATTAAATGAGCATTGCCATGTTTTAAGTGTTGAAGGCGATACCGATCATCGCTTTCGCTTTGGCAAACAAACCGCACATTATTTTATTGGTAACAAAAAGGCGCTAACAGAGCGCTTTTTAAAGCACGAGCAAGCTATACAAAGGCAAACAACGATAGCGGTTTGCCACCGCGAGCTTAGCTGTGTAATGCAAGCTCAAGACGCCATTATGTTTGATTTTATGACGCTTTGCTCAGGACCTAGAAGCACCGCGGATTATATTTATTTGGCAGAGCGTTTTCAGCGCGTTTATTTACTCAATGTGCCGGTGATGGGGCGCGGAGCAACAGGTAAACAAATTGTGCATGGCATTGAAGATAGTTATCAGCGAGAAAAGCAGGATTTACAAGAACATTTTTTAGATGATGAAGCGCGGCGCTTTATTGCTTTAGTTGATGAGTTTTATGATCGCAGCCGATTACTGGTGATTTCGGCCGATGTGGGTATTAGCGATTTATATCAAGGCCAAAAACTGGCATTTGAATATGCGCGTACCGAGTCTCGGTTAGTTGGGATGCAAAGCTGGAAAAGATAAAAGGCGCAATAAAAATGCGCCTTTGATGTCAGCCTAGCTGGGGATCTTCATATGAAACGGTTAAAAGCTATATTGAGCACCTACATACACGTAGCGACCAGCACCACCGCCGTATGCGCTGTAGTAATTACCACGGCCATATGGATAAAAGTCACCTTTATTATCAAACACGTTATTCACACCACCGAATACGCGCAATTGGCTCTGTTCACCAAGTGACATGGTGTAAGACGCTGAAAGGCTGTGCTTTAAGAACGAACCATAATCTTGGTAGGCAAGTTTTTCTGGATTACTGATACAAGTATCTTCACCAGCCTCACAGCGGGCATCATTTTCGGCAACATACTCTTGATAATCTTCTTCAAGACTCTGGCTTGCTTTAAACGAGCCTAAGTAATTTGTACGCCAGCGAATACGCAAGTTATCGTTACGCCATGTAAGTGACATTGAGGCTTTATCTTTGCTGCTGCCGTAACCTGCGTAGTGACTGGTTACTAAGCTGCCATCAAGGCCTTCATAAGTTTGCGAGTTTTCGATTACATGGTTGTAATCTAGTTTAAACGATAACTGACCTAGGTTATCTAAGTCTAATTTGTACTGTGCAACCACATCATAACCACGTGCAGTTAGCTCATCGAGGTTATATTGACGCTGAAGAATTTTGATAATGTTACCTTCGCTATTACGGGTAATATCATTACAAAATACGTTGTCTTCACCCCATGCTGCTTCTGAGTCGTAACATTCACGCATGATGTTTTCATTGCTGATCTGCGAAATCGCATCAACAATAGCAATATCGTAGTAATCAACAGCAAGATTAAAGTTTTCTAAAAAGGCAGGAGCCACTGTCACACCAAAGGTATAAGTATCAGCGGTTTCTTCTTTTAGATTTTCGTTACCTGCCCCTGGAGAGTAACTGTTGTTCTCATCGCTAAATTCAAAGTTAGGATCAGCAGCAAGTTGCGCAGCTAACGTAGGTTCTTTGCGGCAGTTATCGTGACCTGCTTTAGTTGATGTTGCTGTTAAACCGTCACAAATATCATCATAGCTGTCGTAATCGCCACGCGGTGGTGACATAAGCTCAGTGATTGTGGGAGCACGTTGAGCGCGAGCGTAGTTTGCTCTAAATGCATAGCCTTCGATTGGTTCCCAAAATACACCTAGCTTGTAGCTGGCAACAGTGTTGACGTTTTCCATGCTGTAGTTAGCTAAACGTAATGAAGTTTCTGCGCTTAAATTTTTTGCTAAAGGAGCATCTTTTAAAAGTGGGATCGCAAGCTCTGCAAAGGCTTCATAGACCTCAACTTCACCATAAAAATTTGGTACATAGTTGAAGGTAATACCGCCTGCCTTCATGTCGTCGCTGGTTGATAGGTCTTGGCTGTCTTTACGGTATTCACCACCAAATACTGCGGATACTGAGCCTGCTGGTAATTCAAATAAATCACCCGCAACGTAGCCAACTACACCGTATTGTTCTATTTCGGTATCAATAATTGGGTTGGTACGGATCCAAGCAGCCATTTCTTCGGTGATAGAGCCCTCACCAAATAAGTTAATTGGCACACAGCCTTCAGCGCGAGCTGCTTCATCAATACATTGAATGGTGCCATCCGCTAATTCTTCTGCTTGCAAAGCTTGATTAAGTTTTACAGTATTTAATTCATTGCTACGAATTTGGTGTTGGGTAAAACGACCATAACTTGCAGATACATCCCAGTCCCACTCGTCGTTAAATAATGTGCCTTGGAGACCTGCCCAACTACGAATCGTTTTACGGGTATTATCAGTGCTAATATTCCCCACTTCACTGAAGCGGCGATCCCAATAAATACGATCTTTGTATGGGTTGGCATCGAGGATTTCTTGCGGAACATATGGGTTGTCGATAGGGATATAACCCGGTGCTACATCTGCAAGGGGCTCGCCAGTGGTCGGGTCATAACGCGGTACATACGCACCTTCGTATTCATCTTCAGGCGACTTATTGTTAAAAGAACCACTTTCACTGTATTGAACTTGCGCGTAGAACATTACATCGTCAGTTAAATCGTAATCAATTTTAACTGCAGCAGATACGTTATCGCTTGGTACATCAAGCATCACGTATTGCCTAGAATTCACACCGTAAATTTCTTCGTTGCCTTTCCAGTCATCACGTAGAGTTTGGCCGTCATACCAAAATTGCGTGTCGTTACGGCTGTTTTCTAAGAACACACCGCCAGGAATACCATCACTTTTGCTAACCCAATCAGCTTGTGTGATGTCACGCATACATTGATAACCGTCTTTTGTGAGCATCTGATTACACATTTGCTCATCGTCGTAGCGGTAAGAATCTTCGATTTGTGCGCGTTTACGATCGTAAAAAGTCATACCGAAATCACGGTCCCAGTTGGCACTGAAATAGGCGTAACCGCGATCTTCAGCAAACGAGGTACCGTAGTTTAAATCAAGGGTAAATTCTTTACCGCCGCCATCGGTGGTTTCACCTGTGTTCGCTTTAAAATCAAAGCCTTCTTTTTTGGATTGGGTGATAATATTCACCACACCTGCTACAGCATCGGCACCATAGGTTGCAGATGCACCACCACTGATTATTTCAACGCGCTCAACCATACCGCTCGGAATGGTATTTAAACTGACATAGTTGCCACTGTAGCTGTTTGAAACAACACGACGACCATCAATCAATGTTAGGGTACGGTTAGCGCCTAAATCTCGAAGCTGTACTGTCGATAAACCGGTCGCTGAAACACTTGATTGGCTGGTGGTATTACCTATGCTCTCGCTAAGAGCTGGCATGTTATCAACCAAAATGTCTGATAAGTTGGTTAAACCTGTATCGGCAATGGCTTCGCGGTCCATTGTGACCAGCGGTGTTGGAATTGAAAAGCTATCGCGTTTAATACGAGAACCCGTAACAACGATTTTTTCCGGCTCTTCAGTTTGTTCATTAGCTGCTGGAGTGGTGTTGGCAGGGCGGGCAATCTCAGCCTCATTGGCAAATGCATGTTGGCTAAAACCACTGGCAACAGCAAGTGCAATAGCACAAGGTTTGGTTAGTAGATTTCTCACAGGCGTTCCTAGTTGTTTTATTTTTAGTTTTTAGAACCAGAGTGATGCTCTTTTAAGGGCAGTTAAAATTTACAGTGAGCAACACTCTGGTTGGTCGGTATTGACGTAAAAATTTTTATAGAAATGTGAACCTAACTACAATCTTAGGTGGCTCGTTTATGTCTCTATTTTATATCTATTGAATATCTATTTATTTAAAATCAGCGAGTTAAGAAATGTTCATTGTTAACTGTTTTGCAACGTTAAAGCTGGTGAAAGGGCTGCTTTTACGATAAATTGATAGGGCTTTATACTGCTGTACTTCTAAAATGGGGTTTTATTTAGAGTAAATGGAAACATCTAATCGCGTTTATCAGCTGGGCTCATGTATTGTTAACCCACTCGAAAATAAACTGATCTGCAATGGTAGTGAACAGCTTTTGCAGCCTAAGTTTATTGAGTTGTTAGCTTGCTTAGTTGCGCGTTACCCCGAACCCATCACCCGTGAAGAGCTCATCAATAGTGTTTGGGAGGGCAATTTTTACGTGGGTGAAAAAGCCTTAACAAATGCAATTTGGCATTTACGAAAAGCATTTAAGGAACTCGATCCAGAACAAACTTACATAGAGACACTGCGTAAAACGGGTTATCGCGTTTTATTAAAGCCCGAGCCAATAGATACAGCCGATAAAGAAAACCCAGTGGGTTTTAGTATCACTACTGCGCAAATACGCCAGCTGTTTGTGGCTTTGTGTGTCATTAGCTTGGTTGTGATGTATTGGTTGTTCTCTTCGCCTGTAAAGCAAACTAACTCAAGCTTTGTGCTACCGCTTAATAGTATCGAAAGCGTGACGGCAAGCCCTGGTCGTGAGATTTATCCTTCAATTTCTGATGATCAGCACTATTTGGTGTATTCATGGCGACAGCTTGGTAAACCAAATAACCTATATTTACGTGATTTACATTTTCCAGAGCACCCAGCAAAGCAATTAACGGACTCACCTTTTACAGAAGGGCGCTCTGTGTTTAGCCCAGATGCAAACACATTATATTATTACCGTATGGCGTCAGATGTTTGTGAAATTGTAAAACTCTCTTTGGTAAATGCCACCAGTGTCGTGCTAGGGGAGTGCAGTAATAACTATGCGCCTGATCTTGATATCAGTAGTGATGGTAAAACCTTGGCCTACATTGTTGATCATACAAGCAAGACAGGTGATTATGTCACTCGTATCAAACTGCTCGATTTACAGGCAAAACAAACAAAAGAAACAGTTATTCCTTGTAATGATGACTGCGAAACTGTGTATGAGTCAGTGTCGTTTTCGCCAGATGCACAGCGAGTTGTGGTTACGCGTAATGTTAAAAACAACCAAAAAGCGCTGTTTTTAATAGATGTAAAAACAGGGCAAAGCCAACGGCTAACTCATGATTTTGTTGATATTCATGGTGTAGATTGGCATCCGTCTAAAGAGCAATTGGCGTTTAGTGCAGTTGAGGGCGGTAAACGTTATGGCTACTTCTTTGACATTAAGAATCAAACCCTAATCAACACGCAAATTGCGGGCATGAGTTCACCTAATTACAGTAGTGATGGTAGTGTTTATTACCATCAGTGGGATTTAGATAAGGTGATCACGCGTCTGAAAATAGACGAACAAGTGGCCAACTCGCCGTTTTCTATGTTGTCGACCAATTTTAGCTCGCTATTCCCTGAATATAATCAGCAGCAAAATAAACTACTGTATGTGTCCAATGAATCTGGCAGTTCACAGCTTTGGATTGTTAACCCTGATAGCAGCTCGCGAAAGCAGCTTACTGACTTTGCACATAACACGGGGGAAGTTCGTGATCCAACCTGGTCAGCCGATGGACGCTATATTTTGTTTTCATTGTATGACAATGGCAGTACCCGCTTATATATTTATGATTTCAAAGTAGAGCAAAGTCAGCAAATCAAACTGCCATTTAGTCATGCAATTAAACCCAAGTTTAGCGCTGATAGCCAGCATATTTTAGTTTCTGATGGTGACTACTTATATCGTTATGACTTAACAGGTAAAAGCCTAGGTAAAGCTGTTGAAGTGCCTGCGCAGTATGGCGTTGAAACACAATCAGGCGATATTTTATTTACCAACTCGCGCCATGCTATTTGGATAAAACATCATGATACGGGTGTTGAAGAAATGCTGGTGAACGATGTTAAGTTGGCGCGCAGTTATGCATGGTTGCTGGTGGCAAAGAACGCGTATCATGAGGGGCGTATTTATTATTATAAAGAACGCTTAGGTGATTACCGTATTAGCTACTATGACTTAGCAAGTAAGCAGCATCATGATTTAATTGCCTTACCGGAGCGAGCTTATAGTCGCTCATCGGGTTTGACCTACATACCCAATGAGCGTTGGCTAGTTTACACTGCGTACTTATCGCCTGAGATAGAAATCAAGCGCTTACCGGCAGCCTATTTGCCAAAGTAATTAACACTTACGGTAAATATCAGCATCCATATCGTAAATATTAACGCTTAAGCTATACGAGCGGCGGCAGTATGTTCTTAAGCAACTTAATAATTGCTCACTGAGCATTTGCTTTTGCTCTATGGTTCTGCCTGCCATGATTGATGCGCCGATGTGAATAAAGCCATCTTTGCCTTCACCTAATTCGTAATGCTGATAAGCAATTGCACGAGTCTTTATGGTCGAAAGCTCAAATAAGCCTGAGTCAAAAACGGCTTGGTGAACTTTTTCAACTAACACTTGTGGCAGAATTGGCAAGTCTTCTGAGTGTTCTATAACAATGTGCGGCATGGGGTCTTCCTTAAAAGCGGTAACTAAAACCGATGTTTGTCTGAAATTGGTTTAACACATCACCATCAAAGTGCCATAGACATTGGTCGTCTTCTGATGTTGGCAATGTGCACGATACGTTACTTGCATTATTTACAATAGTTGCCAGCCAGCGAGTTTCAACATAAACCCGTGCTTGTTCAGTAAATAAATAATCTGCGCCAGCATAAAGGCCAGAGGTAAAATATGTATCAGAGTCGGCAAAGTCAGTGTTGACGTGGTTTGCGCCAATTTGGGCACCAACAAAACCAACTATACGGTCAGCTAATGGCACTTCTACGGCACTTTGAAATAGCAGGTATTGCATCTCGACTTGCTTGTTGGTTTGGTCTTTCATATCAAGCTCGGTTGCTGAATAAAAGAACCCATAGCGAGCATTATCAATGGTTCTATCTAGGCTGACAGTAAAATGGCTGTCATCCTCAAGCTCAATTTTTAGGTTTTCTTCGGTTTGCACCGAGTTAGTAAAGTTTTTGCCGAAACCAGCGCTAATAGAGTAGTCAGCGTGAGCTGTACTACTTAAGAACATTAAACACAGTAAACCAAGCGATTTTTTCATTGTTTAGGTGCTCGTTGTTGAAGATATTTTGAGATAGTATTGAAACATAGCAAGCAAATCGTTGTAAACGGACAACTATCGCTTTTTAATAAGGAACACTAGGATGAAGTTACTAAAATTAGCTGCACTTACTGCGCCACTAATTTTGTTGAGCGGTTGCTCGGATGATGCTGCTTCGGTGAGTTTGGGGTTATTTACGACCAAAGATATTAAAGTGGTATCACAACAAGACCCGCTGATCAGCGGTGTAACTTGTCACATTAGCCATATTGAAGCGAACCTTGATTTTGCTGATCCATCCGATATGTCTATTGCCTGTCGTCAAACAGGCCCCATTACCGCTGACCAATTACAACAAATTGATCGCAGTAAATCGGGCGAAGTGGTATTTAAATCATCGAAAAGTATTTTGTTTAAATCGTTAAAAGTACGTCGTATTTATGATGCGCCAACACGCACACTTTTATATTTGTCTTATTCAACGAAAGAGTCGAGCGGTAGCCATCATCATGCTTTATCAACTGTGCCTCTTTACAATACGGATGCATGGCAATGGGCACAATCACAAGAGTAATTTATGTTAGCGTTATTTAAGTCAGCCCCACTTGTTGATGAGCAAGAGCAGCAGTGGTTAATCGATACCTTTTTATGGGCTGTTGAACACTTTGATAGTGAATATTTTTTAAAACACACACAAATCATTTTACCTAACGGGCAGTTCTTTCCGGATAGGGTGTCGAGCGTCAATGAAATGGCTGAAAAGGTATTTAGCCGAGTTGTTGATTATGCGGGGATGCAGGCGTGGCCAATTAACTTAGTTGCGCCATCTGGGCTTACACCGCAGGTGTTTCCGCATTTTGAATTTCAAGACAATTTACGCGGTAGCGAGGCGAGCTTAATTTTGCCGGCAAATCATCCGGTGAATATCTCGTTTAACCCGAACCAAATCAATCAACCGCAAGATTTAGTGGCAAGTTTTGCTGGTACCTTAGCGACCATTTTGATTCACCATGTGGGTGTCTTACCTCCTGGCGGTAAAGAGTACTTACCGCAAGCAAGCGATGCGTTGGCATGCTATTTAGGCTTTGGGGTGATGATGAGTAATACGGTGTATCAATTTAAAGGTGGCTGCGGCTGCGGTTATAACCCTTATGCCAATCGCCAAGCAGCGCTGACTGAGCCACAAACGCTATTTATGCATGCGCTGGTTACGCATTTTAAAGGGGACAATCAGTCGAAGAAGTTTTTAAAACCCCATTTACGCAGCCAATATAAAAAAGCGCAAAAGCAAATTAAAGCATTGGTGAGTGACAGTGCAAATCCGTTGTTATTAGCATTAGATGAACAAGCAGTAGGGTAATATTGAGTGCAGTATTTAGATGAGTTTTTATTGATAGCCATAGCTCACTTTTTTGCGGTAGCAAGCCCAGGTCCTGACTTTGCAATTGTACTCAAGCAAAGTATTCAACAAGGTCGTAAAAATGCGCTTTGGACCAGTGCTGGGGTTGGTGCGGCTATTTTGCTGCATATTGCTTATTGTGTATTAGGTGTGGCATTAATTCTATCCCAGTCACCTAGCTTATTTATGGCTTTAAAATACCTTGCAGGGGCTTATTTGGCATACTTGGGTGTGCAAGCTTTACGAAGCGCAAAACCTAGCGATAGTAAACAGCAAACCCTTGCCCCTGCTGAGCCTGAATCTGTGTATAAAGCATTTCGACGCGGTTTTTTTACCAATGCCCTTAATCCCAAAGCAACACTGTTTTTTATGTCGTTGTTTACTCTTGTAATAAGCCCTGAAACACCTGTTGTAGTGCAGGCTGGTTATGGCGTGTATATGGCAATGGCGACTTGGCTATGGTTTTCATTTTTATCATTGGTGTTATCAAAAGCATCAGTGCGAGCATTTTTCTTAAAAAGCGGATACTGGTTTGATAGAGGCATTGGCGTGATCTTAATTGCCTTAGCTATTCGCGTTGTTGTGTGAGGTAAGTATGGCGCTATATAACTTTTCATTTGGTTCAAATATGTCATCGAGCAGATTGCTGGCAAGGTTACCTGAAGCAAAGCGGGTAGGCACAGCTATTTTAAAAGGCTATGAACTGACGTTTGATATGGTAAGTACCGACGGCTCTGCAAAGTGTAGCGTGCGCAAAACAGATCAGGCAGATGCCTTGGTATATGGTGTTGTGTATCAGTTAAACGAAGCTGAAAAGTCGATTCTTGATGATATCGAAGGGCCGCGTTATGACTGTGTAGATATCACCGTTGAACTACTAGATGGCGAGCAACTTGCTGCCCATTGTTATATCGCTAACACCTTAGATGAGTCTTTACTGCCATTCGACTGGTATCTTCAGCATGTTCATCGCGGAGCGCTTGAAGCAGGTGTACCAAATCATTACAGTGAAGCAATACTCGCAAGACCAAGTTGCGATGATCCAGATAAAACTCGGGCAGCGAAAGAGTTCGCTATTCACAACAATAAAAATCACCAAGGGATATTATGATATTTCGTAAATTAGCCGTTGCAGCGGCGCTGTTATCGAGCTGTTCGTTTTACAGTTATGCCGATATTGATACTAAAAAAATTGAAAAAGTAATCGAAACGTCAATGGCACGTTTTGACGTACCGGGTATGGCTGTAGCGATTGTTGAAAATGATCAGGTCGTGTTAGCAAAAGGTTTTGGTGTATCTCACCTTGATACCGGTAAAAAAGTAAATAAAGACACCTTATTCGGTATCGCGTCAAACACCAAAGCATTTACCGCAGCAGCGTTAGCTAAATTAATTGATGAAGGTAAGCTTAGCTGGGATGACAAAGTAATTGATCATCTTCCTGAGTTTCGTCTGTATGACCCTTACGTAACACGTGAAATGACCATTCGCGATTTATTAAGCCACCGTAGCGGTTTGGGTTTAGGGCAAGGCGATTTAATGATTTGGCCAGATACTGACAAATCGATTGATGAAATTATCGCAGGGCTAAAATACTTAAAACCAGCGAGTAGCTTTCGTAGTAAATATGCCTATAACAACTTAATGTTTGTGACTGCAGGTGAAGTGGTAGCCCGTGTATCTGGCATGAGCTGGAATGATTACATCGAGAAAAATATTCTTCAGCCACTTGATATGAAAAACTCACGCGCAGGTTTTTCACGTATTCCTAGTAGCAATAAAAACTGGGCGACGGGTCATATTCCAATGGATGGCCAACTACACCCATTTTTTGTGAACTACCTTGAAGATTTCCGTGGCGCTGGTGCGATTGCATCAAGCGTAAGCGATATGAGCCAATGGCTACGCACGCAGCTTGCACATGGCAAAATGCCAAATGGCCAGCAGTTATTTACTGAAAAGCAGCAGCAACAAATGTGGCACCCGCACATTACCTCAATAGCATCAAAAAGTGCTTATGAAGCTTACCACCAACAATTTAGAGGTTATGGTTTAGGCTGGAGCATTGAAGATTTCCACGGCATTAAAAAGCTAGGCCATGGTGGTGGTATCTTAGGCATGGTGTCTCAAGTGACATTATTACCAGAGAAAAACCTCGGTATTGTTATTTTGAGTAACCAGCAAGCATTCAGCGCGCTCTCTGCGGTGACTTACGAAGTATTAGAAGATGCATTAAATCTTGAAGATAAAGACTGGGTTGAAGATCTTGCTAAAAAGCATTTTGAAGGTAAAAAAGAAGCTTACGCAAACGCAAAACCAGAAACACCTGCTGATTATCAAGCGAAACTACCAAACATCAATTACACAGGTACTCTGCACGATAACTGGTATGGTGATGTGGTAATCGAGGAGTTAAATGGTCAGCTACGTATTGATTTTACTCATACAAAGCGTTTGAAAGGCCAGCTTGAGCATTACACAGGCAATACGTTTATTGTGAAGTGGGATGAAAAGTTACTCGAAGCAGATGCTTACATTGAGTTTCAAATGAGCCCAGATAACCGCGTGAGTAGTGCAAAAATGCGCGCTGTCTCAACGGCGGTGACAGACTTTAGTTTTGACTTTAGGAATTTAGATTTACGCGCTAAAAAGTAAACCAAAGTCGCAAAGCCACCATTAGGTGGCTTTGTTATACTGGGGGAAAATAATTCAAGGAGCGTATTATGAGAACGGCAGTTATCTCACATCCATTTTGTCGTAAACATAAAATGATTGAGGATCACCCCGAATGCCCCGCGCGTTTAGATGTGATCACCGACCGCTTGCTAGCAAGTGGTGTTGATATAGCAATTACTCACTTACAAGCTCCTAAAGCCAGCCGCGACGACTTTTTACGTGCTCATGATGAACCTTTGGTAAGCCATGTAGAGCAAACAATTCCCGCTGAAGGACTTGCTGAATTAGACGGTGACACTTGGTTGTGCCCAGATTCAATGAAAGCAATTGAACGAGCCGTTGGTGCTGGATTACTCGCCGTTGATGAAATCCTTGCTGATAAACTGGATGCCGCATTTTGCTCGGTTAGACCACCAGGGCATCATGCAAACCGTAGCACCTCTGCAGGGTTTTGCGTTTTTAATAACCTAGCCATTGCCGTGAAATACGCGCAAAGCAAAGGTGTTAAACGTATCGCTATTTTGGACTTTGATGTACACCACGGTAATGGCACGCAAGATATCTTTTTAGATGATGACAATGTGTTGTTTTGCTCTTTGTTTCAACACCCTTTTTACCCAAATACTGCGGTTGAAAATAACGCGACTTTAGTTAACTCACCGCTGCCAATTGCCAGTGATGGTAATGACTTAAAAGCTGTTTACCTTGAGCAGTGGCTACCAAAACTCAATGAATTTAAACCTGAACTGTTGTTTATTAGTGCAGGTTTTGATGCTCACCTCGAAGATGACATGGCAAGCCTGAAGTTTGTTGAAGATGATTACGCATGGCTAACCACGCAATTAGCTGAATTTTGTCAGCAGCAAGATTGCAAAGGGATTATCTCTTATCTTGAAGGGGGTTATGCTTTATCAGCCCTTGGCCGTAGTGCCGTTGCGCACATTAAAGCGCTGGTGGATGCGCCTTAATCTGCCAGCATCGCAAAGGCTTGCGTTGGTGTAAGCCGAGTAACCTTACTTAAACAGCATACTCCCTCTTGTGCTAGGTGATCAGTCACTCTATTAGCAAGCTCTAAATCAGTTAATGCTTTCACGCTTTCTCCTTGCAAGTTGACATAGTGCCCTGTTGCCAAAAGTAGCATCGCTTCTTGTTGCTGCTCTTCACTTAAGCCATATAAAAAGCTTTCTATATCGGCTTCGTCTTCAACTAATGCTAATTCATGGTCTGAAAAAATAATCTTAGGAAATGATGAGTGCATTTATTGTCCTGTGTCAAAGTTGCATAGGTTGAAATGATTATAATTGCCAATTCATGTAAGAACTAGGAAAGTCGACTTATGAATCAACCAAGACGACATCAAAAGGTGAGTGATGTCTTTTCGCAAAAGTTGGTATCGTGTCCTGCGCATACGCCTTTGGTCGATGCGGTGAGGTTGATGCATGTTCACAATGTGACGGCTATTTTTATTAAGCATGAGCAGTCTGTTGTTGGTATTTGGACGGAAGCTGATTGTTTGAAAATTGACATCAGCAGCCCGCTCTATAAGAACCTTGCCATTCACGAGGTCATGTCGGCGCCTGTTATTACAGTGCCAAATCAATGCTCAGTCAGTGATGCAACCCTGCGTTTTCAACAGCATGGCATTCGTCATTTATTGGTAATGGATAGCGAAAATCAGCCTGCGGGTATGTTGAACTTATCTGATATTGTGCATAACCAAGGTTTGGACCACTACTTACAATTTCGGCCTATTCATGAGCAGTATCGCACTGACCTAGAGATAGTTGATGCGCAAACCCCGATAGAAGAGGTTGTGCAACTGATGCGCGCAGGCCGCCTTGATAGTGTACTGGTTTATAACCGAGAGCTTGAACTGCACGGTATTATTACTCAGCGTGATATTGTTGAGCTGATCATTCAAACCGAGTGGCTAAATCCTTGTTGGCAATATGCTAGCTACCCGTTAATTGAAATTGATTGTGAAAGCAGTTTATTCGATGCGTATCGCACTATGACAGAGCGTAATGTGCGTCATTTAGTGGTCAGAGATGATGAAATTTGCGGGGTGATTTCATTTGCTGATTTGATCACAGAGATTGAGTCAGCTTATTGCTGCGAGCTTGAGCGTGCTATTGAGCAGCGTGATATTGCCTTGCAAAAATCACAACGTAACTTGTTTTTAGCAAATAAAATTATTGATGCCTCACTTGATGGCATTATGTTAACCCGTAAAGACGGCACTATTATTCAAGTTAACCCTGCTTTTACTAAACTGACCGGCTTTGCTGAGCATGAGGTAATCGGTAAGCGTCCCAATATTTTAAGCTCTACAAAACATAGCCGTTCGTTTTATCAAAAAATGTGGCATGCCATTGAATACGAAGGGGTCTGGCAAGGGGAGATCTGCAATTGCAAAAAAGATGGTGAAGAGTTTGTAGAGTGGCTCACCATTATCCAAATTAAAGACCCTAACTTTGATGAAGTACTTTATGCGGCAATTTTTAGCGACATTACAGAGCGTAAACGTGCAGAAGAAAAAATTGCCCAGCTTGCCTATTACGATGAGCTAACCGGCCTGCCTAATCGACGCTTATTTCATGACAGACTCTCTATTGCACTGAGTTCTGCCAAACGAAACCATGATCTATTAGCGGTGATGTTTATCGACTTAGACCGCTTCAAAGAGGTTAACGACAGCTTAGGGCATGACGCTGGTGATAACTTATTGCAGCAAGTGGCAGAGCGTATTTTATCAATTCTACCTGAAGGGGATACTCTTGCGCGCTTAGGTGGCGATGAGTTTGTTTTATTATGCGAAGTAAATCGGGTTGAAACACTGCTCAACTTTGCCGAACAAGTATTGCAGCAAGTGAGTATGCCGCTTGCTATTAACGAGCATGTGGTTGCAATTACAGCTTCTATTGGCGCTGCAGTTTACCCTGATGATGGCGTAGATAGTGCTACACTGCTTAAGCATGCAGATATTGCTATGTACCGTGCTAAAGAAGTGGGGCGTAATTCATTTCAATTATTCAAACCTGCGATGAATGCACGCTCTCTAGAGCGATTGGCAATGATGAGCCGATTACAAAACGCTATCGAAAGCGATGAGTTTGAGCTTTATTTCCAACCTAAGCAGGAGTTAAATTCAGGCAAAATTTTAGGGGTAGAGGCTCTCTTACGTTGGCATGAGCCAAACCTTGGGGTGATATCACCCGCTAAATTTATTCCCCTTGCTGAAGAACTAGGCCTAATTGTGAAACTTGATTTATGGGTCATCGAGCAAGCTTGTAAAGAGTTAGAAAAATGGCAGCAACAAGGCATTGAGGCAGGGCGCTTAGCAATTAATATTTCGGCAAATCACTTACGTCAGGGGCAACTAGCATCGAATGTTGAGCGCTTACTTGAGCGTTACGATGTAGACCCATACAAGCTTGAAGTAGAGCTTACTGAAAGCTGTTTTATCAGCCACTTTAGTGAAGCTAAACAAGAGTTACTCGCGCTTAAAAAGCTAGGTGTGCATATTACGTTAGATGACTTTGGCACGGGCTATTCGGCTTTAAGTTACTTAACTAAACTGCCAATTGATACGTTAAAAATAGATGCCAGCTTTATCGCAAAAGTGCCAGATGAATACGGAAATAGTGAAATTGTTACGGCGATTATTAGCCTTGCGAAAAGCTTGAGTATTCATGTTGTCGCAGAAGGGGTAGAGAAGGTAGAGCAGTTAAATTACTTACGTTCACTTAACTGCGATACCATTCAAGGCTATTACTTTTGCCGCCCAATAGCGAAGCAGCAATGGTATGATTTTTATCTCAATACCGAAAAAAGTGCCTAAGCTAGGCTAATTTCGTAAGAAGTGAACTTACGAATATTAATGACGCCAGTATCAAAAATTAAGTACTGGCCTTTAATGCCTTTTAAAATACCCGATACTTCTGGTGCTTTATCAAAATTGAAAGAACTGATTTTGCTTGGGTATTCACTTACTGGGTAGTCTAGCTCAACTACATCTTCATCGAGCTTTTCAATGGCTGTTGCGCCAAATAGCTCTGCAAGTTCACTTAACTTAGCATCAATTTGTGGGATCAACTCTCTGGCAGCAGCTTTTAAATCAATCGCTTCAGATTGACCTTTTAGCATGTTTCGCCAATTGGTTTTATCAGCAATAAATTCGGCTAAGGCAACCTCAACTAAACCCGATTGAAGACGGGTTTGTACTTTGAAGATAGGTAAAGCTTGCGTCGCACCTTGGTCAATCCAGCGTGTAGGAATTTGAGTATGGCGGGTAATACCTACTTTTAGGCCTGAAGTGTTGGCTAAATACACGTAATGCGGGATCATGCAGTTTTCTTCACCCCACTGTGGCTCACGACAGGTGCCCTTATCAAAGTGGCACGTTTCAGGTTTCATGATACACATGTCACAGCTAGCCAGTTTGCGCATACAGACAAAACAGTGGCCTTGAGAGTAGCTTTTCTTGGTTTTCTTACCACAGTTACAGCAAAAAATATTGCCTGTGAAAGTCAGCGTGAGCGGCTTACCAATATAGTCATTTAATGAAACTAGCTCATCACCGATAGGTAATTGATATTCGACAGGAGAGGTCAGTGTCGACTTTAACTTTCTGATCGTACCTTGCATCTTTACATGGCCCCTAAAGATGTTAAAAAGGGCAGTGTAACACGGCCTATTTAAATTGTGAGGCAATAAAGCTTAGATACTCATTAATCGGTACCGCTTTGCTGTAATAATAGCCTTGCCCTTGATCTGCGCCCATCTTGATCAGCATTTTTTCTGTTTCTTGGTCTTCAATGCCTTCGATAGTGATATTCATATCAAGGTTATGAGCCATATCAATAGCCGTTTTTACCACTACCTGGTTGGTGGTGTTATTCACTAAATCAAGAATAAAGCTCTTATCGACTTTAATCGTGCTAAATGAATAATTTACTAAGTAGTTTAACGATGAGTAACCGGTACCAAAATCATCGAGTACCACCTTGCTACCGAGTTTATTAAGTTCGCTGATAAAGCTGACCATTTCATCATGGTTTTTGATAAGCGCAAATTCAGTCAATTCAAACTTTAACTGATCCGCAGTAATGCCATGCTTTAAAATGGTGTTTTCGACTTTTTCGACAAGCTTAGGGATAGCTAGATTCTTGGCACTTAAATTAACGCTAATGGTATGCTCGCGATAGCCTTGTCGATTAAGCTGGGCAGCAGCTAGGCAAGCCTGATCAATCACCCATAAGCTCAACTCGTTAATTAAACCAGTACGTTCAGCCAATAAAATGAGTTGCTCAATGTCCAGGTATTTACCCGCTGTAGGCCAGCGTAACAATGCCTCTGCGCCACAGATAGCACCATTGCGTAAATTAATAATGGGCTGTAAGTAAATGGCTAAGGTATTGCTTCGCATTGCTTGTTGTAACTCAGCGGCAAGGCTGACATCCATATCGATATGCGGTGTGTTAAAGTCGATGTTTTGCTGCTTTTGTGACAACCCTAAGTAGCCACGTTGTAGCCAAATATCAAAGCCATCATCACTCACTGGCTCAGTAATGCTATAGCGGTAGTAAAGCTGCAGGTCTAAGCCTGCCACTTTATATTGCTTAGGCAGCTGTTTGCATAAGTTGCTAAGCTCTTGGTGAAGCTCTGCTTGTGATTGAATTTTGGTAGAAATAAAAGCCAGTACACCATTGCCTAAGTCAGCCACTTTTGGACTGTTATCTAGCGCTGACTCTAAATTAATAAATTGCCTATTCTTATTAATTTGATGCTCTAAAGATTGAGCCACAGTGATAATTATTTGGCTGCTTTGGCTTGGCTTTAGAATGCTCATTAGGGCATTAAATTGCTCGATTTTCACTAAGCAAAGGTTAGCGAGTCTATGCTCCGAGGTAATCGCCATATAGGCTTGTTTGAGCATTGCTTGGTTGAGTAGCTCAGTTTGTTGGGTATGGGTTGCATGATACAGCGCTTTTTCACGTTGATAACGAACGCGATCTGCCAACGCCATTGCCATGAGCACAATCTCACAGAGAATAGCGACTAAAAATATGTGCCTAACTGCAAAGCTATAAGGAATAAAGCCCGTTAGTTCTAAAGGCTGAATGGCAGCGCCTACAATCAGTGGCACCCACGACATGACATAAAATTTTGCCCACCGAAAACCGCTCACCAACTTTTTGTAAATCATGCAAATACATAGAATGTATAACGGCACCATGATGGCAAAAAAGATTTTTGAAGAATGGTATTCCAGCATAAAAAAGCTGATAAGACTGAGGCTAAACAGCAGGGCTAAAAAGCTGATACTGAGCTTGTATAAGCGGCAATTGTCTTTATGGTAGCGTAAGAACATAGTGCAAAACGCCACGGTGAAAAATGCAATCGCGTAGTTACTGAACACCACTTGCTCATTAAAAAAGATTTGCCACGATAACGGCCATAAGTAAAAACCAAAGCCGAGCACTGAGCCCATAAGTAACAGTGCTGAGATGATGTAGCCTATATAAATAAGGTAGACGCGGTCACGGATCCCTAAAAATAATACCAAGTTATACAGGGCAGCCATGATCAGCACACCAATGAAGATCCCCCAAATCCCTGATTGCGAACGTAGTAGATCTTGAAACTCTTTTTCACCATAAATATTAATAGGTGTTTTGCTAATACCCACCGTATCTATTTTTATAATGAGGGATGTTTGCTCATAGCCCTGCATTGTAAGCATGCTATGCGGTGTACTGTACTGAAACAAACTAAGACCAGATACTTTATCACCCAGCTCGGTTGTATCTATAAGCTGCCCCTTATCATCAACATGATAAACGCTAAGATAATCAACCATAGGGTTATCAAAGTGAATCGCCAGCTCCACAGGCTTTGCTTGACGGTTTTCTAAATCAAGCTTTAACCAATAATCTTGCGCCGCTAAATCCCACTCAACATCTTTAAAAGGGCGCTGTTTAAGTTTGTCTGGTTCAGCTAAAAACTGCTCGAGAGTCAGCGCTTTACTACTATCTATTCGATAAGCTGTATTACTGTAGATGGGGGCTGTTTTATCTATAGTGTAGCGGGTAGGGCTGGCTAAATGTGCAGCTAGGGTAGCAATGATAAAAAACAAAATTGTCAGAATAAGAAATGAAACAAAGTTATATTTCAGTGCTTTATTATTCAAAATTAGTTCTTTATCTAGGTAAATGTTCTTAACAGTGTAGCATTAAAAAAGCGCAGATAAACTGCGCTTTTTTCAGAATTAGACTGGTTTGACCTTAATTCTGTTCGCGAGCAATAGCACGGTAAGCGATATCAGTACGATATTCCATGCCTTCCCAGCTGATTTCATCAACTAGTTTATAAGCACGTTGTTGCGCTTCGGTTACTGTGTTGCCAAGTGCCGTAGCACAAAGTACACGACCGCCAGCAGTTACAACGTTTTCGCCATCTTGCTTAGTCCCTGCGTGGAATACTTTCTCACCTTCAGGGTAAGTAACTTGCAAGCCGCTGATTGCATCACCTTTCGGGTAGCTATCTGGGTAGCCTTTAGCTGCTAATACAACACCGACTGCTGCACGTGGGTCGAACTCGATTGCTGTTTTATCTAGTTCTTCACGGTTAGCCGCTTCGATAAGTTCAACAAGGTCAGACTTAAGACGAAGCATCATAGGTTGTGTTTCAGGGTCGCCAAAACGACAGTTGTATTCGATTACTTTTGGCGTACCATCAGCGGTGATCATTAAACCTGCGTATAAGAAACCTGTGTAAGGGTGGCCTTCTTTTGCCATACCTTCAACCGTTGGGTTGATCACTTCGTTCATAATACGTTGGTGAATTTCATCAGTCACCACTGGAGCCGGTGAGTATGCACCCATGCCACCAGTGTTTGGACCTTGGTCACCGTTGTAAGCGCGTTTGTGGTCTTGGCTAGTTGCGAATGGCAGTACGTTTTTGCCATCAACCATCACGATGAAAGAGGCTTCTTCGCCTTCTAAGAACTCTTCGATAACTACACGGCTACCCGCTTCACCGAAGCTGTTGCCTGCAAGCATATCGCGGATAGCTTCTTCAGCTTCAAGCTCTGTCATCGCAACGATAACGCCTTTACCAGCTGCTAAGCCATCAGCTTTAACAACAATTGGCGCACCTTTTTCTTTTAGGTAAGCAAGTGCAGGGTCGATTTGTTCAAACGTTTGGTAATCAGCTGTTGGAATGTCGTGACGTGCTAAGAAGTCTTTAGTGAATGACTTAGAGCCTTCTAGCTGTGCAGCACCTGCTGTTGGGCCAAAGATAGCTAGACCGTTTTCACGGAAAGTATCAACGACACCTAAAACAAGCGGTACTTCTGGACCAACAATGGTTAATTCAACGTTGTTTTCTTTAGCAAAAGTAACTAAACCTGCCAGGTCTTCAACGTTGATAGCAACGTTTTCAAGTTTTGGCTCTAGTGCAGTACCTGCGTTACCTGGAGCAACGAAAACGGTGTTTACTTTAGTATTTTGTGCAGCCTTAAACGCAAGAGCGTGTTCGCGGCCGCCACTGCCGATGACAAGTACATTCATGGCGTATAATCCTATTTATAGCGGTTTTTTAAACTTCAGCGTCATACGATCACTTTCACCAATCGCTTTATATTTAGCAGCATCTTTTTCGTCAAGTGCTAAACGCGGTGGTAGTGTCCACACCCCTTTAGGGTGATCCGCTGTATCAAGAGGGTTTGCATTAATGTCACTGCTTGCCACTAGTTCAAAGCCAGCTTGCTTTGCAATTTCAATTACATAGCTTTGCTTCATATAACCTGATGATTTCTGATCTTCATCGCTGCGCGCTTCAGGTAGGCGGTGTTCAACCACACCTAAAGTGCCGCCTGGTTTAAGTGCTTTATAAAATGCTTTAAACGCACTTAACGCGCCTTCTTTATCTTTACCCATGTACCAGTTGTGTACATTTCTAAATGTTAAGACAAGATCTGCGCTACCCGCTGGTGCAATATCAAGATGTGTTACTGGCGCAAATTCAGTTAGTTTAACTTCACTGAAGCGTGCGTCATCGCTCATCTTTTTCTTAAAACCAGCTAATGAACGTTGGTAATAACCCACCTCAGAATCAGCAGGGAAATGTGCCGCGTAGTAAACACCATGGCCTTTTACAGCTGGCGCAAGAATTTCGCTATACCAGCCACCGCCCGGTGCAATTTCAACAACTGTCATGTTTGGCTTAAAGCCAAAGAACTCAAGTGTCTCAACTGGATGGCGATATTTATCACGTGCGCTATTTTTAGCATCACGTTCGCTTGATTGCACAGCTTGTGTAAGCGCTGATTCATGAGAATGGCTTAAAGCCTGTGCTGATGTCAGTGCAAGGCTGGCAACGAGTAACGATTTTACGGCAAATTTCATCATCTGTTCCTTCATTATATGGGTAATTATTATTATTAATCAGAATACGTGAATTTGTGGCAAACAAAAAGGGTTAAGCTATGTGCTTAACCCTTTATGTGATTAGTGGCGGAAATGGCGCATACCTGTAAATACCATTGCCATACCAGCTTCGTCAGCTGCAGCGATAACTTCTTCATCGCGCATTGAACCACCTGGTTGAATAACTGCTGTGATGCCAGCCTCTGCTGCTGCATCAATACCGTCACGGAATGGGAAGAATGCATCCGATGCCATAACTGAACCTTTTACTTCAAGGTTTTCGTCAGCAGCTTTGATACCAGCAATTTTCGCTGAGTAAACGCGGCTCATTTGACCTGCACCTACACCAATCGTCATACCGTCACGTGCATAAACAATTGCGTTAGACTTAACGAATTTAGCTACTTTCCAGCAGAATAATAAATCTTTTAATTCTTGCTCAGTTGGTTGACGCTTAGATACAACCTTAAGGTCGCCTTGCGTTACCATGCCTAGGTCGCGGTCTTGAACTAGAATACCGCCATTAACACGCTTGATGTCGTGACCTGTTGCATTACCCGTCCATTCACCACATTCTAATAAACGAACATTTTGCTTAGCAGATACGATTTGTGCAGCTGCTTCAGATACTTTAGGTGCAATGATAACTTCAACGAATTGACGAGCAACAATTGCTTCAGCTGTGTCTGCATCAAGCTCTTTGTTGAATGCGATGATGCCACCAAATGCTGATGTAGGGTCAGTTTTGAATGCACGATCATAGGCTTCAAGAATGTTGTCACCAATTGACACACCACAAGGGTTCGCATGTTTTACGATAACACACGCTGGTACGTCGAATTCTTTTACACACTCTAATGCTGCGTCAGTATCAGCAATGTTGTTGTAAGAAAGTGCTTTACCTTGCAGTTGAACTGCAGTCGCAACAGATGCTTCAGTTAAGTCGTTTTCAACATAAAAAGCAGCGTCTTGGTGTGAGTTCTCACCGTAGCGCATATCTTGCTTTTTAGTGAACTGCATGTTGATAGTGCGTGGGAACTTAGTCTCTTCAGCAGCTTCCTCTGTGTAGTCAGGAACCATTTTGCCGAAGTAGTTTGCAATCATGCCATCGTACTGAGCTGTGTGCTCGTAAGCAGCAATAGCTAGATCAAAACGTGTTTTATAAGTTGTTGAACCGTTGTTGCTTTGCATTTCGCTGATCACACGGTCGTAATCTTTTGCATTAACTACGATAGTTACGTCTTTATGGTTTTTCGCCGCAGCGCGAACCATAGTTGGACCACCGATATCGATGTTTTCAATCGCATCTTCTAGGCTGCAGTCTTCTTTCGCAACAGTGTTTGCGAAGGGGTATAAGTTAACTACAACGATATCGATAGCAGAGATGTTGTTCTCGCTCATTACGTCTTCATCTTGACCGCGACGCGCTAAGATGCCGCCGTGAATTTTTGGATGAAGTGTTTTTACGCGACCATCCATGATCTCAGGGTGACCAGTATGGTCAGATACTTCAGTGACTTTGATGCCGTTATCAGCAAGTAATTTGCAAGTACCGCCAGTTGATAAAATATCCACGCCTTGTGCTTCAAGAGCGCGAGCAAATTCAACGATACCGGTTTTATCTGACACACTTAATAGTGCGCGACGAATTGGACGATGTGTATCCATTGTAGTTTTGATTACCTCAATGTTTGAGCTAGCTTAGAAAGGCGGTATTTTAACTGAATCTGCTTTAAAAAACGACGTTTAAAGCGTGAGGATTTTGCATAGTTTTTAACAGCTATAAAAAAAGCACCCTAAGGTGCTTTTTTCAAATAACTTATTACCAGTTACTATGAAGCTGTAAGCAATTATAACGATGGCTCGTTAAACTGATTACGGATTCAATATAACGGGTATTAGTTCATGCCGTACTTTTTAAGTTTCTTACGTAAAGTACCACGGTTGATACCTAGTAAGATTGCAGCACGAGTTTGGTTACCACGCGTGTACGTCATTACTTCTTCAAGTAATGGTGCTTCTAGCTCAGAAAGAACAAGGTCGTATACGTCTTGTACGTCTTGACCATTAAGTTGCTTTAAGTAGTGATGAACAGCTTTTTTCACTGCATCACGCAACGGCTGTGGTTTCTCGTGTGACTGTACATGAGGGTTTGTGATAAATGGAGAAGTCACGTTTTGTTCGAACATCGTTATATGTCTCTTTCTTTCTTAGTTAGCTGCTAGTGTTTTAAAGTATTCTTCTAATGCGTCGACTTGTGCCTGTGGGTTATCTAACGCATTAAATACTCGCCTAAACTGACCGTCACTGTCATGGGTTTGCAAATACCAAGATACATGCTTTCGAGCGATACGCGCTCCCATTGGCTCCCCGTAAAACTGATGAAGATTGTCTAAATGCTCCATCAAAATGCTGCGCACTTCTGAAATTTCAGGTGCTGGCAAATGTTCTCCAGTTCGCAAATAGTGGTCTATCTCCCTAAAAATCCAAGGGCGACCTTGGGCGGCTCGACCAATCATAATGGCATCTGCACCCGTATAATCCAAAACCTGCTTTGCTTTTTCTGGTGAAGTAATATCACCATTGGCAACGACAGGGATAGACACTGAACGTTTAATATCCCTAATTGTGGCGTACTCTGCTTCACCTTTATACATACATGCGCGCGTTCGCCCGTGTACTGCCAGTGAGGCAATGCCATAACGTTCAGCTATTCTCGCAATCTCGACACCATTACGGTTATCCTGATCCCATCCGGTACGGATTTTTAAAGTGACAGGGACATCGACAGCATTAACAACGGCATCGAGTATCTCTTGTACTAATTCAGGAAACTGTAATAAGGCAGAGCCTGCGAGTTTCTTATTCACTTTTTTAGCTGGGCACCCCATATTGATATCTATGATCTGTGCACCATTGCTGACATTGAATTGTGCTGCCTGTGCCATAAGCTCAGGATCGGCTCCGGCGATTTGCACCGAACGAATTCCCGACTCACCGCTGTGATCCATACGGTTCATCGATTTTTCAGTTTTCCATACTTTCGGGTTTGACGAGAGCATTTCAGAAACAGCAAGGCCCGCACCTAAGCGACGGCAAAGTTGTCTAAATGGTCTGTCTGTAATGCCTGCCATTGGCGCGACAATTACATTGTTCTCAAGTTGGTATGAACCGATACGCACTGTTATTCAATTGGCCTCTTTTCAAGGGGCGCTAAGTTTACGGCTTTTTTTACAAAAATCAAAGGCTATAAATTGAACAAAAGTGACTTTTTTTTGCCCTTTTCGTATTGACTTTTGATAACAGTTTGACGGGTAGGTTGATTTGTTTGATATTTGAACAGAAAAATTTTTTACTCACAAAAAAGTGAGAAACTACTAACTGTAAAAATAAGGTAAAGCCTGTTAAATACTGGCTTTACCTATTATGTTTGAGTAAATACTCTAGTGCTATTTAGGCTTTCTTGATGCCGCTGACTCGGGTCCATTCACCCTCAACAGCCACGTCATCAAGTGCTAAAAACGGGGCGTAAACATCGGCTACAGACTGAGCTTGTTCTTCTAAAATACCTGACATAGCAATTTTACCATTCGGTTTTAAAAGACCTAAAATCACTTCATGTAGTTCGCGAAGTGGTTGAGCTAAGATGTTTGCAACCACAATATCGGCTGTAAATTCTGGCTGATCTTCAGGTAAATACACTTCAAGTTTATCTGCAACGCCATTACGTTTTGCATTATCGCGGCTTGCTTCAAGGGCTTGAGGATCTATATCGATACCGATCATACGTTCAGCGCCGAGTTTGATCGCCGCAATTCCTAAAATACCTGAGCCACAACCAAAGTCGACCACGGTTTTACCTGTTAAATCTTGGCTTTCTAGCCATTTTAAACAAAGCGCAGTCGTTGCATGGGTGCCTGTACCAAAAGCAAGGCCAGGGTCGAGCAATACATTAACCGCATCAGGATCTGGAATATCGCGCCAGCTTGGGCAGATCCATAAGCGCTCACCGAATTGAATAGGGTGGAAGTTATCCATCCACTCACGCTCCCAATCTTTATCTTCAAGCTGTTCAATTTTATAAACGAGCTTATCGGCGAGTGTTGCTTCAGCATTTAATGTTGCTACTACGCTGTCCATATCATGGTTAGCGTCATACAGGCCAATCACAGTGGTATCAGCCCATAACTGCACAGTACCAAGTTTTGGCTCATAAATAGGGGTATCTTTGGCATCAACATAGGTGACTGACGCACTGCCAGTGTCCATGAGTAAGTCGCTGATTAATTCTGCGTTGTCTGCATTTGCGTTGATGCGAATTTGGATCCAAGCCATGAATATCTCTCGAATAGAAAAAAGGCCGCAACAGCGGCCTTTTAGTTAATAACGCGATACTAAATTACTTAGCATCTAAGAAGCTTTTTAGTAAGTCAGAGCGAGAAGGGTGACGTAATTTACGTAACGCTTTCGCTTCGATTTGACGAATACGCTCACGTGTTACGTCAAATTGTTTACCTACTTCTTCTAATGTATGGTCAGTGTTCATGTCGATACCGAAACGCATACGTAGTACTTTAGCTTCACGTGCTGTTAAGCCCGCTAGTACATCGTTTGTTGCGCCACGTAGTGATTCCATGGTTGCAGAATCAATAGGTGAGTCGATAGTGGTATCTTCAATGAAGTCACCTAAGTGCGAATCTTCATCATCACCGATTGGTGTTTCCATTGAAATTGGCTCTTTAGCGATTTTAAGTACCTTACGGATCTTGTCTTCAGGCATTAACATACGCTCAGCTAATTCTTCTGGGCTCGGCTCACGACCCATCTCTTGTAGCATTTGACGAGAGATACGGTTTAATTTGTTGATCGTCTCAATCATGTGCACAGGAATACGGATGGTACGTGCTTGGTCAGCAATCGAACGTGTGATTGCTTGACGGATCCACCATGTTGCATAAGTTGAGAACTTATAACCACGGCGGTATTCGAACTTATCAACCGCTTTCATTAGACCAATATTACCTTCTTGGATAAGGTCTAAGAACTGTAAACCACGGTTGGTGTACTTTTTCGCAATTGAAATTACAAGACGTAAGTTCGCTTCAACCATTTCTTTCTTCGCACGGCGGGCTTTCGCTTCACCAATACTCATACGACGGTTGATATCTTTAATTCGTTCGATGCTAAGACCTGTGCTTTCTTCAATTGCACTTAGTTTGCTGATGCAACGAATTATTTCTGGTTTAACTGATTCAAGTGCTACTGAGTATTTCTCGTTTGCAGCAATCTCAAGGTCAATCCAGCTTGTGTCTGTTTCGTTATTTGCAAAGTGCTTGATGAAGTTCTTTTTCGGTAACTTAGCAATTTGTACAGCTTGCTTCATGATGATACGTTCTTGTACACGAACGCGGTCCATCATTTCACGCATGTTGTTAACCATGCGGTCAAACTGTTTTGGCACTAATTTAAATGTTTTAAATAGTTCGCCGATTTCTGCAATAGCTTCAAGTGAATCAGGGTGTGAGCGACCTTTTTCTTCGAACGTTTCGCGTGCTTTGTTATAAAGCTCACGTAAGTTTTCGAAGTGAATACGGGCTTCTTCAGGATCTGGACCTGTGTCGCCATCGCTATCATCATCGCTATCATCATCACTATCTTCGTCATCATCGTCTTCGTCGTCTTCTTCGTCGAGTTGCTCTTCGTTTAACTCAGAACCGATGTGTGTTGCAGAAATTTGTGATTCGTCTTCATTATTAGGATCAAAGAAGCCAGAGATAATATCGCTTAAGCGCATTTCTTCAGCTTCGAATTTGTCCCATTGCTCTAGTAGATAAGTAATTGCTTCAGGGTATTCAGCAACTGAAATCTGTACTTGGTTAATACCTTCCTCAATACGCTTAGCGATTACGATTTCGCCTTCACGCGTAAGAAGTTCAACAGTACCCATTTCACGCATATACATACGTACAGGGTCAGTTGTTCGACCGATCTCTTTTTCTACAGTCGCAAGTGCAGCTGCCGCGGCTTCTGCTGCGTCTTCGTCTGTCGTTGTTTCTTGCATCATTAATTCATCGGCATCAGGTGCGTTTTCGCTTACCTTGATACCCATATCATTAATCATGCTAATGATATCTTCTACCTGATCTGAGTCGATAATGTCTTGTGGAAGGTGATCATTAACTTCTGCAAAAGTTAAATAACCTTGCTCTTTACCTTTTTGAATCAGAAGCTTTAATTGTGACTGAGGAGTTGGATCCATAGAGATTTATTCTTCCACTCTGAAAGTTGATACAACAGGCGCCAGCTCGCTTACTAATTAAGCGACACGAAAACTAACTAGACGCAGTGAATAGCACAGTATAACAGCATTATTCAATTCTGACTAGCTGTTGCTGCCTTTTAACGCTTGCGTCAGTAAGTGGCATTCTAGCCTTTCTTCGCTGCTTAAGCCTTGGGTCTTGTCTTTTATTAATAGGGTCTCTAGTCGATAATTTAAACACTGGTCTTCAATAAATTTAAAAGTATTTTTAAAAACCGTCTCTAAACGATCGTCATTTATTTGGTGCTGCCAAGTTGCTAGTTTCACTAGCGCGTCATATTCAGCGCCATCCCTAAATGACTCTAAAATTTGTGCCGTCGTGATACCTTCACGTTCTAGTGCTAAGTGCTGAATGCGTAAAAATAGCTCAATACCGGCTATTTTCATCTCAGCTAACTCTGGCATATAAGCAATGCTGGTCGCCAAATTTGGGTGTTGTAATAAAATACCAATCGCTTGGCGCATCGGCGTTATTTTAAATTTACGCTCAATCGCATGCTGTTGCTTTGGCGACTTAACGCGATTATTTAATTGCTCTCTTGTTCGACCAATTAAGCGGCCAAGATGTTCCAAAATATTTTCTTGGTAAAAATCACTAGGGATTTTTTCAATTAGTGGCAGGGCATCACTAAGGAGCTTTGCTTTACCTGCGTCTTGAGTAAGGTCTATCTCTTGGCTGAGTTTATTAAACAGCACCTTAGTAAAATCATCCGCTTCGCTTAACCTTGCTTCGAAAGCGTCTTTACCTTCTTGTTGTACCAGTGAATCAGGGTCTTCACCATCTGGTAAAAACACAAACTTTAACGACTTACCATCACCAAGATAAGGCAGTGCATTTTCTAGTGCACGCCAAGCAGCATCGCGGCCAGCACGGTCACCGTCGTAGCAGCAAATCACTTTATCTGTGGTTCTAAATAAAGTGTGCATATGTTCTGCGGTCGTTGCTGTGCCAAGGGCGGCAACGGCATATTCGATGCCTTGCTCAGCTAAAGCAACAACATCCATATAACCTTCAACAATTAAAATATGTTCAAGTTTTTTATGTGCTTGCTTGGCTTCGTATAAACCATATAGCTCAAAGCCTTTATGGAAAATACGGGTTTCTGGTGAGTTAAGGTATTTAGGACCTTGATCCGCTTGCATAACACGGCCACCAAAGGCAATCACCCGACCGCGTTTATCGCGAATAGGGAACATGAGTCGATCACGGAAGAAGTCAAATTGGCGACCAGGCGACTTTTCAGAGGCTAGTTTTAGTTCTACAAGCTGCTCTTTTTGTTCTTTGTTGCGGCCAAGTTGCTGGCATAGCGCTTCCCATTCACTTGGCGCATAACCAATCATGAACTTTTTCGCTGTTTCACCACTTAAACCACGGCCCTTGATATAGTCGATAACCGTTTTTGAGTTGGCATGATGCTTTAACTGATGCTGATAAAAGCGAGCAGCATGTAACATTAAATCGTAATCGGAGCGCTTTTGTTCTGCGGTGCGTTGTGGGCCTGAACTTGTGCCTTGTTCGCGAGGTACGTCTAAATTGAGCATACTCGCTAATTCTTCAATGGCGTCAACGAACTCTAATTTGTCGTATTCCATGACAAACGAAATTGCATTGCCATTGGCACCACAACCAAAGCAGTGGTAAAACTGTTTATCTTGAGAAACGGTAAATGAAGGTGATTTTTCGTTATGGAATGGGCAACAGGCTTGGTAGTCTTTACCTGCTTTTTTAAGGCCAACTCTCGAATCAATTAACTCAACAATATCTGTGCGAGCAAGTAAATCATCAATAAACTGTCGAGGGATCTTTCCGGCCATAGCTGTTGTATTTTCCTGCGCTATCTATGCGTTGTAAAATAAGATTTGAACACAATTACTGTGTTTATGAAAGACTAAAAGCAAGAAACCGAGCACTAGGCTCGGTTTGCTTGAATCATACATCTGTATGTGGGGGTTAGGCAGTTAATCGTTGCTTGATTAAGCCAGAAATCTTACCTAAATCGGCACGACCTTCAGCTTTGCTTTTGATAACTCCCATTACCTTACCCATGTCTTGCATACCCGCTGCGTTTGTATCAGCTATAGCCGAGTCAATAAGAGCAATGATTTCTTCTTCACTCAATTGTTGAGGTAAGAATTCTTCAAGTGCTTTAATCTCACTGGCTTCAATTTCAGCTAAATCTTCACGACCCGCATCAATGTACTGGGTGTAAGAATCGCGACGTTGCTTAACAAGCTTTACTAAAACAGCGGTAATACCGTCGTCGTCAAGCGTAATTTGCTCGTCAATTTCACGTTGCTTGATTGCAGCAAGTACCATGCGGATAGGTTTAAGACGTTCTTTGTCTTTTGCCTTCATCGCATCTTTTTGCGCATCTTTTAGCGTTAATAAAAGGCTCATTTATACAAGACCAAATACTGATTAGTATAATTTAACGCGACGTGCGTTATCGCGAGAAAGCTTCTTCATGTGACGCTTTACTGCAGCAGCTTTTTTACGCTTACGCTCAGCTGTTGGTTTTTCATAGTGCTCGCGACGACGAACTTCTGAAAGGATACCTGCTTTTTCACATGAACGCTTGAAGCGACGAAGTGCTACGTCAAACGGTTCGTTCTCTCTTACTTTAATTACTGGCATTAAAAATTCACCTACCTAAATAATGAGCGTTGCTCAAGTTGATCGAATAACGACCAAGTGGTTCAAAAATGGTGCGGTATTGTAATCCGAAGCAACACCACATGTAAAGAATAATATTAACAGAAACTAGGTTTGCAAAACAGAGTTAATTTGTCTCGCGTTGATATAGCCGACAAATCACTTGTCCGGCAGCTTTTTCTTTTAAAAGCATCCAGTTATCTGGAGTATCTAGGTCGCTTAGTTCGCTTTCGACCTCAACATATATAAGTGCTTGAGCAGATAGCCAGTTATTTTTTTCGAGTAAAAAACAACTTTTTTCAGCTAAGTTTTGTCGAAATGGTGGGTCAACAAAAATTAGATCAAATTGCTCGTTTTGCGTGTTTTGTTCTAATAATGAAAGGCTATTGCCTTGTTTTACGGCTGCATTATCCAATTTAAGGGTGCTAATGTTTTCTTTTAGTTGGCTAGCGGCGCCTTTATCTAGTTCGAAAAACACAGCATGATCAGCAAAGCGCGATAACGCCTCAAAACCTAAACCGCCGGAACCGGCAAAGCAATCGAGTACCGCTGCGCCTCGGGTATCTTGCATTAGCCAGTTAAATACAGTTTCTTTTATTCGGTCTGTGGTTGGGCGCAAGCCTTGCACATCTTTTACGGGTAATTTTCTACCGCGAAATTGCCCACTTATAATACGAATAAAACCATTTGCTGATTTATTGTTCGCTGCTTTAGCTTGGCGGTTAGCTGTTGATTTTTTTCTCATTTAACTCACTAATCATTGGTAACTGACCACTAGCTCAGATAATATTGTATGCAATAGCTAGCGCGTCATTTTTCTACTGCGCTAAAAGTGATAGTATTGCGACCTTAGCGATAGATGGTACCTGTTTATGTTTGGCTTAAAAGCTGAACTGTCACCAAACTATTATTCATGTAAGTTTATCAGATTTTTATAAGTGGTTATTAGCAAGTATGGCAAAAAAAAGTAAATTCCTGTCTTGGTTTGGTTTTGGCAAATCAGATAAGCAACAAGCAGAGCAAGCAGCAAAAGAGGCTGATAACCAGAAGCAAATAGAAGAACAACAGCGAATTGAAGCCGAAAAAGCAGAAGCGGAGCGTTTAGAGCAAGAGCGCATTGCGGCAGAAAACGCAGAGGCTGAGCGTCTAGAGCAAGAGCGTATCGCTGCAGAAAAGGCAGAGGCGGAGCGTCTAGAGCAAGAACGCATTGCGGCAGAAAAAGCAGAAGCTGAGCGTTTAGAGCAAGAACGCATTGCGGCAGAACAAGCAGAAGCTGAACGTTTAGCTCAAGAGCAGCAAGCGGCAGAACAACAACGTCAAGAACAACAAGCTCGTCTTGCTGAGCAAGAAGCAGCAATGAAATTAGAGCAAGAGCGTGCTGCAGCAGAACAGGCGCAGCGTGAAGCCGAGCAAGTTGCTGCGCAGAAGGCCGAGGCAGAACGTCTAGAGCAAGAACGTATTGCGGCAGAAAAGGCAGAAGCGGAGCGTTTAGAACAAGAACGCATTGCTGCAGAGAAGGCAGAAGCTGCTCGCTTGGAGCAAGAACGTATCGCTGCTGAACAAGCAGAGGCTGAACGTCTAGAGCAAGAACGCATTGCTGCAGAAAAGGCAGAGGCGGATCGTTTAGAACAAGAACGCATTGCTGCAGAAAAAGCAGAAGCGGATCGTCTAGAGCAAGAACGTATTGCTGCAGAGAAGGCAGAGGCGGATCGTTTAGAGCAAGAACGCATTGCTGCAGAAAAGGCAGAATCGGAACGTTTAGAACAAGAACGCATTGCTGCAGAAAAAGCAGAAGCGGATCGTCTAGAGCAAGAACGTATTGCTGCAGAGAAGGCAGAGGCGGATCGTTTAGAGCAAGAACGCATTGCTGCAGAAAAGGCGGAAGCAGCTCGCTTAGAGCAAGAACGCATTGCTGCAGAAAAGGCAGAAGCGGAGCGTTTAGAGCAAGAACGCATTGCTGAAGAACAAGCAGAAGCTGAGCGTGTAGAGCAAGAGAAAGCTGCTCAAGCCGCTGCTGAAAAACCAAAGAAAGAAGGTTTCTTCGCACGCCTTAAAAAAGGTCTATTAAAAACTCGCGTTAATATTGGTTCAGGCTTTGCGTCTATTTTTAGTGGTAAGAAAATTGACGATGAGTTATTTGAAGAACTAGAAACACAATTACTAACAGCCGATTTAGGTGTTGATACAACAATGAAGTTGATTGATAACCTAACCGATGCCGCTGATCGTAAGCAATTAAAAGATGGTGATGCTTTATATGAGTTAATGAAGCAAGAAATGGCTAGTATGCTTAAAACCGCCGAGCAGCCGCTGGTTGTAAGTGGTGATAAAAAGCCATTTGTTATCTTAATGGTGGGTGTAAATGGTGTAGGTAAAACCACCACGATTGGTAAATTAGCTAAGCAGTTCCAAAACGAAGGTAAGTCAGTAATGCTTGCTGCGGGTGATACGTTCCGCGCTGCAGCGGTTGAGCAGTTACAAGTATGGGGTGAGCGTAATAGCATCCCAGTGATTGCTCAGCATACAGGTGCAGACAGTGCGTCAGTGGTATTTGATGCATTTCAGGCTGCAAAGGCTCGTAATGTTGATGTGTTAATCGCCGATACAGCAGGTCGCTTGCAAAATAAAGATAACCTAATGCAAGAGCTTGAAAAAATTGCCCGTGTAATGAAGAAAATTGACCCAGATGCGCCACATGAAGTTATGCTAACTATTGATGCAGGTACAGGTCAAAACGCAATTAGCCAAGTTAAATTATTTAATGAGTGTGTTGGTTTAACGGGCATTAATTTATCTAAACTAGATGGTACCGCCAAAGGTGGTGTGATTTTCGCCGTTGCAGATAAATTTAATATCCCAATTCGTTACATTGGTGTTGGTGAAGGTATTGATGATTTACGTACCTTTAATAGTAGTGACTTTATTGATGCACTATTTAGCCAAGACGAGGATGACGCATAATTAACTAAAGGGAGCTTGCTCCCTTTTTCGCTGCAAGATGATTGATAACTAAAATGATAAATTTTCAGCAAGTCAGTAAAACATATCCAGGTGGCCATCGTGCCCTTGAAAAAGTCAGCTTTCATATTAAGCCTGGCGAACTGGCCTTTTTAACCGGGCACAGTGGGGCAGGTAAAAGTACACTATTGAAGCTTATCAGCTTGATGGAGCGTCCATCAGCCGGGCAGGTGCTTATTAATGGTGTTGATTTAAATGCTGTTAAATCACGCCAGATCCCTTATGTGCGCCGCGATATTGGTATCATCTTTCAGAATCACCGCTTACTAGAACGTTACTCAGTGTTTGATAATGTTGCCTTACCTTTAATCATTGAAGGTACGCACCATAAGCAAATAGCTAAACGTGTTCACGGTGCGCTTGATAAAGTAGGGTTACTTGATAAAGCTAAGTGTAATCCAGCAACCTTATCAGGTGGTGAGCAGCAGCGTGTAGGTATTGCTCGCGCTATTGTCAATTCACCGCCAATCCTATTAGCCGATGAGCCAACTGGTAACTTAGACCCTGAACTTTCGATGGACATTTTACGTTTATTCGAAGACTTTAATAATCATGGTACAACCGTGCTGATTGCAACCCATGATATTGGTTTAATTGCGCGTATGCGTTATCGCAGCCTAACACTGAAAGATGGCCGTATGATTGACGATCCGTTAGCTGAGGGGGCACTATGAGTTTATTGTTTAAAAGCCGCAACAGCCAAAACGAACGTCAGAAGAAGTCATTTTTAGCAGCGCCTTATTTCTTCTTTATTAATCTTATTCGCCAAGGTGTGCACAGCCTCGGTGAAATGTGGCGAACGCCTTTAGCCTCATTGATGACCATTGCGGTATTGGGATTAAGCTTAACACTGCCAGCGACGCTTTATTTAGTGGTTAAAAATGTCTCGCAAGTGAGCAGTGGCTTTGAAGATGCCGCAGAGATCTCGTTGTTCGTAAAAGAAACTATGAGCGAACAGCAAACGCAAACCTTGGTTAAGCGTTTAGCACTCTACCCTGAAGTAGATAAAGTGGAGTTTATATCAAAAGGCGATGCCCTCACTGAATTTAAACAAGTATCAGGATTTGGCCAAGCACTTGAATATTTAGATGCGAACCCGTTACCTGATGTTGTTATTGTTACGCCGACAGCACGATACCGTCAGCCAAATACGGCAAAACAATTACTGCAAAAACTTGAAGGCGAAAGAGAAGTTGATTTTGGTAAACTCGATATTGCTTGGCTTGAGCGATTAAATGCACTTTTAAGTTTATTAAAAGAAAGCGTGATCACCATTGCTCTACTATTATTAACCTCCGTCACCCTGATCATTGGTAATACTATCCGCTTATCAATCATGGATAAGAAAGACGAAATTCAAGTTATGAAGTTAGTTGGGGCGACAAACACCTTTATTCATGCGCCATTTTTATGGACAGGGATTTGGTACGGTATTATTGGCGGTTTGTTCTCTTTTATTTGTGTTGCGTTAATGATGTGGTGGCTTGGTGCTGCTGTAAGTGATGTTGCGGGTGTTTATGAAACCAGCTTTGACTTGATTGGTTTAACACTCACAGAGTTTGGCATTTTAGTCGCTCTTGCAACAGGCTTAGGATTTGTTGGTTCATACTTATCAGTTAACCGCTACATAAAAGAAATTGAACCCGATAAAGTGTAACAATTCATTGTTACACTGCTCTTTTAGCGATAAATAGTAGTCGCTGTTAATTTATCAAAATATCACTCCAAGCTAGAATTCATCGCTTATTCAGCGTGTTAGCGTAGACTAAAAATAGATGCAAAAACCACTTGATTTGAACTTTAAAAAAGTTTTTAATTGAAGTTAGCACTCTCGCTTAAAGAGTGCTAAGATGGTTTCAAATGTTTATCACTGAGGTGAAAAATGAGTAAAGATTTATACGCAATGGCACTTACTGCAGGTCAACAGAGCGCAAGTATGGACGGCTACCTTCAAGCGGTTAGCACTATTCCTATGCTTGATGCAGAGAAAGAAAAGCAGTTGGCGACACGTCTTCAGGAAGAAGGTGATCTTGAAGCTGCGAAGCAACTCATTATGTCGCATCTACGCTTTGTTGCTCATATTGCGAAAAGCTATTCAGGTTATGGCTTACCGCAAGCTGATTTAATTCAGGAAGGTAACATCGGTCTGATGAAAGCGGTAAAACGTTTCGACCCAAGTGTAGGTGTTCGCTTAGTTTCATTCGCAGTACACTGGATCAAAGCTGAAATTCATGAATACGTACTGAAAAACTGGCGTATCGTGAAAGTTGCAACTACAAAAGCGCAACGTAAATTATTCTTCAACCTGCGTAAAAACAAAAAACGTTTAGGTTGGTTTAACCAAGCTGAGGTTAGCACAGTTGCTAATGAGCTAGGTGTAAGTGAAAAAGAAGTACGTGAGATGGAATCACGTATGAGTGGCCAAGATATGGGCTTTGACTTAACGGGCGACGACAATGACGACGCACCGACAAGCACATACTCGCCAGTACAGTATTTAACAGATGGCAGTGCTGACCTTGCTGATGATATCGAAGAGCAGCAATGGCAAGAACAGTCTCATGCACGTTTATTCAGCGCCTTAAAAACCCTTGATGAACGTTCTCAAGACATCGTAAGTGCACGTTGGTTAGCTGACGATAAAGCAACATTACAAGAGCTTGCTGAGAAATATAACGTTTCAGCAGAGCGTGTTCGTCAGCTAGAAAAAACAGCGATGAAAAAACTGCAATCAGCGATGAGCTAATAGCAATCGCTATAGCAATCGCTATAGCAAACCATCTTTAGTAGACTACAAAGCCTCGCAAATGCGGGGCTTTTTGTTTTAAAAGGACGCGGTATGTCACAGATTGATTATCAACATGTATTAGATGAAATCACAAAAGAAGTTCAACCATTACTGAGCCAAGGTAAGGTTGCTGATTATATTCCTGCGCTTGCAGAGGTTGAGCCAAACCAGTTTGCCATTGCTATTCATACAGTAGATGGGCAAACCTATTGCGCGGGTGATTGTAGTGCGCGTTTTACAATTCAATCTGTTTCGAAAGTAATGACCTTAACTTTAGCACTTCAGCGTTATGGTGATGAGCTGTGGCAACGAGTCGGTAAAGAGCCTTCAGGCACCGCTTTTAACTCACTTACACAGCTTGAGTTTGAACAGGGCATACCACGCAACCCATTTATTAATGCCGGCGCGATTGTCACCTGTGACGCGTTATATAGCCGTTTATCTGCGCCAATGCACTCTATGCTTGAGTCATTTCGTCAGTTATCAGGAAATGCTCAGGTTGTTATTGATAAGAAAGTGGCAAATTCTGAATATGAGTTTCGTCATCGCAACGCCGCGATGGGGCATCTAATGAAGTCATTCGGCAACTTTAATAATGAAGTTGATGATGTGTTATGGGCTTACTTTAACTTCTGTGCCATAGAGTTAAACTGCGTAGAATTAGCAAAAGCTTACAATTACTTAGCAAACCAAGGTAAAGATGCCAATGGCCAAGAAGTACTCAGTGCAAGGCAAAATAAGCAGTTAAACTCGTTACTGTTTACCAGTGGTTTATACGATGCTGCTGGGGATTTTGGCTACCGTGTTGGTATGCCGGGTAAGTCTGGGGTGTCGGGTACTATTTTAGCTGTATTACCAAATCAATTTACTGTGGCTGTGTGGGCGCCAAGACTTAACTCGTATGGTAACTCAGTAGCTGGGATAGCGGCTCTTGAGCGTTTATCCCAGAAACTGGATATTTCGATTTTTTAGTCGCGCTTACTGATCCCAGTAAACTTGCTCTAAACAATCTTCACGTTCAGGTAAGCCACGAGATAAACGTGGCGAGTGCTGAACAAGTACTTCATAACTTGCACGGTTAGCGTATTTACTAATTTGTGCAAGCGATGAGTAGGTCATAGCAGGCTGCTGATGCTTCGCTGAGTTTGCCACATTAAGTTTGTGGTAAACGTTTGCTGATAAGTCATGTAGTACCGCGGCCAGAGCACAATCGCCTGCGCCATTGGTATTTTTAATACTATCTGGGCCGCCCATAAACGGTGCTGTGTGGCTGTAAGCACGAATTGGGTTTTGGCAGTCGTCTTTACGCATTGCGCGCGAAAATTCATAACGGTTAAAGTCAGCAATCGCGCCTGGTAATAACGGGTATTCTGTTTCACGCTTGAATGAGTCGTCTACGTAACCGGCCATAAACAAGCCTTTTTCGCCAGCCGTGCAAATAACTAAATCAGTCCAATCTAGCGCTTTGTCGGCTGCCAGAAGCGGATCTTCAAAGCCAGTAATCGCAAGACCTTCCTCTTCGTTCATAGCAAGAATATCAACATGCTCTTTTACAAAGTCAGCCCACCAAGCAGGGTCTTGTTCAATTAGAAACTTAGTGCCAAGGGTTAAAACCACAGGGACACCTGCATCATTGGCATATTTCACTGCCTGCATGGTCGCTTCTGTCATGGTTTCATCACCTTGAGTACGCATTAGGTATGCGCTGATCACCAGTGCTGATGAATTCTCAATAAGTGCCTGATCGATTGATTCAGGGCGCAGGTGATTCATAAGCCCCGCGCTGATTGCGAAGGTACGCTCACCGGTCTCGTCAATTAAGGTAAAACAACGACCAATAGGGCCATCTACAGGCTGAAGGTAGTCAAGGTCAACGCGGCTAGAGGTGTTACATAAAAAACGGTATGCATAGCTGCCGATTTTGATATTTTCACTCATTACCCCTAACAGTACTGATCGGTCGTCAGCTAGGGTAGAGTAGTTGTGCATGGTGTTACCTACCGTACCACCGGCAAACTCATAATCGATCATATTGTCGAGTTTTAGTCTGTCGTATAGCGCGTTGGTAATATCGTTATCGATCACTTGCGACATGCCACGGCGCAATTGAAATTCATCTAGGAAAGCTTGATCAACTTTCGCTTCAATATCTACCACAATTTGGTCGATACCCGTAATATAACTACGTTGTAGTCGGTCGGTTGAGTTAAGTTGATTCGTCAGTGGATCTTTGGCTTCCACCGGAAAATAATGTTTATGCCTGCGGCGTCCAGGAAATTTCATTTGCTACCCGTGTTGTAAGCTAAATAAAAAAAGCGCGAGATTATAGCGCAATATGGGTCCATTGAGCCATGAAAAAGCCACTAAATTTTGCGTTAATTTTTAAGTGTAGCAGTATTTATTGCCGACATTTTTCACTAACTAGGTATAATTACTCACAGTTTTACAAGATTTGTGTGATATATGAGCGAACAATTTAGCGACCAATATTGGATGGAAAAAGCATTAAACTACGCTAATGAAGCGGCTGCTATTAATGAAATTCCGGTTGGTGCTGTGCTGGTAAAAGACAATCAACTGATCTCCTATGGTTATAACCGCTCAATTATCGATAACGACCCATCCGCTCATGCTGAAATGATGGCAATCCGCGAAGCAGGTAAAGTACTTAATAACTACCGATTAATCGATTGCACCTTGTATGTTACGTTAGAACCTTGTTCTATGTGCGCAGGTCTGTTGGTACATAGCCGTATTAAGCGATTGGTATTTGGTGCTAAAGATGCCAAAACGGGATCGGCAGGATCAATTATGAATCTGCTGCAAGAACCTAGGCTTAATCATCAAGTTGAAGTAACCGGTGATGTTATGAGTGAGCAGTGTGGGGCGGTAATTTCAGCGTTTTTTAAGCGTCGTAGAGAAGAGAAAAAGGCGGCAAAGCAGGCTGCTCGCAACGCCTAGTTATACAACCGGCGTTGCAGGAACTTGTGCTTCCATTAACTGCATCGCAAATAAGCGGCGACGCCAAATAACTTTTTTGTGTGTATTACGTAGCATGATACGACGGCGGGTCGCCGTTGAGTAAATAACATTACGCTTGAACTTATGTGTCGTGCGTCTTCTTTTTAACATGAGTGCTCCTTAAGTGAGAGTAAAGCATTATATTGATCTCTACAGGAAGATAATGATCATTTGATGACAAGTAAACAGATTTCGGTGCTTGAAGTTAGTTGTTTTCTAATTCTTGCTGCTCCGAGTTGGTTTGTTGCGTGTTGTCATTTGGCTTTGGTTCGCTCGCTTGCGCTTCAGGTTGAGCTTCTTCAGTGCTTTGTTCTTCTTCGCTTGGGTTAGCAATCGCATCATTTTCATCAAGCCAAACCAGTGCGTCGTAATAGCGACGGATATTATCAACGTACTTTACTGCAACATCGCCACGGGCATAACCATATTTGGTTTTTCGATAGTAACGCTTTTTAATTAAAAGCGGTAAGCGCTTTTTAACATCAGCCCACTTATCGGGGCTTGCACCTTCTTGCTCGGTAATAATACGTGCGTCGTTGACGTGTCCCCAGCCAACATTGTAAGAGGCTAAGGCAAACCAGGTTCTGTCGGGCTGCGGAATGCGTTCAGGGATCCAAGAAATCACTTTGGCAAGATACTGCGCACCGCCTTTAATATTTTGCTCAGGCTCTAGTCGATTTGTTACGCCGACCTGTTTTGCTGTTGCTTGGGTTAGCATCATTATGCCACGTACACCGGTTGGTGACTTAGCCCTTGGGTTCCACATTGATTCTTGATAACTCAAAGCTGCCAGTAATCGCCAGTCTATGTTACCTGCGTATTGCTCAAACCAAGGTTGGTATTTAGGTAAGGTGTCTTTTATTGCTTCGATATAAGCAAGGGTATTCACATAGTTAAACTGACGAACATGGCCGAAGTATTTTTCTTCTAACACATAAAGCTGGTTGCTTTTCTTAACGTCGCCAAAAAATGGCACCATCAAGGCATATAAAGAGTCGTCACCATCTTTTCTTAGTAACCAAGCGATAGGGTCGTTACGGGTAACCGAAAAGCCGATACTCAAATTTGGGTGATAGCGGCGAAACAGCGATAAGGTGTGTGAATCTGCTAGGGTGTAATCAATTTCACCGTCTATAACTGCTTGCAGAAGCTCTTCTTCATCCATATCTTCTGTTTCGTTCCAGCTAAGTTCAGGATGCAGTTGTTTTAATTGTTGTAGTGCTAACGAGTGGCTGCTTTTGGCTAAAACAGTGAGATTACCGGTTAAATCCTCAAACTCTCGAGGGCGAGTACGGCCTTGTTTGTAAACTAATTTTTGGCTAATTGTGCGATAGGTTGGGCCAAATCGATAATGCTCTGCCCGAATCGTATTATAGGTAAGACCTGAAGCTATAATATCTAAATCGCCACTTTCTAAGCGTGCAAACATATCGGATAGATTAAAAAAAGGCACCATCTCGAGCTCTACACCAACATAGTCAGCAAACTCTTGGGCAAGCTCATATTCAAAGCCTTGCACACCTTGTGGAGCCTGATAGTAGTTACTCGCGCCAGCTAATGTGCCTACTCTAATTTTGTTCTGTGCCTTGATATGAGCAAGTTGCGACGGTTGCTGTTGCATATCACACGCACATAACATGAGCACTAAACTAAAAATAGCGAGTAACTTTTGCATAGATTATAAATGCCCCTTAAACCATTACCTTAGTGTTATAACAAAACTTCTGAGCCACGTCACTTGGCGAATAGTTTTAGTTATCTATTTAAAAATTAATAACTATAACAAGGCAGCTGGTAGATAAGTCATACAGAACAAGTACCTGCAGAGAAATAAAGACGACTAAGATAGTTAATTGTTGCAACCATAAAAGCGGTTATGAAGATTATTTAAATAAAAGCGTAATTTTGAGTTAAATCTAGACGTTATTTGCACTATAATATGCGCCTAAAATATCGTTCAATCCCTAACCCCGGATGAAAATACCTATGTTGATCCTTCGTGGTGCACCAGCACTTTCCGATTTTAGAGTTCAGAAAATTTTAGCGCGTTGCCAACAGGCACAACTTCCAGTCACTGACGTTTATGCTGAGTTCATGCATTTTGCTGATCTTACAGCCGAGCTTTCAGCTGATGAGCAAACCAAGCTGGAAAAACTGCTTACTTATGGTCCAACAATTGCCGAGCATACCCCTGCTGGCACGTTAATTCTTGTAACGCCGCGTCCAGGTACTATCTCGCCTTGGGCATCAAAAGCAACTGACATCGCACATAACTGTGGCTTAAGCCAAGTTCACCGTGTTGAGCGTGGTATTGCATACTACGTAGAAGGTAATTTATCAGCTCAGCAAACAGCTGAAGTTGCAGCGTTATTACATGACCGTATGACTGAAGCAACGCACGCGGATATGGCTGATGCAGCTAAATTATTCCGTCATGATGAACCGCGTCCAATGTCATCAGTTGACATTTTAGGTGGTGGCCGTGAAGCGCTTGCTAAAGCAAACGTTGAGCAAGGTTTTGCGCTTGCAGATGACGAAATTGATTACTTGGTAGAAAACTTCCAAAAGTTAGGGCGTAACCCGAACGACATCGAATTATTCATGTTCGCGCAAGCAAACTCTGAGCATTGTCGTCACAAAATCTTTAACGCCGATTGGACAATTGATGGCATCGAACAGCCAAAATCATTGTTCAAAATGATCAAAAACACTTACGAGCAAAACCCTGAAAACGTGTTATCTGCATATAAAGATAACGCTGCGGTAATGAAGGGTTCTGTAGCGGGTCGTTTCTTCCCGAATAGTGAAGGCGAGTACGCATACCATCAAGAGAACATCGAAATCTTGATGAAAGTTGAAACGCACAACCACCCAACAGCGATTGCGCCATTCTCAGGTGCATCAACAGGTTCTGGTGGTGAAATTCGTGATGAAGGTGCAACAGGCCGCGGCTCTAAACCTAAAGCTGGTTTAGTTGGCTTCACTGTATCTAACCTACGTATTCCTGGCTACGAGCAGCCATGGGAAACAGACTTTGGTAAGCCTGGTCGTATCGTTAATGCACTTGATATCATGACTGAAGGTCCATTAGGTGGCGCGGCATTCAATAACGAATTTGGTCGTCCTAACTTACTTGGTTACTTCCGTACATACGAAGAGAAAGTATCAAGCCATAACGGTGAAGAAGTACGTGGTTACCACAAGCCAATCATGCTTGCAGGTGGTTTAGGTAACATTCGTTCTGAACATGTTCAAAAAGGTGAAATCCCTGTAGGTGCTAAGCTAATTGCACTAGGTGGTCCGGCAATGAACATCGGTCTTGGTGGTGGTGCTGCCTCTAGTATGACATCAGGTCAATCAAACGAAGACTTAGACTTTGCATCTGTTCAGCGTGAAAACCCAGAAATGGAACGCCGTTGTCAGGAAGTTATCGACAAATGTTGGCAGTTAGGTGATGCAAACCCAATCGCTTTCATCCACGATGTGGGTGCAGGTGGTCTTTCAAACGCATTCCCTGAGCTTGTAGACGACGGTGGTCGTGGTGGTAAATTCCAACTTCGTGATATTCCAAACGATGAGCCGGGTATGGCACCACACGAAATTTGGTGTAACGAATCTCAAGAGCGTTACGTATTAGCTGTTGCAGCAGAAGACTTCGCGCGCTTTGAAGCAATCTGTAAACGTGAGCGTGCAGAATACGCTGTTATTGGTGAAGCAACAGAAGAGCGTCACTTAACGGTTGAAGATAGCCACTTTGGTAACAACCCTGTTGATCTACCGCTTGATGTTTTACTTGGTAAAGCACCAAAAATGCACCGCGAAGTTGAGTCTAAAAAAGCACAATCACAACCATTAGACGTTGCAAACATTGATGCTGCAGATGCTGCACAACGTTTATTACGCCTACCAACGATTGCTGAAAAAACATTCTTAATCACCATTGGTGACCGCACGGTAACGGGTTTAGTTGCTCGTGACCAAATGGTAGGTCCTTGGCAGGTGCCAGTAGCAAACTGTGCGGTAACAGCCGCTGCGTTTGATACTTACCACGGTGAAGCAATGTCACTAGGTGAACGTACACCAGCTGCACTGTTAAACTATGGAGCTTCTGCTCGTTTAGCTGTGGCTGAGTCATTAACGAACATCGCGTGTGCTAACATCGGTGGCCTTGAAAATATCAAGCTATCTGCAAACTGGATGGCCGCAGCTGGTCACCCTGGCGAAGATGCAGGTCTTTACGAAGCTGTTAAAGCGGTAGGTGAAGAGCTTTGTCCAGCACTTGGTTTAACAATCCCTGTGGGTAAAGACTCAATGTCGATGAAAACTCAATGGGATGAAAACGGTGAGCAAAAATCGGTTACTGCGCCATTATCACTAATCATCACTGCCTTTGGTCGTGTTGAAGATGTGCGTAAAACAGTAACGCCACAGCTACGCACTGATAAAGGTGAGTCATCACTATTATTAGTTGATTTAGGTGCGGGTCAAAACCGTATGGGTGCATCAAGCCTTGCACAGGTTTATAAGCAATTAGGTGATGTAACACCTGATGTTGATAGCCCTGAGTTATTAAAAGGTTTCTATGAAGCAATGCAAGCGCTTGTTGCTGATAACAAGTTACTTGCCTACCATGACCGTTCAGACGGTGGTTTATTCACAACTGTTGCGGAAATGGCATTTGCTGGTCACACGGGTGTTACTGTTGACCTTGCAGGCCTTACAGGTTCAGACATCGAAGCACTTTATAATGAAGAGCTAGGTGCGGTTATCCAAGTGGCTAATGCTGATTTAGATGCAGTGAAAGCCGTTCTTGCTGATCACGGCTTAGCAGCTATCAGCCATGAAATTGGTGCATTAAACGCTGATGACCGTGTGGTATTCACTCGTGGTGATGATGTGGTACTTAACCACACGCGTACTGAGCTTCGCACTATTTGGGCAGAAACAACTTACCAAATGCAAGCACGTCGCGATAACCCAGAGTGTGCTAAGCAAGAATTTGACGCTAAGTTTGACGCAAAAGACCCAGGTCTAAACGTAAAACTAAGCTTTGACTTAAACGAAGACGTTGCTGCGCCTTACATTGCAACTGGTGCGAAGCCGAAAATGGCGATTCTACGTGAGCAAGGTGTTAACTCTCATTTAGAAATGGCTGCGGCATTTAACCGCGCTGGCTTTGCAGCGGTTGACGTACACATGAGCGACATCCTTGAAGGTCGTTTAACACTTGAGCAATTTAAAGGCTTAGTGGCATGTGGTGGTTTCTCTTACGGTGACGTATTAGGCGCAGGTGAAGGCTGGGCTAAGTCAATCTTATTTAATGAGATGGCGCGTGAGCAGTTCCAAAGCTTCTTCCACCGCGAAGATACATTCAGCCTAGGTGTGTGTAATGGCTGTCAAATGCTTTCAACATTGAAAGAATTGATCCCAGGCACTGAGCACTGGCCACGTTTTGTAACCAACAAGTCAGAGCGCTTTGAAGCTCGCTTTAGCCTTGTAGAAGTGCAAGAAAACCCATCAGTATTCTTTAACGGTATGGCTGGTTCTCGTATGCCTATCGCTGTTTCTCATGGTGAAGGTCATGCTGAATTCGCTAACAGCGATGCAGTTAAAGCTGCGCTTGAGTCAGGCACTGTGGCAGTGAAGTTTGTTGATAACTACGGTAACCCAACAACGCAATACCCAGCTAACCCGAACGGCTCGCCTGAAGGTATCACAGGTATTACCTCTACTGATGGTCGTGCCACGGTTATGATGCCGCACCCAGAGCGTGTATTCCGTACTGTTGCTAACTCATGGCACCCAGATGAGTGGCGTGAAGATAGCCCATGGATGCGTATGTTCCGCAACGCACGTAAAAACGTTGGCTAAAACTTAGCTATATACCTAGCTATACAAGCTAGGTTCATACAAACCGTTTAAACTAAAAAGGCTGCACTATTAAGTGCAGCCTTTTTGTTTATAATGGTGCTAGTAAGTGTAAGTTCAAAGGCAAGGAGAGTTTTTTGAGTTTTAAGCGGGTAAGCGTAGGGTTGCTAGGTATCGTGCTAAGCATGCTGCTGTTGGCGTATCTGTTCAGGCTACCACTGACATCGTGGTACTTAACGCCTATGCTTAGTAAAAATGGCGCTGAGCTTCACTGCATTGATTGGTCATTGACCAGCCAGCTTGATTTAAATATCGAGAAATTATGCTTAACTTATCAAGGGCAGCAAATAGAGTTAGCTGGTATCCTTGCTAACAAGCAACAGGTTAGGGTTTCTCGCGCTAATCTCATCGTTAGCGACCTTGCAAATAAAAAACAACCAGAATCAGCACAGACTGAATTTAAAAAGCTCGCTTTAGTATTACCAGAGCAAAGACCGCTAATAAGCATTGAGCAGCTTGATGTAGTCTCACCATTTACCGATAGCCCTGTTAGGTTGGCAATACAAGAAAAACGCTTAAACCATTTTACGATTTCACGTGATCTTAATGCAGATGTTGAAATATCTAATTATGAAATAAAAGCCAACATCACCCTTGATGAGCAAGTAGCTAGGCGGTTCATAACATTGCCACAAAGCAGCCATTTTGGCACTCAATCGCAGGTTAAGTTTGATGGTATTACGGTTGCAATTGAAAGCACCGTCAATGCAAGTTATCAGCATGCTCTAGCGCAATGCGACCTAGGTTTTACCACCGAAGGGCAACTGAGTGCGAAGTATCAATTAAACCAACAGCATTTATATGCGGATTTATCAGCGTTACAAAATCAACTTAGCGCAAACCAAGCATGTTTAAGCATCATCAAAGACCAACAGCATCAATCATTTGTTGAAGCGCAGTTACCGCTTACTTGGCAGTTACACATTGACAAACCAGTTAGTGTAGAAGCCGAGCAGCTATCAGTCCCAATCGTAAAACTGCTAGCAACTAAAGGGCAAAGTGAAGTGACAGTCAGTAATACTACCTTTTCTTTACAGGATCCGCTCGCATCACTTAATAGCCAAGTTAGCATTGATTTTAACAGTAAAGATATTGATGAGCTTAAGCTAAATGCGCATTTGCATGAAAGTGACGTTAGCGCTGATTTTCAACTGTCACTTGATTCACTCCCTGCATTTTTAGATTTTCAGGCTGACGGTGCTCTGGTTGAGGGTATTGGGGCTAAAGGAAAGCTAAATATCGATGAGTTATTTACTAGCCCTACAGCTAAACTGAATACCAATATCAGTGCTAAAAATGCGCTAATATCAGGTGCACAGTTAGCTGATTTTAGCAGCGCGATTGACGCTGAGTATAATGCCCAGCAGCACCTCGTTGTTAAAGCCAATAGCAAGGTTAAATCATTAAATTATGATGATATTAGCGCAGTAAAAATAAGTAATGAGCTAACCCTTAGTACAGACCTCAGTGTGGGGGAATTATTTGCTGATATTGATGCCAAAACCACTGTCGCTAAATTATCAACAGCAGAGCTTAGCTTAAATAAGTTGTCTGTCGTTACAAATGCCCTCCAAAGCCGCGCCCTGCAGGCAACGCATCATGTGTTTGCAGATGGCTTTGAAGCGCTTGTTAGCCATCATATGTCTAAGGTTGCGCACCCATTTGAATTGGTGATACCTGAGCAGGCAGTAGCCAAGCTTAATCCGATAATTGCTCAGTTTGAGCCCCTTGCAACCATCACTGATGGGGTGGTTTCAGGGATTATTAAAGGTGATGTAAATCTTCAGCAAGCAGAAGGTAGTGTTCACATTAATAAACTCAGTGCGCTTTATAATGACTACCTAGCAAATGATTTTGCCGTGGATTTAGATGGGACGTTTAATTCAGGGCAGCTTAATATTGCAGCGACTAAATTTACACTCAATGAACTGCGCGCAGGTGCTGTGGTCAAAAATATGCAGGGTCAGTTGCAGGTAACGGCTAATCAGCCTTGCGCAGCTGATCTAACCGGTCAGGTTATGGGCGGCAAATTTGTGGTGAATAAATACTGCCCACTGAGTGACAACCAAACCGCGACCGTTAAGTTTGAAAATATTGATGCCAGCAAATTAGTCACCCTTGATGCCGAGTCTGGAATTAGTTTAAGCGGGCGCTTAGCGGGCACCTTACCTGTTGTTATAAGCAAACAGGGCATAGAGGTAAAGCAAGGGCAGCTAGTTAATCAAGGTGATGGTAAATTACTGATCACTAATAATGCGGGTTTTGAAGCTGTAAAAGCGCAGCAACAGGAGCTGAGTACAACGCTGAGTTTACTCGAGAATTTAGATATTAAAAAACTACGCAGCAGTGTTAACCTCAAACCTGATGGTTGGTTACATTTAGGTGTTAATTTAGAAGGTTATAATGAAGCGCAGCAGCAAGCAGTGAACTTTAATTATAACCATGAAGAGAATGTATTTACTTTACTTAGAGCGCTGCGTTTAAGTGATGAAATTACTCAAAAAGTTGAGAAAGAGTATGCAAAAAAAGGAAGCAATGATGGCTAAGTGGTTAGTAATGCTGACGGCAGTAGGCATGCTGAGTGCCTGTACTCACCGTGTTGAGGTGGCAGCAAAAGAGCCGATTACAATCAACTTAAATGTAAAAGTTGACCATGAGATCCGCGTAAAAGTGGATAAAGAACTTGATACCTTATTCAGTGATGACAGCGAATTATTCTAAGGAGCACACATGCGTAAATTACAACTTAAAAAACTAAATGTGATCACCTTGATCAGTGCTGTTTGTTTATCTTTCTCAGCTTGGGCTATCAGCCTTGATGATGCAAAGAGCCAAGGTTTGGTGGGTGAAGACAGCTCAGGCTATTTAGGTTTAGTGGTTAATAACAGCGAAGCAAAAGCGGTCGTTGATGAAATTAATGCAAAGCGTAAAGAGCAATATTTAAAACTTGCGAAAAAGAATAATCTTTCGTTAGCGCAAGTTGAAGCCCTTGCTGCGGCAAAAACTATCGAAAAAACTAAGCCGGGTCACTACATTGAAGTGAACGGTGAGTGGGTAAAAAAATAGCTCACTAAATTTAATAGCTATAAAAAATAAAAAGCCAGCATTGCTGGCTTTTTATCTATTAAACGCCGGTAGGTGTTAGCGCTTATCGATGCAGTTTTGCAGCAGCTGCTGCCAAAAGTCGATGCCTTTGCGCCTTGCTAGTTTAATGTTGTGCTCTGGGATAGATTCGGGTTCATTGTAGCTGTCTAACGCTTCGCTCATGCTGGCTTCACGGATCAAATGCAGTGTTGGGTAAGGTGCACGATTCGTATAGTTTGCAGCATCGCTGTCATCGCTATCAGCAAACACATAGTCAGGATGAAAGTTGGCTATTTGATACTTACCTTCATAGCCTTGCGCAGCTAAAAGCGCATTGGCTAAATCGACTAAATCTAAGAACTCTTCAAAATCCTTAAAGCCTTGCTCAAACATTAACAAAGTGGTTTCGCGCTCTGCTTGTTGGTCTAATGCGCTACATTGCTCAAGCATATCCATTACTGCATCATCAAGAGTAGTAGACTGGCTGATTTGATAATGAATGCAATTGCTTTCAACTTCTTTACGGGCAAATGGACAGAAATTGTATTTTACGATTACGCTTGATACCCATTCGCGCATTTGTATTTCTGGGCGATTCATCGCTTGCTTTGAAGTCACATTATTTCTCTATTCTATTTTACTTTTCTATCTTACTTTTCTAAGTAATGCTCAATTAAATTAACCGTTTTACTGATGGCGCCTTGATTGTTAGCAACGCATTTCGCAGCTTGTTGACCGAGCTTAATCGTCTTTTGTACATCAGTGCTCAAAGCGATAAGTGTGTCAGCAAGGTGATTTTCATCGGTAACGGTTTTAGCTCCCTGAGCACTAATCAGTTCAGGATAAATATGGTCGAAGTTATAGGTATGAGGGCCTGCTAATACGCCAACAGAAAACGCTGCTGACTCTAACGGGTTATGGCCGCCTCGCTCTATTAAACTACCGCCAACATAGCTGATGTTTGCCACACCATATAAGCATTGTAACTCACCTAACGTGTCAGCTAACACAACTTGTTGGTTGTTATAGTTATCTTCACTGCGACGACTAAAGCTCAAATTTGAGCTTTTTAATATCTCCGCGACTTTATCAAATTGCTCTGGGTGACGTGGAGCAATAATCAAAAGTGCGTGGGGTAACGCTTTTAATAGCTTCTCATGAGCAGTTAAAATAAGCTCATGTTCAACAGGATGAGTGGAGCCTGCAACCCAGATAAAGCGCTCGTTGTTATACTGTTTTTTTAGTGCTGCAACTTTATTTAATTGCTCTTCTGTAGGCGTGATATCAAATTTAATTGAGCCAAATACGCGTGCCTTTTCAGGTTTTAAACCAAGTTCAATAAAACGTTTGGCATCATTTTGATTATGACTAGCAAGATCGCTAATAGACTGCATGATCACCTTAGTTAAAGGCATTACCTTTTGGTAGCCTTGCTGTGATTTAGCTGAAAGCCGGGCATTTAAAACAAGTACTTTTGTGCCGGTGTTGCTGCTTTGCGCCATCAGGTTTGGCCAAAGCTCAGTTTCTAAAATACACAGTACCTTTGGCTGGATTCGTTTTAAAAATCGATTGGTAGCGAAGAAAAAATCAATCGGTAAATAACTACAGCTAACCGCATCTTTAAAGTTATTTTTTACTTGCTCGCGACCTGTTGGGGTATTACAGGTTACTAAAATAGTAAGCGCTGGATTTTCTGATTGAACAGCCTTAATAAGCGGGGTTGCCGCTAACACTTCACCAACAGAGGCACAATGAAAAACAACATCGTGGTGCGATAAATTCGAAAAGCCAAAGCGCTCAGCAAAATGCTCACGGTAACCCTTATTCTTTTTGCCACGTAAAACATACAGGTAAAAAACAACCAGTGGGCTTAGTAGGTATAAAAGTAAAGAGTATAAAATGCGCGCCATAATTTTTAATATATAGAGTTTTAGGGTAGTTTAACGCTAATCGAGCTGTTGCCAATAGTTAGTCTACATATAACTGTAATTATCCAGTCGATATTCATAAAAGTACGATAAACTGAACACAAAGAAATAAATCTGTGGAATAATAACATTATTACTCCTGCCAAAGTTTGTTCCAAAGAGGGATATTCATGCCTGAATTAGATTCTGTAGCAGCAAGCTACTTAGAAAGTTTGAACCGCCATCAAATGTTATTTGAAACGATGGATACATATCACCCAGAAGTGATGCAATTACTTGAAGTATGTCACAGCGCTTTACAAGCTGGTGGTAAGGTAATTTGGTTTGGTAATGGCGGTAGTGCGGCTGATGCACAGCATTTAGCTGCTGAGTTTGTCGTACGTTACAAATTGGAACGCGGTCCACTTGCTTCTATCGCATTGACAACAGATACTTCAATTTTAACCGCTCACAGTAACGACTATCATTTTGATACTGTATTTGAGCGCCAAGTGCAGGCGTTATGTAAACCTGAAGATTTGGTGATTGGCTTAACCACCTCAGGCACTAGCCCTAACATCAATCTTGCACTGGCAGCGGCAAATGAAATTGGCGCCTTTACAGTCGCATTAACGGGCCGAGATGGCGGTAAAGTAAAAGATATCGCTAAGCTACCTATTATCATTAAAAATGATGAAACAGCGCGTATCCAAGAGGCGCATATGTTCATCGGACATTGGCTATGCGAAGCCATCGATATGGTTGTAGCGGAGCAAAAGTAATGGATTTAGCGTTACTAAAAAACCTTTCAAAGGCTCGTATTTTAGTCGTTGGTGATGTCATGCTAGATAGATATTGGCATGGCGATTCAGGGCGTATTTCGCCTGAAGCCCCTGTACCTGTTGTTAAAGTCAGTAAATTTGAAGACAAAGCTGGTGGTGCAGCAAACGTAGCAAAAAATATTGCCCGTTTAGATGGTAAAGTGGGCCTACTAGGTTTAGTTGGTGAAGATGAAAGTGGGCAAATCCTCGAAACAATTTTAAGTTCGGAGAAAATTGATTCTCAATTAGTGAGTGTTTGCGATTTACCGACTATTTCTAAAATGCGAGTAATCAGCCGTCATCAGCAAGTTGTTCGATTAGACCTTGAAGAGAGCTTTACTGAGCAACACAGCCAATTGTTATTAAACCGTTTAGAGCTGGTTTTAGATGACTACGATTTTGTGTTGTTTTCTGACTACAACAAAGGTTCTCTGAGCTTAATTCAACAAATGATTCAGGTTGCAAAGAAAGCGGGTAAAACGGTACTTATTGATCCTAAATCATCTGATTTAAGCTTATATCGTGGTGCTGATTACATAACCCCTAACTTAAACGAGTTTAAGCTTGCTGGTGGTTTGACGGACTCTGAGCAAAACTTGACTGACAGCGCACGTAAGCTAATCACTGAAGCAGGCATCGCTGCTATGTTGTTAACTCGCTCAGAGCAGGGTATGTCGTTAATTAGCCAAGCAGAAAAACATGATTTTGCAGCCCAGCAGCTTGAAGTTAGCGATGTTACTGGCGCAGGCGATACCGTAATCGCGACGCTTGCAGTGATGCTTGGTGCGGGAATGGCAGCAAAAGATGCGGTCGAAATTGCCAACCTTGCTGCCGGAATTGCGGTGAGTAAACTGGGTGCCGCAACTGTGTCGCCAGAAGAGTTGAGCCGTAAGCTTGGTCAATATTTACAGCAAACTGGCGAGCATTACCAAACGCCTTTTGAAGATGTGCTTCAGCACATTGAGTTTGCTAAGCAAAATGGTGAAAAAATAGTTTTCACTAATGGTTGTTTTGACATCCTTCACGCAGGCCATGTGCGCTACCTAGCACAGGCAAAAGCACGAGGTGACAGGCTGGTTGTTGGCTTAAATAATGACGAATCAATCTCTCGTTTAAAAGGCCCAGAAAGACCGATTAATCCATTGGATGAACGTGCCATGGTATTAAGTGCGCTAGCGTCAGTTGATTGGGTTATTCCATTTGGCAGCATTGAAGAAAATGACACGCCAGCTAAGCTTATTGAGCAAATTAGCCCTGATGTACTGGTTAAAGGCGGTGATTACACCGTTGACCAAATTGCCGGTGCCGAGCATGTGTTACGCCATGGCGGAAAAGTCGAAGTACTTGAGTTTCTTAATGGTTGCTCAACATCAAACGTAATTAGCAAAATCAAAAGTTAATAAAAAAGCCAACATGTGTTGGCTTTTTTGATTCTAAAAGTTCATTTCATATTTCATAAATGCGGAGGTTTCAGTGTCTGATTCCTCCATTGATTTATTCTTAGCAGCCAGAGCACCGAAAGAGATTCTTCCTTGTAATGCTAACATTCTGTAGCGCAGTTCTAGTTGTGTGCTATCAATGGCATTTTTAGTGATTGTATGCCCTAAATCTGGGTTGCTAGGGTAAAGATCTACATTGTCGTTGTTATAATCAACTTGGCGCAGTTTAACCTGCCAATCGTTGCCATTTCTATGCTGCCCAAGCACTGTGAGTACAAGGGATTCTGTGTCGTTATCAAATGTAGAGCCTATCGTTCTTCCTTGGTAGCGATAACCAGAATTATATTTACCATGCTCGTAATAGCAGTTATTGAAGATTTCAGCACCAGGCACAGATTCATCACCAGAGCATGAAACCACAGTATCAATGTATTCAATGTTTACTTTGATATTTTGCTCTGCAAATGGAATTGTTGTTTCTACACCTGCTAAATACGCTCTGTCTGCGGGTTTAAAGTAGCTACTAGCGTCTTCGCCAATCGTACTTACATAAATAGCGTACGGGTATGAATAGAGAGTATCTGACCAGCGTAAATCAATACCTGCCAGTTGGTTGCCTAATTTTGACTTTTCAGCTTCAGTACAGTCTTGCGAACCATCAGGACAAGTACTTTTACCTGAAACCATATCAAAAAATTCTGAGATAGATTGGGGTTCACCATCCCCGCCCCATTGTGCAGACCAGCTTAGAGCAACTTCAAGTTGCTGAATTGGCCTAAAGTTCACTCGGCTACTCCAAAGTAGCGCATCAGGGACTGCTCGGGTTGATTCAAGCTTAGCCATTTGAGTTGTTAAGCTCCAAGGACCAATCCAGCTCAACCAAGCTGATTCAAAAGCGGTGGCTTTTTCACGACTGATGCTGAAAGCTTGTAAAGGTTTACTATTCGCTGTGAGAATTAGACTGTTGTCAACACCTGGTCCCCAGAATTGTTCAACTGCACCTGCACGAAAGACCCAATTGCCAATTTTATAGGCAAGGTAACTATGGTCAAAAGTAATATCATCACAGTCAGTAAGCGCTTGATGATCTTCAGCTATGTCTGATTGTTCCATGCCCTCTAGATAGCATTTTCGACCATCAGAACGATAATTAACTGCTAGTTTACCAGCTAAACTTTCACCTAAATAACTATAAGCGACGGTCGCTTCTGATTTTTGTGTGTTGGTGGCGCCAAAACTCGTGGCTGGTAATGTATCTGTTGATAGAAAAACTTCGCTATGGAAGTTGTGCTGTTCGGTATTTTCGGCTTTATATCTGTGTTGTACTCGAAGTAAAGCATCTTGAACAAAACTAGGTAATTGCTCTAGTGTGGTGTCATTTAATTCATCAATAAAGCTATTCCACATTAGCGGGTATGTAGTTACAGGAGCTTTAATCACTCCTGTATCCGCTAATAATTGAATGTCGGCTCGTAAGCCATAGTCGTCTGGTTTAACCCAAGGTTCAGCAGCTAGAGGTAGACTAAATGCGCTAGCAAGAGCGAGTAATAAAAGTGTTTTTTTAGGCAATGCTTAATTCTCGGTTTGTTTTTTGGGACTAGAAGTCTACCAACCCTACATGATGATTGCAGTAAATAATTCACAACGAGCAATTCGTCTAGGTATCGTAAAAGGAACTCAATTTGATGTATAATCTGGCAAATTTTATAATTTAAAGTGTAATGGAAAAAAAACGCCTTTTATTTATCCCCGTGTCATCATCTGAAGGAATAGGTGAATACATGCGTTCGTTATCATTTGCTCATTATTTAGATGAGAGTTTTCCCGATCGTTTAGACATCCACTTTTTATTAAATAAACATACAAATTACGCCCTTGATTGCCCATTTGATACAACACTGATAGAGCAATCAGCGACAAAAGAAACGTGTAAAGTTAATCAGTTAATTGAAACATTTAAGCCTAACTTGGTTGTTTTTGATTGTGCAGGTAGAGCAGCCCAAATGAAAACAGCAAAGCGTGCAGGGGCTAAAGTGGTGTTTATTTCACAGCATAATAAAAAAAGAGCGAAAGGCTTAAAGCTAAATCGTTTAAATTTAATAGATAAACATTGGGTTGCACAACCTGACTATTGTATTGAAAAAATAAGCTTCAGTGAGCGATTAAAGCTTAAGCTCTTCCCTTTGTCACCTCCGGTAAATGTGGGTCCTTTTTTTTCGCAGTCATCAAGTACCGAAACGTATCAATTGTTAGCTCAGTTAAATCTTACGAATGAAGGTTATTTTTTAGTAAATGCTGGGTCAGGTGGGCACGGTGAAAAAAACCAGTTATTTGCTGATATTTTTTATCAAGCAGCGAAGAAAATAGCTGCTGAAACAGGCTTGAAAGGTATCGTTGTTTTTGGTTCTAACTACCCAAACGATCTACCTAAAGATGATACCCTGATCATTTTAAAAAGTTTACATGCAAGTGAATTTGTTGGTGTATTAGCACATGCTAAATTTGCAGTGTTATCAGCAGGGGACAGTTTATTACAAGCTATTTCACTCAAAGTCCCCACTGTTGCTGCAGCAATTTCCAAGGACCAACCGAAACGTTTGCAAAACTGTGTTGAAAGTAACTTAACTTTAGCCGCAGACCCAACGTTAGACAGTTTAAGTGACGCTGTTAAACGATTACTGGAACCTACAACTTATCAAGCAACTAAAAACGTTTTGGCGAAAATAAAACCGCATAATGCCAAGAAAGAAATGCTGCAAGGCGTGTCTGAGTTATTGTTTGGGGTTTCTAAATGAAGGTTGCCATAGTTATTGATTCTTTGGTTGGCGGTGGGGCTGAGAAAGTGATGCTGACGCTAGCTGGCGAGCTTTTGGCTCAACAACATGAAGTTGTCATTCTTAGTTTAGCGAATTCGATTGAATATACCTTACCATCACAACTAAATGTTGAATGTTTGTTTGACCATAAAGCAAAAAAAGTTGATAGGTTCTGGCAACTAAAAAAAAGCGTAAAACGTATCGAAAATTGGTTTGCACAATACCAATCTAAAAACGGGGAATTTGATCTCGTTTTATCAAATTTAGATCGCAGTAATAATTTGCTAATTTGCAGTACTATTAAACATGTTTTCTATGTCATTCATAACTCAATTACGGCTGAGTTAAATAGACAAAAGAAACTTGGACCATTTGCTTATCATTATTTACTGAAAAGTAAAAAGCGCTTGTCAGGACAAAACTTAATTTGTGTTTCTGAAGGTATTGAAAGTGAAATTAAGCAGCAAAAGTTGATTGCTCCCCGCAGTATCACAACAATTTTTAACCCGTTTAATGTTCAAAGCATAGTCAAAAAAGCGAGTGAAACTGAGTTAGGATTACCACGTGAGCCCTATATTATTCACGTAGGTCGTTTAGCAAAACAAAAAAGACATGATGTTTTATTTTCAGCATTTGCTAATTTAAATACATCCCATAAGCTTGTTTTATTATGTAATAAAGTTAATAAAGCTGCCAAACTCGGTCGCCAACATGGTATTGAAGATAGGCTTATTTTGCCAGGCTTTCAGCAAAACCCATATGCTTGGATTAAAGGCGCTGATGCTTTGGTACTGAGTTCAGATTATGAAGGATTACCCACTGTTCTCATTGAGGCGCTCATACTGGGTACGCCAGTTGTAAGCACCGATTGTACTCATGGACCAAAAGAAATCTTAACGGGTAGTTTAGCCAAGTATTTAGTTCCTACAAATAACCCTGGGGCTTTAACTCAAGCTATTGAGTCTGTGTTAAATGATAAGCCAGAGGTTGTTGATGCAGAAATACTATCACAAATACCATCAACAAAAGTTGCTGAAAGTTATTTAGCATTGGCCCAAAATCGATAATTAGTTCAGCAATGCTTGGTAGTCACACACCAGTGACTGCCAATCACTTTGTTGCCAATGCATCACTTCATTACGGCCTTGCTCTTTTGCAAACGAGCGGGCAAGACGCTTAATGTTCTCTGTTTGCCAGCTAGCATGTGGCTGTTTGATTTCACCGCGGTCAAAGTCGATGATAAACACCTTACCTGTATCATCGAAAAGTATGTTATTGATGTTTAAATCTGCGTGATAGACGCCATGATTGTGAAACTCGCTGAGAGTCACTGCTATCGCTTTTAGCTCAGACTGGCTAAGTGGGCGCGTGATTAAAATATCTAACACGCTTTTTGCGCCTGTCACTGCTTCGGTGATGATATCACCGCGATAGATTAAGCCATGGGTGGTCACTTTTGCTGCAATGGGTGTCGGCACGTTTAGGCCAAGCTCAAGTAAGCGCATCATCAGTGTAAACTCTTTATAGACACGAGTTTGCTTTAAACCAAAATATAAGTACTGATCGCTCAGCAACTTACCTATTAAACCACCACGCCAATAGTGGCGAAGAACGCCTGTAAGCTGTTGATGTTTAAAAAACCACGCTGTTGCGCGACCTTTTTTTGCACCAACGATTTTATCTTGCTGTTGCCAATAATTGGCATCGAACCACTGTTGCGTTAGCTCATCTTTATAAGCTGGGTGACACAAAAGGGTGGTGTTTTGCAGATGCTGAGTTTCAAACATAACAACTTCAAGATTAAATAAAATTAGCGCTATCTTACCGTATTTTTAGCTTTTCGCATAAGTGCTTGCATTAGCATCAAGTTAATTTAAGATCGCATATTATTTGCTGTAGCTAAGGGCGCACGTGACTCAATCAACCTCCTATTCAGATATTTGTATTTTAAGGCTTTCGGCTATTGGTGATGTATGTCATGCCGTATCAGCAGTGCAAGCAATTCAAAAGGCACATCCGAAGGCAAAAATTACCTGGGTGATTGGTAAAGTTGAGGCCATGTTACTGGCTGATTTACCAGGTGTTGAGTTTGTTGTATTCGATAAAAAGCAGGGCAAACAGGCTTATCAGCAACTAAAAGATACGTTCAAGGGGCGTAAATTTGATGTGCTCTTACATATGCAAGTCGCACTAAGAGCGAATCTAGCTGCCCGCTGTATTCCGGCAAAAGTCAAAGTGGGGTTTGATTGGGCGCGCTCAAAAGAGTTACATAGCTTGTTTATTAATAAGCGTATTGCCCCGCAATCAGAGGCGCATGTATTAGAAGGCTTTAAAGGTTTTGCTCAAGCAATTGGGACGCCTGATTACAAGCCTCAATGGCAAATGCCAATTACCGAGCAGCACCAACAAGCAGCCGATGCGCTATTAGGTGAAGAACGTTTAGCCGGGCGTATTTTTGTTATCTCGCCTGCGGCAAGTAAAAAAGAGCGTAATTGGTTACCCGAGCGTTATGCTGCACTTGCTGAACATGCTCATCAACAAGGCTTTTCGGTAGTTATAACTGGCGGTCCAACTCCTTTAGAAATTGAACTTGCCGAGCAAATTATCGCGCAGAGTTCGGCACCTGTGCTTAACTTAGTAGGGAAAACCCAACTAAAAGAACTGTTATGTGTTTTGAAATGTGCGGCGTTAGTGCTAGCTCCTGATACTGGGCCTGCACACATGGCTGTAACGGTAGGAACGCCTGTTATTGGTTTGTATGCCCACTCAAACCCAAAACGCACAGGGCCTTATTTATATCAAGATTATGTTGTTGAGGTTTATCACCAAAATTTACGTGAGCAAACAGGCAAAACAGCGCAAGAGCTACCTTGGGGAACACGCGTTAAAGGGGCTGATTTAATGGCGCAAATAAGTGTTGAAAAGGTGATTTCGATGTTTGACCACGTGGTAGATAAAGAGCAATTGTAATGAGCAAAGTTTTATTTTTAGACCGTGATGGTGTGGTCAATATTGATCATGGCTATGTATACAAACCAGAAGAGTTTGAATTTGTACCCGGTGTATTTGAGGCGTGCAAAGCCTTTACTGATGCGGGCTATAAAATTGTGGTGGTAACTAACCAGTCAGGTATTGGCCGTGGTTATTATTCAGAGCAAGATTTTTACAACCTCACTGAGTGGATGAAGAGCGAATTTTTACGCCATGGCGTTACTATTCTTGATGTCTATTTTTGTCCGCATCATCCAAGCAAAGCTGAGCCTGCCTATTTGCAAGAATGTAATTGTCGCAAGCCTGCCCCAGGTATGCTTTTACAAGCCATTGATGAGCATCAAATAGACCCATCACACAGCATTATGGTTGGCGATAAACTTGGTGACCTTATTGCCGCTGAAAGAGCCAACATCGCGACCCGAGTTTTAGTTCGCTCAGGGCAAAGTTATGCCGAGTCAACAGAACAACACGCCGATGTAGTCTGTGAGTCTTTAGCTGAGTTACCTGCTTTAGTTTTACAGTCTTAGCAGGTAAGACCAGTTTTATTTCGCAAGCCTTAAGGTCTGCGACGAACTGCAAACAGTGCAATTGTTCGTCTAAGCTTTTACAATAGGCGCAAAATTTAATGTCATGCTAATCATTTCTGGTTAGATACAAGAATATGTGGAGATTACAGATGAGAGCATCTGCGTTTTTTAATCAGTTGCAGCAGCAAATTGATGAAGTGAAAGCTGAAGGCTTATACAAAAGCGAGCGTGTTATCACGTCACAGCAACAGGCTCAAATTGAAGTTGCCTCTGGTGATAAGGTCATTAACTTTTGTGCTAATAACTACCTTGGCTTAGCAAATAGCCCAGAGTTAATTAAAGCAGCTCAACAAGGCCTTGACGATCATGGTTTTGGTGTTGCGTCTGTACGCTTTATTTGTGGTACTCAAGATATTCATAAAACTTTAGAGCAAAAGATCTCTGAGTTCTTAGAAACCGAAGACACTATTCTTTACTCATCATGTTTTGATGCCAACGCAGGTTTATTCGAAACAATCTTAGGCCCAGATGATGCAATCATCTCTGACGCGCTAAACCACGCTTCGATCATTGACGGTGTGCGTCTTTGTAAAGCAAAGCGTTTCCGCTATGCAAATAACGACATGAGCGACCTTGAAAAACAACTTATTGCTGCTGATGAAGCGGGTGCTAAAACTAAGCTAATCGCCACTGACGGTGTTTTCTCAATGGACGGCGTAATTTGTAATCTAGAAGCGGTTTGTGACCTAGCTGATAAATATGATGCATTAGTGATGGTTGATGACTCTCACGCGGTTGGTTTTGTTGGTGAAAATGGTAAAGGTACGCCAGAGTACTGCGGTGTACTAGACCGTGTTGATATCATCACAGGTACCCTTGGTAAAGCACTTGGTGGCGCATCAGGTGGTTACACTTCAGGTAAAAAAGAAATTGTTGAGTGGTTACGCCAACGCTCTCGTCCATACCTTTTCTCAAACTCACTTGCACCATCAATTGTTACTGCATCAATTAAAGTACTTGAGATGCTAAGCAATGGCGGCGAATTACGCGCTAAGCTTTGGGATAACGCAAAGTATTTCCGTGAACAAATGGAAGCAGCAGGATTTACCTGTGCAGGTAAAGACCACGCTATTATCCCTGTCATGTTAGGCGATGCTAAAGTTGCCTCAGCCATGGCTGACAAATTACTTGCTGAAGGTATTTACGTAACAGGTTTCTCATTCCCTGTAGTACCAAAAGGCCAAGCACGTATTCGTACGCAAATTTCTGCGGCGCATACAAAAGAGCAATTAGATACCGCTATTGCTGCCTTTACCCGTATTGGTAAAGAAATGGGTGTTATCTAATTTTATTTCCTAAACCGAAGCTTTTGCTTCGGTTTTGTTTAATTGAGTATAAATCATGAAAGCATTATCTAAATTAAAAGCAGAACCAGGGATCTGGATGACTGATGCGCCAAAACCTGAAGTTGGCCATAACGATCTGCTTATTAAAATCCGCAAAACAGCAATTTGTGGAACGGATGTCCATATTTATAAATGGGATGAGTGGGCACAAAATACAATTCCTACGCCAATGGTTGTTGGTCACGAATATGTAGGTGAAGTGGTTGATATGGGTCAGGAAGTCCGTGGTTTCCAAGTGGGTGACCGTGTTTCTGGCGAAGGTCATATTACCTGTGGTCACTGTCGTAACTGTCGCGCTGGTCGAGTGCATTTATGCCGTAATACAACTGGTGTTGGTGTAAACCGCGAAGGTGCATTTGCTGAATACCTTGTTATCCCAGCTTTCAACGCATTTAAAATTCCAGATAACATTCCTGATGAACTAGCATCAATCTTTGACCCATTCGGTAATGCAGTGCACACAGCGTTGTCGTTTGACTTAGTCGGTGAAGACGTATTAATCACAGGTGCTGGCCCAATTGGTATCATGGCAGCTGCTGTTGCCAAACACGTGGGTGCACGTCATGTGGTTATCACTGATGTGAACGAATACCGATTAGATTTAGCACGTAAAATGGGCGCGACTCGTGCTGTAAACGTAGCAACTGAAAAGCTTGAAGATGTAATGAAAGAGCTTGGCATGACCGAAGGCTTTGATATTGGTCTTGAAATGTCAGGTGTGCCAGTTGCATTTAACAGCATGCTAAACAACATGAATCACGGCGGTAAAATTGCCATGTTAGGTATTCCACCTTCAGATATGGCGGTTGATTGGAACCAGGTTATTTTCAAAGGTTTAATCATTAAAGGTATTTACGGCCGTGAAATGTTTGAAACTTGGTACAAGATGGCAAGTCTAATTCAGTCAGGCCTTGATCTGAAACCAATTATCACTCACCAGTTCTCTGTGGATGACTTCCAAGCAGGCTTTGATACAATGATTTCAGGCCAATCAGGTAAAGTAATCCTCAACTGGGATTAATACCGAGTAATTTGATAAGGCGGCTTTGGCCGCCTTTTTAGTTTAGAGAGTACTATGTCGTATAAACATATTTCAGTGAGCGATACGTTTGCGCTGTTAGATAAAGAAGAGGTTGTGATTGCTGATATTCGCGATCCTAACTCATTTCAAACTGGGCATATCCCAGGCGCTGAGCATTTATCAAATGCTAATATCAGCGAATTTATGATGCATAAAGAGTTTGATCAGCCAATCATCATTGTTTGCTACCATGGTGTGAGTTCTCAAGGTGCTGCGAGCTATTTAGTAGAGCAGGGGTTTGAAGACGTATACAGCATGGATGGTGGCTTTACAGCTTGGCAGACACAACTTCCGGAGCACATTGAACGATGATTGAGTTGGGTAGCATAAATAATCCTCGCGCCGCACAAGGCTTTATAGATTACATAAAAAGTAAGGGCTTACATGGAGAGCTGCGCTCGCAAGATGGACAAACTGTGATTATTTGTGTTGCTCCAGAGCACTTTCATCAAGCTCAACCTCTTTGGCAGGAGTTTGCTGCTAACCCTCATGACGAAAAATACCAACAAGCTTCATGGCAGGTAGGCAGTACACAATCGCCTCTGTCATATCAAGGGCAATCCCTTAATTTAAAAGCTCGCTTTAAGGCATTAAGCTGGCTAAACCGTACAGTTACTTTAGTCTCGATAGCTATATTTATTGCCTTCTTATTAGGTGGTTTTGAAACTATTTACAGTATGTTGCAGTTCAACCCTGCACAGCCACTAACTTGGTTTACACCTGCCATTGTGCATTTTAGCGCTATTCATCTTATTTTTAATTTGATCTGGTGGATGACGCTGGGTAACGATATAGAAAAACGCAGTGGCAAAATAACCTTAGTGGGTTTATTTTTAGTGACGGCATTCATTAGTAACTGGGCACAGTTTTTAGTAGTTGGGCCTAACTTTGGTGGTTTAAGCGGCGTTGTGTATGGCTTACTGGGTTTTTGTTGGATTTACAGTGTAATGAGGCCAACAGAGCCGCCACTAGTAAGTAATAGCATCGTTGGTTTTATGCTGGTTTGGCTTATTTTGGGCTTTGTAGATATGTTGCCTGTGAGTATGGCGAACTGGGCGCATTTAGCAGGGTTATTGGCTGGTATGGCTTATGCTGTGTCAGACAAGCTGCTTTCACGCAAATAATCGCGTAAATAAAAATGGCGGCTAATGCCGCCATCTTACAATTAATGATATAAATACTTAGTAAATAACACTTCTCGGACAATTTCTTGTCCTGTTTCTTGTTTTAGCAGTGCTTTTAGCTTTTCGGTGCAGCGCTTTCTGATTTCTTCGCGACCGGTAAGCGATTTAATGTTTTCTTCAGGCTCTTTTGAGAGTATTTCAACAATCGCATCACGCAATAGTGGAGTGTGATGTTCTACGATTGCGATATCAGATAGATCATTGAGCATGAGATCCACCGTTATACGAACATAGCCAAGCTTTTTATTACCTTGACCTATGTAGTTTGTGATGATGTCAGGCTCAAAACCAAAGTAGCCAACATTTGATTCAGCGCGTACAGACCAACTTGTTGCAGTAACAAGTAGCATGCTTATCAAGTAAATTGATAACAATGATTTTTTCATAGTTAAGAATATTCCACCCTTTCAATGATTTTTAGTCTATACCCAAATTCACTTAAGATACAGGCTGTTCTGCGTTTTTTAACCCTGCTTGAGATTAAATCATGACTTTTTCGAAACGTGCAGCAGTGATATCATTTGCACGGTTTTTAAAAATAATGAGTCGTTGTGATCACATTCCCAGTTTCATTAGCTGCAAATTGGCAGCCTGCTTCAGCATTTCCAGATTTGACGCAACAACAGAAAAGTTGGTTGCTTGAAGCTGGGTCATTAACAGCCAAGCTTAAAAGTCACTGTCAGGCCTTTTCAGTTGAAGTTTTAAACGAAGCACCCTTTGACCTAACCTGCGAGCAACAAGCGTTACTCAATACCTCTCTAAGTCAGGCTTTAAACCGCGAAGTGTTACTTCTATGCGATGGTAAACCAATGGTTTATGCACAAAGCTGGTTGCCGGCAGATGATACATTAAAAAAGCAGCAGTTACTAAGTATGGGAACAAGGCCGCTTGGTGACGTTATTTTTCAAGACCCAAGCTTATCGCGCACAGAAATAGAAGTTGCTGAGTTTTCACAGCAGCACGCTATCCAAGCTTTAACATCTGAAATTGGCTTCTCTTCAAAACCATTGTGGGGAAGACGCAGTGTTTTTAGCTTATCTAATGCTCATTTTCTCGTGGCTGAAGTATTCTTACCTGGAGCATATATTTACCTATGAAGCTAGCTGCACTTAAGGTCGCACATATACCTTACTATAAACAGTTAATGCGTACCGATAAGCCAATTGGCACCTTGTTACTATTGTGGCCAACTTATTGGGCGCTGTGGCTTGCTGAGCTTGGCACGCCGAGCTTATTAAATTTTGTGGTTTTTAGTTTGGGCGTCTTTGTGATGCGAAGTGCCGGCTGTGTAATTAATGACTTTGCCGATCGTAAAATAGATGGCTCTGTTAAGCGCACAGCCCAGCGACCGCTGGCAGCAGGTTTGGTATCAAGTGGTGAAGCTCTGAGCTTATTTGTACTGCTTATTGTGGTGGCCTTTGGTTTAGTATTAACACTAGGGTGGTCAACGATATTACTGTCGTTTGGTGCCTTAGCACTGGCTTTCTGTTATCCCTTTATGAAACGCTACACGCAATTACCGCAATTTGTGCTTGGTGCTGCATTCAGTTGGGCTATTCCAATGGCCTATATGGCATCAATTGGCTCAGTACCATTAGAAGCATGGCTCCTATTTACCGCGAATCTTGTTTGGACTGTGGCTTATGACACTATGTATGCCATGGTTGATAGAGATGATGATTTAAAGATTGGCGTTAAATCAACAGCAATCTTGTTTGCCAGCTATGACAGACACATCATTTTTTTACTCAATGCCTTGTTTATTACGATTCTTGCTTACATAGGTATGAGTAATCACCTTGGCTTGCCTTTTTGGCTGGGCTTAGCTGCAGCGGTTGGTTTTTTACTTTATCAACAAATGCTTATTCATAAACGAGAGCGAGATCCTTGTTTCAAAGCATTTTTGAATAACCATTATGTAGGGTTAGTGATTTTTATCGGTATAGCAGCATCCTTGCCACTGACATTTTGATTACCTTGGTGGGTCGATAATGCCGCTGATTGAGGCATTTTTTCTGAACCAGCCCGCAATAGAGTAGCGTACATCGTTTGCGGGTAATACTTCATGCATAAAGCGTTCGCTTTCAAACATAACCAATAAGCCCGCTTGAGGTTTAATGACTATTTCAATGTCTTTACTTTTTGGTTTGTAGATCACCAATTCACCGCCAGACTCTGGCGTATTTAAGTAACAAACCGTTGTAAAAATGCGATTCGAACGGCCTTTGAAGGCATCATAGTGCTTTTTATAAAAGTCACCTTGTTGATACTTTGCATAATGGCATTCATAATCAAATAAGCCTAAATAGAAGCTACGGTTTAACTGTGTCTTTATTGCTTCCATGGTCGCCAGATAAGTAATTTGTGCTTGGCTAGAGCTATCAAACCAAAAGGTTTTATCTTTACGCACAGTTTTATCTATTTGTTGGTCGTTTAATCGGCCAATACCTGCGGTATGAAAATGCGGATTAATGCGATAGCAATCTGCAATTAAATCAGCAATTAAGCTTTCATCAATCGCGTTTTCAACAACAGCATATCCTGTACGTTCAATAGCATCTAAGTATGTGTCGGTAATTAGCGGTGCGGTCATTCATGTGCACAATCAAAAAAAGGTGCGTAAGTGTATATGAAAAATTCTGCGATGCACGCTTTTTATGCATTAAAAGATGAAGAAATAAAGGGGATTGGCTAGCCTGATTAATTACAGGCTAGCAGTATATATTATAGCTATTAGCTTTGGCTTGATAACGCCGTTTTTTCAATGAGGTCAAGTAAATGACTAACATGAGAATTCTCATTGATTTGTTGATTTGTTTGGATCACAAGCTGCTCGTGTGCGATACCTTTATTGGTTTTCAATAACAGTAAATCTGGGTCTGAAGAGACAATATTTGTGTGTTCAATACTGGCTATTGCGATGTGGTTTGACTTTTTAAGGCCATCCATTACTTGCTCGATGCTACCTACTTTGATGCTTGATGTTTTATCAAAAGATTCGATAGCATCGTTTAGCATAGCTTGCACTTGTTTAGACTGTGAAAAACAGCTGTACATAGGGTAGTCTGCAAAGTCGCGTTTACTAATGTCGCTCTTATGCGCAAGTGGGTGGTTTTTAGCTACAAAAATAATCAGTTGATCAGGTAAATGTATATCACTACCAATGCTGTTCATTGCCTGCGAGCATACGCTAATATCAATTTCACCTAATTGCAGTTTACGTACAAGTTCACTTTGCTCTTGTAGTTGCATCTCGATTTTTACATGCGGATACTGCGCTAAAAATTGGCCGCAAGAAACAGGCACAACCGTGCTTGCTTTGTTGGTATAACCAATAACTAATTTTTCGTTAGTGCAACCGTTTAAAGATTCGAATAAACGCTTTTTGGTTTCTTCTAGGTTGTCGAGGGTTTGTTTAGCGTACTCAAGGAAAAGTTCACCTTCTTTGGTTAACTTAACTGAGCGTGTAGAGCGGGTAACGAGCTCATAACCAATTTCATCTTCGAGCGTCTGAATACTGCGAGTTAACGCTGAAGTGCTGATTTGGGTTTTTTCTGCAGCTTGTCGGAAATGCCTCAGCACCCCGAGCGCCACAAATTGTTCAAGTTGTTCAAATCTCACTTTAATAGTCCCTTGTTATAAGTAAGCCTTTTACGTCCAGGCAATATTATTATACTTCACGGTAGGCATAGTAAATTATTGTACCTATTTTGGGAAGTGTTTTACAGAAAAGTTACATCTAATCAGGATAACGGTCCTTAATCTCTAAGAAAAGTGGTAAATTTTCAAGTAATAAGTCGACTAGAATTGGATCAAAATGTTTCCCGCGCTGATCTTTTATGAGAGTTAACGCCTCTTCTAATGGCCAAGCCTTCTTATAACAACGGTCGCTGCAAAGGGCGTCAAACACATCGGCGAGGGCGGTTATGCGACCAACTATATTGATATCGTCTGCCATTAAACCTTGCGGATACCCTGAACCATCCCACTTTTCATGATGCTGGTAAGAAATTAAAGCACCGCATGTCAATATCTCGTTACTTGAGTTTTTTAATATTTCATAGCCGATTTCTGCATGGGTTTTCATTATTTCCCACTCACCATCAGTGAGTTTACCAGGTTTATTCAATATGCTGTCTGGAATGCTGATTTTACCTATGTCATGTAATGGTGAAGCAAGCTTAATGATTTCACATTGAAATGGGTTAAGCTCTGAAAGCTGAGCAAGTAATTCACTATATAAAGCAACACGTTTAACGTGAGAGCCGGTTTCTTTAGAGCGTTTTTCTACTGCTTCTCCAAGAATGTACGACAGCTCTTTTTGCGACTCTTTTACCATTTCTCTGAGTTTTAAATTATCGTAAGCAAGCGCGATATTGTTGGCATAAAACTCTAACAGTTGATGTTCTGTGGCCTGTAACTTACTGCCTTTATGAACATAAAGCATGGTTTCAAGGCCGGCTTTGGTAGGGAAGTAACCAATATAATCATTACTTGTTTTTAGTGATGATTTTCGCTCATGTGCATCTATAAATAAGTTTTTTACTTCATCAGGAATGGTGTTTTGCTGTGGTGTGGGGCCTACACCTGAGGCTGCAAGTAATTGAAAATCTTTTGCTGGTGACGATTGTAGATTAACGGCTGCAGCACAATAAATTTGCGTGTCATTAATGCCCATCACGTTAGTGACATGGCTTAAAATTGTTGAAGCAAATTCATGAACACTGTCACATTTTAAAAAGTTAGCGGACGCGTTGATGATCTGCTCAAGACCATGCTTGTGGCGATCAATAATTTGAATATCGCGATGTGCTCTTAACGCTGAGTAGAGCAAGGTTTTAATTTTAATCGCGGTGAGCTCAGTTTTGTTTTTATAATCGTTAATGTCGTAATCGCGGATAATCGCTTCTTCAGGGGCTTCACCTGGCTGACCTGTGCGAAGAATTAAACGAATATCGTGGTTTTCTATTTCATCGCGAATGTATTGAATAAGCTCAAGACCAGCATGATTGGTTTCCATTACTACATCAACTAGAGCAACAGAAAAGGGAATATCTTTTTTTAAAAACTCTTTTGCTTCGGCCGCAGAGTAGGCGTCATAAAAGCGCAGACCTTTATTTTCGAAAGTGAAGCCAGCTAATACTAGTTTCGTAACTTGATGGATATCTTCTTCATCATCAACAACAAGAATATGCCAGTATTCAGGCTCTTCAGTTTCTATATTATTTTCTTCTAACTGTTCTTCAGAAAATAAGAAATCATCCACAAAAACACCACTTATTGTTGTATCTCATACAATAAGTATAGAGGCAGAAATTTACTCTGCCTTATCTGAAACTGGTTTTTTTTCGATATTCTTTAATTCGATTTCAATAGCATCACAAGAAATGTGAATCTCATACAAAGAGGTGAGAAGTGACAAGGCTAAGCAAGCGAGGCTGATGCCAAATAAAATGATTCCAGTAGTATTAAACTCAATAAATAAAGCAAACATTGATAAGGTACACATTAAAAAAGAGGCAACGCCATAAACCTGCATCACCCGAATGAGTTTAATGCGTTTTCTTAAATTGGTAATTTGCGCAACAACTAACGGGCGGATACTTTCCCCTTCACGTGCATTGAGCTCTCGAATAAGCTGAGCAAGCACCAAAAAACGGTTGGTGTAAGCAAGTAACAGTAAAGAAATTGCTGGGAATAACAGTCCCGGTGTTGTTAAAGTCATGTGGCTACCTTGAAATAAGCATTGCAGCGAAGTTAGTTGCTAGCGTAGTTTAGGATTTAAAGATAGAAAAGTAAAAGGGAAGTGATTTGCAAAACAATAATTTAAATCAACCTGCTAAGCAGGACCCATTCGCTTGGGTGAAAGTGTTTCAGGCTGAAAATGGCTTAGAAGCCAACATTATTAAAGGGCTTTTAAAAAGTAAAGGGATCGAATCGCAACTGCAAGGTGAGCTTTTACAAGGTGCGCTTGGAGAGATCCCATTTGAACAAACAGGGGTCGATATACTCGTTTACGCATTAAAAGAGCGCCAGGCGCAAGAAATATTGCTAAACTACCGGCAATTAAAACAATCGGCTCCTGACTGGGTATGCCCTAAGTGTCAAGAGCTTAACGGAGCAACATTTGAAATATGTTGGTCTTGTGGGACTGTAAAGAATGACAAAAGCGAATAATTTTCAACGTATTAGAGAATTAAACTATTTGCAAAAAGCGGTATTAGGTGGCGCATTACTTGAGCGTATGCTGCCTAATTACAGCTTATTTAGTGAAGCAACAGGGTTTGGTGATGCCGCGGTTTTTCGTAGCGCATTAAGTGTCTGCTGGGAAAAAATCTTACTACCAAAAAGTAAGATTAGCCTTGAAAAGCAAATTGAAAAAATAGAGCCGAATGTGCCAGAGCTTACTGACTTTGACATGTTCGGGACTTATCCCGCAATCGATACAGCAACCGCTTTGCTTGGCATGTTGCACGGTTTGATAGCTAAAGATGAACAAGAGTTTTTAAATATTAGTAAAATTTCACAGGCTTCAGTGGCTCGTTTTATTGAATATCAACTAACAGTAGATGGTGAAATTGCTGATAACAAAGCTGTTCGTGAACACCCTTTAATGCAGTATGAAATTGATGTGCTTGCAGAGCTTATTGATTTTGTAGAGCAAATGGGCCGAATTACCTCCCAGAACGTAAAAGAGCTTAAGCAACTTGCTGTATCTGACGGCCAAACCAACATAGGTATTGCAATTTAATATTCAGTAATGCGTATTTTCACTGTAAAATACGCGTTTGTTTTTTCTTGGCGGAGTAATTGATGCGAATTTTAGGTATTGAATCATCATGTGATGAAACGGGTATTGCCATTTATGATGATGAACAAGGCTTATTAGCACATCAACTGTATAGCCAAGTAAAAGTGCATGCCGATTACGGCGGTGTGGTACCTGAGCTTGCGTCACGCGATCACGTACGTAAAACCTTACCTTTGATTGATGCTGCTTTTGCACAAGCTGGTTGTGGCCCAGAAGACTTAGATGGCATTGCTTACACCGCAGGCCCTGGACTTGTTGGTGCACTCCTTGTGGGAACTTCTATTGGTCGCTCATTGGCCTATGGTTGGAATATTCCTGCTGTTGCTGTTCATCATATGGAAGGCCACCTACTTGCGCCAATGCTTGAAGAGGACAAACCGGAATTTCCGTTTATCGCACTACTGGTGTCTGGCGGCCATACTATGATGGTTAAAGTATCTGGCATTGGTGAATACGAAGTGCTGGGAGAGTCAGTTGATGACGCTGCCGGTGAAGCATTCGATAAAACCGCGAAGTTATTAGGTCTTGATTACCCTGGTGGCCCACGTCTAGCAAAACTTGCGGAGCAAGGTACGCCTGAGCGTTTTGTATTCCCACGTCCGATGACTGATAAACCAGGCTTAGATTTTAGCTTCAGTGGCTTAAAAACAGCAGCGTCTCTTGCGATTCGTGATAGCGATGATGACGAGCAAACCAAAGCTGATATTGCTCATGCATTCCAAACAGCGGTAATAGATACTCTAATCATTAAATGTAAGCGTGCATTAAAGCAAACAGGTATCAAACGTTTAGTGATTGCCGGTGGTGTAAGTGCAAACGTGCAATTGCGTGCGCAACTTGAACGAGTAATGCAAGGCATGAAAGGGCGCGTTTATTACCCACGCACAGAGTTTTGTACAGATAACGGCGCTATGATTGCTTATGCTGGTATGCAGCGTTTGAAAGCAGGTCAGTTTGCTAGCCTTGATATGAAAACAAAGCCGCGCTGGCCTATTGATTCACTCGAAGCACTTTAATTTATAACACTATTCCTGCTCTGGGGCTTTTTTCTTAGCCCCTACTTTAGGCTCTTCCCCCGCCATCAAGCGAGTAATATTTGCTCTGTGACGGAAAATTATCAACACGGTTAAAAAGGTAACTGGCAAGGTATACAAAGGTTTTATCCACCAAGTATAAAGAGGTGCTAATGAAACCGTAACCAGTGCCGCAAGTGATGAATAACGTGTGATAGCAATAATTATGAGCCAGGTTGCGATCAGCATCCCACCTAGCGATAAACCAATGGGTAATAACGTGCCAAAAGCGGTCGCGACAGCCTTACCACCTTTAAAGCTAAAAAACAGCGGATACATATGCCCTAAACAGGCTGCTACACCAATTAAACCTAGCATTAGCGGGTCTATTTTTAAAAAGTAGGCACCCCAGACAGGGATGGTTCCTTTTAAAATATCAAAGACAAGAACTAAAACAGCGGGGACTTTTCCACCAAGGCGATAAACATTTGTAGCACCAGGGTTATTCGATCCATGACTGCGTGGGTCTGGTAGTTTAAACAGCCGTGATACAAGGATAGCGGAAGAGACCGATCCCAGTATGTAAGCTAAAACTAACATTAAAACTTCTAACACGCGCTTCCTTATTTTTTAATCTGCACTTTTGGGCTATCATTGGCGGCAAAACCATCTGCCGCTCTCATCGAGTAGAATGTAAGCACCTTATTGCAATGCATCTATCCGTTATTGTAGGGGTAATTTTTATATATTAAAACAGTATGACAGCTTATATAGCGCATTATTGTTATCAATAAGCGTTTAGTATGAGGAGTTGTTTTAATATTCATGTCACTTGGAGTATCAATGGACAAGGTATATATATCACAACTACATGTAGACACCATTATTGGCGTGTATGATTTTGAAAAAGAAAGTAAACAAAGCCTGTATTTTGATATCGAAATGTTATGTGATATTTCTGCCGCAGCGGCAACTGATGATATAAATTTAGCACTTGATTACGCCAAAGTGAGTGAGCGAGTGATTGAACACACAACGGCAAAACCAGTTGAGTTACTTGAAACTTTAGTTGAGCAATTAGCTGCCATTATTTTAGCTGAGTTTGCTACTAACCAAGTCACTATACGTGTTAGTAAACCAGCCGCAGTGCCACAAGCGCAAACTGTGGGAGTTGAGATCACCCGTCGTAAGGCAAACTAACCATGGCGCAAATTTTTATAAGCTTAGGCTCTAATGTCAATAAAGAGCATTATCTTCGACAAGCGCTTATTGCCTTAAAGCCTCACTTTCCAGACTTTATACATTCGTCTGTTTATGAAAGTGAAGCGGTGGGGTTTGCAGGTAGTAATTTTTATAATTCAGTGGTCGCAGCAAAAACAGATATGCCATTAGCTGAACTATGTAAACTACTGAAAAAAATTGAGCTTGATAATGGCCGCACTCGTGAGGATAAAAAGTTTAGTCCTCGCACATTAGACCTTGATTTATTGTTTTATGATGACATTATCTGTGATTCGCCTGCGCAATTACCGCGGGATGAAATAACCAAAAATGCGTTTGTATTGCAGCCTCTAGCTGAAATTGCTCCCGATTTTTATCACCCCGTAGCTAAGCTAACTTTGGCTGAGTTATGGAATAATTATAACAACCCACAACAAAAACTATGGAAGGTGGAGTTTTCTAACCCATGAGTATTATTGAGATAATTGTTTTAGCCTTAATTCAAGGATTGACTGAGTTTTTACCTATTTCGAGCTCAGCACATTTAATTTTACCCTCACAAGTTTTAGGTTGGCACGACCAAGGCTTGGCATTTGATGTTGCGGTACACGTAGGTACACTAGGTGCTGTGGTACTGTATTTTCGTAAAGAAGTGGTGGATATTCTCGGTGCGTGGTTTAAATCGTTTGGTTCACAAGGCGCAACCGATGATAGTCGTTTAGGCTGGTGGATTATTGTTGCGACCATTCCAGCATTATTAATTGGTTATTTATTTAAAGATTTTGTGGAAAGCTACTCGCGTAATGCCTGGGTTATTGCTACTTCAACCATCGTATTTGGTTTGTTACTTTGGTATGCCGATGTAAAAGCAAAGCAAGTTAAGAATATTTACCAAGTAAACTTTTTCAGTGCGTTATTACTCGGCTTTTCACAAGTTCTCGCTATGGTATTCCCTGGTACATCCCGCTCAGGTATTACCATTACTGTGGGCTTAATGTTGGGTCTAAACAAGCAAAGCGCAGCACGTTTTTCGTTTTTAATGTCAATTCCAGTTATTGCTGCAGCTGGTTCATATTATGTGTATCAGTTGGCTACAGCGGGCGAGGCGATTGATTGGCATGCAATTCTATTAGGCGCAGGTTTATCCTTTGTATCGGCTTATGCATGTATTTTCTTTTTCTTAAAAGTGATTGAGCGCATGGGCATGATGCCATTTGTTATCTATCGCTTACTATTAGGTGTAGGTTTGTTTGCATTCTTAATGCTGTAAAATAGGCTTTAAACTTAATTAAAAAACACCTCAAGTTGAGGTGTTTTTTTATGTTGGCTATTTGGCAATACTCTAATGCCGTGTAGTAATGGTAAGTAAAGCTTATATTTGGCATTATAACGCCTTACTTATCTCTTATTCATTTTGCTCAGGACAGTAGATGCATATTCACATTCTTGGAATTTGTGGCACCTTTATGGGTGGTATTGCCGCAATCGCTAAATCGTTAGGTCATACAGTGACAGGCTCTGATCAAAATGTGTACCCGCCGATGAGCACGCAATTAGAAGAGCTAGGAATTACACTCACCCAAGGTTATGACGTTGCCCAACTAGAGCCCGCGCCAGATATGGTGGTGATTGGTAATGCTATGAGCCGAGGCAACCCTTGTGTTGAATACGTTCTTGATAAAGGCTTGCCTTATACTTCTGGTCCAGAATGGTTAAAGCATAATTTACTGCAAAACTCTTGGGTGTTGGCTGTGGCCGGAACACACGGCAAAACGACTACAGCCAGTATGCTGGCATGGTTACTAGAATACGCAGGAATGAAACCGGGCTTTTTAATTGGTGGTATCGTACAAAACTTTGGTGTGTCTGCTCGTGTTGGCGAAACGCCATTTTTTGTTATTGAAGCCGACGAATACGACACGGCGTTTTTCGATAAACGCAGTAAATTTGTTCATTACTTACCACGCACCTTAATTCTAAATAATCTTGAATTTGATCATGCTGATATTTTTGAAGATTTAAACGCGATAAAGAAACAATTTCACCACTTGATGCGTACATTACCCTGTAGTGGCAAAGTGATTTGGCCAAGCCAAGACGAAGCACTACAAGATGTGATTGAACGTGGCCTTTGGAGCGAGAGCGAAACACTGGCGGGTGATTGGGATTACCGCTTACTTAAAGCTGATGGTAGTGAATTTGAAGTGCTACTAAATTCACAAGTGCAAGGTGTTGTCAGTTGGCAAGCTATGGGCGAGCACAATGTCAAAAATGCCATTATGGCTATTGCAGCAGCCAGACATGTAGGCATCGCGGTATCAGTCAGTATTGCAGGCTTAGCCGAGTTTATCTCTCCTAAGCGCCGTATGGAGCTTAAAGCCGACGTTAACTCAATAAAAGTGTATGACGACTTTGCTCATCATCCAACGGCAATTAAAACGACCTTAGCAGGGCTACGTGCAAAAGTAGGCACTGAGAAGATAATTGCTATTTTAGAGCCTCGTTCAAACACAATGAAAATGGGCGTGCATCAACAAACCCTGATTGATTCACTCGATGCAGCAGATGATGTGTATTTATTTGAGCCAGAAAATTTAAGCTGGTCACTTAAAGAATATGCAGACAAAGCGGGTATGCATTGTATGAAAAGTACTGAGGAAATCGTTACTCAGGTTGTTGCCAATAGTGCACCGTCACAACATATTTTAATTATGAGTAATGGTGGTTTTGAAGGTATTCATCAGCGTTTAATCACTGCCCTTGAACAAAACTAACCAGTATACGGAGCTTAACTGTATGCAATTTAAAGATAAAATAACGTTAGCTTTTAGCGGTGCCTCTGGGGCTCCTTATGGCTTAAGGTTATTAGAAGTATTACTTGAACAGCAGTTTCAGGTGTATGTACTGATCTCAAGTGCGGCAAGAGTGGTCTTTGATACAGAATCGAATATCAAACTTTCAGGTAATGAAGACAAAGCGACAGAGCAGCTGAGTACACTTTTTAATGCCGCTCCTGAGCAACTTAAAGTATTTGGTAAAGACAACTGGTTTAGTCCTGTTGCATCTGGTTCAGCCGCGCCGAAAAAAATGGTGGTATGCCCATGTAGTGCAGGTTCAGTATCTGCAATTGCGGTCGGGGCATCAGATAACTTACTCGAACGCGCCGCTGACGTGGTTATTAAAGAGCGTGGGCAGCTGATTTTAGTCCCGCGTGAAACGCCATTTAGCGAAATCCATCTTGAAAACATGCTGAAGCTAGCACGACTGGGCGTAACTATTATGCCTGCGGCACCGGGGTTTTATCATCAACCAGAGCAGATTTCAGATTTGGTTGATTTTATGGTGGCGCGAATTTTAGATCATTTAAACATTGAACATACTTTGACGAAACGTTGGGGTTATGGAGAGGGCAAACAGTGAGCGAAAAAACGATCGCATTAAATATTGAAGGCCTAAAAAAGGTTTATAAAAATGGTGTTGAAGCTGTAAAAGGCATTGATTTACAAGTTCAGCAAGGCGACTTCTTTGCCTTACTTGGTCCAAATGGTGCCGGTAAATCAACCACTATTGGTGTTATCTCATCGTTAGTGAATAAAAGCGCCGGTCGTGTCCAGGTGTTTGGTCACGATATTGATACAGACCTTGAAGCTGCTAAGTCTGAACTTGGCTTAGTACCGCAAGAATTTAATTTCAGTCAGTTTGAAACACTAAATCAAATCTTAGTTAACCAAGCAGGCTATTACGGTGTACCAAGAAAGCTGGCACATGAGCGTGCTGAAAAATACTTAAAGCAGCTAGGTTTATTTGAGAAAAAAGATAAACAAGCGCGCACCCTTTCAGGTGGTATGAAACGCCGTTTAATGATTGCTCGTGCACTGATGCATGAACCTAAATTACTCATTTTAGATGAACCAACAGCGGGTGTTGATATTGAGTTACGCCGCTCTATGTGGGATTTTCTTCGCGAGATTAATAAGCAAGGTGTGACCATCATCTTGACCACCCATTATCTAGAAGAAGCCGAGCTGTTATGTAAAAACATCGCGATTATCGACAGTGGTGTGATTGTTGAAAACACTACCATTAAAGCGTTACTTGCCAAGCTTGATAAAGAAACCTTTGTACTTGATTTAAAGCAACCAGTGCAGCCAATTAGCATTGAAGGTTATAAATACACACTGACCGATGATCACACTTTAGAAGTTGAAGTGGCGAAGTCTCAAGGCTTAAACCAGGTGTTTAGTGCGCTGACTGAACAAGGTAATACTGTGCTGAGTATGCGAAATAAAGCAAACCGTTTAGAAGAGCTGTTTGTAGGGTTATTAGAACAAGGGCGAGGCGAATAATGTTTAAATATGGAGTAGCGCTAAAAAGTATTTGGATCAAAGAGTGTATTCGCTTTTTACGTATTTGGGTGCAAACCTTAGTTCCGCCGGCAATCACGATGAGCCTGTATTTTGTGATTTTTGGTAATCTGATTGGTTCTCGTATCGGTGATATGGGTGGCTTTAGTTATATGGAGTTTATTGTCCCAGGTCTGATTATGATGTCGGTGATCACCAACTCTTACTCGAATGTTGCCTCGAGTTTTTATTCGACTAAATTTCAAAAAAGCATTGAAGAGCTCTTAGTTGCACCAGTGCCAAACTACATCATTGTACTTGGCTACATGGGCGGTGGTATGACACGAGGTATGCTGGTTGGTTTAATTGTTACCTGTGTCTCTTTGCTATTTGTTGATATTCAAATTCATAATATTTTTGTGATTATGGCTACGGTTATTTTAACGTCGGCTGTATTTGCGTTAGGCGGACTTATCAATGCAATTTATGCTAATAGCTTTGATGATATTAGTATTATCCCGACCTTTATTTTAACGCCGCTGACTTATCTCGGTGGGGTGTTTTACTCTATCACCTTGTTGCCAGAATTTTGGCAAGGCGTATCGCAAGTAAACCCAATTATTTATATGGTGAATGCATTTAGATATGGCTTCTTAGGTGTGTCTGATGTCGACTTATCGGTAGCATTTGGTGTACTTGGTTTATTTATTGTAGGTTTATTTACGTTAGCATTAACCCTTATTAAACGTGGTGTGGGGCTTAGACACTAATGACGGATGCAAATTCGAGAAGTATTGTATCGAATCAACCTGGCTTACATGAAAAGCTAGACGAAATTGTTTTAAAGCACTTAAGTGCTGAATTTAAAAAGCCGATTGCAGAGCATACGCAAGCGGCTTTTGATCAGGTAAACGAAAAGGTGCAGGCATTTAACGGGTCTATTATTCTTGATTCGTGTTGTGGTGTGGGTGAAAGCACCGCTAACTTAGCAAAGCGCCATCCTGATGCATTGGTGATTGGTATTGATAAGTCATCACATCGTCTAGATAAGCATGATATTGAATACAAGCAAACGGATGCAGGGCAGTACATTTTAGTACAAGCTGATTTAAACGATTTTTGGCGCTTAGCGGTGGCTGCAAAGTGGCAACCTAGTCATCATTACCTGTTGTATCCAAACCCTTGGCCAAAAGCAAAGCACTTACAAAGACGCTGGCACGGCGCTGCAATTTTTCCGTATATCGTTAAATTAGGCGGCCGCTTAGAGCTGAGAAGCAACTGGGATATATACGTAAAAGAGTTTGCTCGCTCATTAGAGCTTGCAGGGCATAAGTGCGATGTTGAGCTGTATGAAAGCGATACTGCAATTACTCCATTCGAACGTAAATATTGGGCCAGTGGTCAACAAAGTCACCGTTTGGTGATCAACCTTTAATGAATATAGGGGGTCGGTGGTGCAAAATGACTCCCTTGCATTAAAGTAACACCCGCTCGAGCAAGCGCGTCAGCTATTTGTTCGTTATCAACTTGCTCAGCAATTACATCTAACTTTAATTGCTGAGCATATTTCACCAAGTTTTCAATAAACAGATAGTTATCAGTATTGGTATGAATTTGGCTCACCAACCCTTTATCTAGCTTCAAGCCATCAATTTCTAGCTTTCTAATGTGGGGTAAGTTTGAAAAGCCCGCGCCGAATTCATTGATAATAACCTGAGCACCTTTATTTTTTAGGGTGTTAATAAAGGTTTTTACTTCACTAAAGTAAGCAATGGCATCACGCTCATAAAACTGAAAAATAATATTATGAGGCTGCGGATAGCGCCTAAGTTGTAACTCTAAAAACTCGCTTAAGCTTGGGTCGAGAATATCTTGTGCGGTAATGTTGATACTCCATCGCACATTGGTTTTCCTAAACTGCTCAATGCAGCGAGTAAACATGGTGCGCCTTAAAAGACCGTCCATACGTGAGCGCTTTAGCACCATCATAAAGTAATCTGGCGCATGAATACGACCTGTAGCACTGGCCATTCTGGCTAGGCATTGATAATGGTCAATGTGTTTGCTTTGGTTATTATAGACCGCTTGAAAGTAAGGTACGATGCGATTGTTATCGAAGGCTTCTTTTACTTCTTTGGCAAGCGTAACATTGCTTCTAAATTTCTCTTCAACCTGCTTAAACACATTTTCATAACGTACAATACGCTGATTATTAAGCTTTGCTTGCTGCAGCGCAACATGGGCATTTTCAATCAGCATTAATTTATTACCTGTAGCAATACCTGCATACAAGCTCACGTAGATATAAGGCTCTTTCAACGCAGGAATTGCATAGTTAAAAGCATTAATAACATCATCGATATTACGCTCATCACTATGCGTTCGTAATAGCGCAATTTTATTCGTTGCTAATCGATAGACAAACCCTTCGCTAGGCATCCTTGATTGAAAATAGCTAAGCAAGTTACCCATTACTTTGTCGCTCACTTCAGTGCCATAAAAACTGCTAATATCTTCTAACTCATTAATGGCAATAACTGCTAGCTCCATACGGTGTTTGGTGGTTTTCTTTATGTAGTATTCCAGCGCGACATGGTTAGCAAAGCCGGTGCGGGCATCTGTTGAGAGGGAGCGTTTTAGTTGTAAAAAATACAGCCCAGCAATTAGCGCTGCAATAAAGAAAAAGAAACAGCCTGTGATCATTGCACGGGTCACACTGTGCTGCAGTTGCTGATTTAAGTCACTAATGGTTATGTCGGCACCCGTTATATAGGTGTGACCATTATCATCGACAAAAGTGACAAAGATGCTTTTAAAATAGCCCCATTGATCTTTTGATACCTCAAATACAGGCTCTGTTGAAAAAAAAGCTTCTTTGTTAAGTTCTGTCGCTTCGGGGTAGGCATCTAGAAACTGTGTTACGCGGCCATTGTTTTGATCTTTTTGCGTGTAACTCGACGCACTAAAGTAGACTTTGCCGTCGCGCAGTACCATTGCGTACACATAGGCAAGCTGCATTTGTTTTGCATACTCAGATAGGGCTCGGCTTTTGTCTTTATATATTGCCGAAGAGATTGGTAAGCCCGCATTAACTATATTGTGATAGTCATCACCTAGGATATGTTTGACACTGACCGCGGCATTAAGCAGTTTGGTATCGATATTTTCCATGATCTCACTACGCGTGGTTTCATAGGTGTAATAGATATAGCCAAATAAGCTAATAAAAAATGCGGCGAAGCCATATAGCAGCCAGCTGGTTTTTTGCATTCCTTTGGGCATAGAGGTTCCCTTAGCAGTTATCGTTTGATTATACTCAAAAAAAGCGTGTCTGATAGTATAAAATGACTGCAAATTTCATTAACCGATCACTTTTTTGTCATCGAAATTAGCGCTTTTTTGCTTTATGCGAGACATTTTCGTGATATTCCAGTAAAGTTAGCCAATTTCGTAGAAACAGTGCCGCAAAAGTGCTTACCCAGATGTCCCATCATCGGGTGCATTTTTAGCTGCTAATTATGGGTATTAGGATGGATCAAAAGCGTTGTGCCGTCGCCTCTAAAGAAAGCTTGATTCGTATTTTTACGGTGCCAGAAGCACCAGACTCGACATTAAGTAAAATCGAATCTGAAATTTCTAGCAACTTAGCAGGGTTCTTAAATGAGAACATAGCTGCTATCGAAAAGCCTTTGCACGAAATTGAAAAAGACTTTCAAACGGCTACTATTCCAGAAGAGCCGACCTTTGTATCTGACTATGCTCAAGACATTATGGAGCAGTTGGTTGCTCATTCTGTTCATACCGCTGCGCCGAGCTTTATTGGCCATATGACCTCAGCATTACCGCATTTTGTGTTACCGCTTTCTAAGTTAATGGTCGGTCTTAACCAAAACCTAGTAAAAATTGAAACTTCAAAGGCATTTACGCCTCTTGAAAGACAAGTTTTGGGCATGATGCATCACCTTGCATATGGTGAAGACGACAGCTTTTATAGTAAATGGATGCACAGCGCGAAAACGTCATTAGGCGCATTTTGTTCAGGTGGCACTGTTGCTAACATTACTGCACTATGGATTGCCCGCAACCGTTTATTAAAAGCGGATGGTGACTATAAAGGTATTGCTGCGCAGGGTTTAATCGCTGGAATGCTGCATTATGGTTATAAAGGCTTAGCTGTGCTTGTTTCTGAGCGAGGCCATTACTCATTAGGCAAAACCGTTGATCTACTGGGTATTGGTCGCGATAACATTGTCGCAATCGCAACCGGCGAAAATAATAAAGTTGATGTCGATGCGATGCGTAGAAAGGCCCATGAGCTTGAAGCGTCTGGCATTAAGGTAATGGCACTCGTGGGTGTTGCTGGTACGACTGAAACAGGCAGCATAGATCCACTAAATGAAATGGCTGATTTGAGCGAAGAACTTGGCTGTCATTTTCATGTCGATGCTGCATGGGGGGGGTCAACCTTACTATCTTCAAATTATCGCCACCTATTGAGCGGTATCGAACGCGCTGATTCAATAACCATTGATGCACACAAACAAATGTATGTACCAATGGGGGCTGGTCTGGTGTTATTTAAAGATCCTGCTGCGACGGATGCTATTGAGCATCATGCGGAATATATTCTTCGTAAAGGCTCAAAAGATTTAGGCAGTCATACCCTTGAGGGCAGCCGCCCTGGTATGGCAATGTTAGTGCATGCTTGCTTACGTGTTATTGGCCGTAAAGGCTACGAGATGCTAATTGATCGCAGTATCGTTAAGGCTCGCACTTTTGCCGACATGATCAAGCAGGATGAAGACTTTGAGTTAATCTCAGAGCCTGAGCTTTGCTTATTAACCTATCGTTATGTACCAAAAGAAATCCAAGCGAAGCTTAAAGATGCTGACGAAGAAACGAAATTAGATATTTACGCTTCGTTGAATCGCTTTACTGCAAGCATGCAAAAACGTCAGCGTGAAGCGGGTCGTTCTTTTGTATCGCGTACTCGTTTAACTCCTGCAAAATATGACCATCAACCCACCGTGGTTTTTCGCGTTGTATTAGCCAACCCGTTAACCTCTAAAGCAATTCTAAAAGATATTTTAGCGGAGCAAAAAGAGCTGGCGAAAACTGATCCGGTATTTAAAAAGTACTTAAGTAAGTATATGGATTAGAAAAGGGAGCGTGATGCTCCTATTCGCTAAAGCAGCTTGCTTTAATCATGTTACTGATAATCGCTTGCGAAGGTTTAATTTTTTCCATCGCCAAAAACTCATCTGGCTGGTGGGCTTGGTTAATTGAGCCAGGTCCCATGACGATGGTTTCACAGCCAAGCTGTTGAATGAAAGGAGCTTCTGTACAATAGTTTACAGCGACAGCAGGTTGACCTGAGACTTTTTCGGCCAGCTTTACAAGTGCTGTATCAGTGCTACCACTAAATGCTGGGATAGGTTCATGCATGTCGATAACGCTCACTGCATTTGGGTATTGGGCATTAATCTCTTCTGCGGCTGTTAGCAAAATCGCTTGTAGCTCTTGCACACTTAAACCTGGTAAAGGCCGCATATCAATGTGCATTTCACAGCAACCACAAATGCGGTTGGCATTATCGCCACCATGGATATGGCCAAGGTTCAAAGTAGGGTACGGAATTTCAAAGTGCTCAACTGAATATTTATTCTTTAATTCTTCTTTGATGATTAACAATTTTGTAATCATTTTATGCATGACTTCGATGGCGTTTAAACCACGTTCAGGGTCAGAGCTATGGCCTGAGCGACCAATTACTCTAATAGCTGTACTCATATGGCCTTTATGAGTAAATACTGGTGTCATATCAGTTGGTTCACCAATAATACAGCGCGCTGGTTTTAAGTCTGGATGGCGGCAAATTTGTTGTGCTCCCGCCATTGTAGTTTCTTCATCGGCTGTGGCTAGAATTAATAGTGGCTCTGTTTGTTTAGTTTCATCGAGCTCACTAATTGCTTGCAATACAAAGGCAAAAAAGCCCTTCATATCAATACTACCTAAACCATAAAGTTTATTGCCATGCTCACTAAGTTTGAACGGATCGTAGTTCCAGCGGCTATCATCAAATGGCACAGTATCAGTATGACCTGCAAGCATTAAACCGCCATCTCCTTCACCGCGTTTCGCTAATAAGTTGTAACGGCCTTTACCGTTTTCAAGCTCTGTGATTTCACATGTAAAACCAAGGCTTTCGCACCAGTTTGCGAGCAAGGTAATAACCCCTTTATTGCTCATGCACAAAGAATCTTCAATCGCACTAATTGAAGGGGCAGCAATTAGCTGCTGATACATAGATATAAAAGAGGGTAGCGACATAAAAAAATCCAAAAATAATTATTCAATCTAATTGCATAACAATATAAAAGTATTTATGATGAATATCAATTCACTTTTTAAGCATAAATATTAGTAAAGCTGTACGATGAACACGAAACGACGATAACCTGATTTCATTACTTTAGACAGTGTTTTTATTCGCTATTGAGCGAGTAATTTTAGGCGTATCGATAAACAGATTTAATAGGTAAAAGTAAGCAATGAATGTAGTGATTATTGGCGCGAGTGGTTATAGCGGCGCAGAGCTGGCAAGTTTAGTTGCTAAGCATCCAAAACTGACCCTACAAGCATGTTATGTGTCTGAAGGGAGTTTAGATAAAGGTAAGTTATTAAGCGATTTATACCCTGAGCACCTTGGATTGTTAGAGTATCCACTACAACCTCTAACTGCTGGAGCGTATAAAGATATCGAAAGCAATGCTGACTATGTATGCCTGTGTACAGATCACAAGGTCAGTGTTGATCTTGCTCCCCAATTTTTAGCCATGGGTAAAAAAGTATTCGACCTTTCAGGTGGCTTCCGTTTAGCTGGGAATGAGGATTACCTAACTTATTACGGTTTCGCACATGAACATCCTGAGCTTTTAGAGCAAGCAGCATATGGTTTAGCTGAGTGGAATAGCGATGCGATTAGTAAAGCAAACCTTGTTGCTGTAGCGGGTTGTTACCCAACAGCAGCACTTAATTCTTTAAAACCACTTAAAGAAGCGGGTTTATTAGCTGATCAAGCCATTATTGTTAATGCGGTGTCAGGTGTTACAGGCGCTGGTAGAAAAGCCAGTGTTAATACGCACTTTTGCGAAGTGTCACTTGCTCCTTATGGCTTGTTTAACCACAGACACACACCTGAGATTGAGCAGCACCTTGGTCACTCTGTGCTATTCACGCCACATTTGGGTAACTTCCCCCGTGGAATTTTAGAAACTATTTATGTGCAATTAAAACCAGGCGTAACTGCAGAGCAAGTGAATGCGGCTTATCAAGTATTAGCAAATGAGCCGTTAATTCGTTTACTTGGCAATAAAATTCCAAGCATTAAAGGCGTGGCTAAACAGCCATTTGTTGATATTGCATGGCAACAAAAAGGTGAGCAACTCATCGTTATGTCAGCTATTGATAACCTCCTAAAAGGTGCCGCTGGGCAAGCATTACAGTGCATTAATTTAGCTATGGGTGAACCTCACCATACTGGTTTAGTAGGAGCGCTGTAATGAAAACTTGGATCATTAAAGTCGGTGGTGCAGTGTTAAATAGCGCAGATGCCGCAAAAGCGCTTTTTGATGTTTTAGCTTCTGAGCAACAAGATAACTTTGTGATTGTTCATGGTGGTGGTGCCTTGGTGGATGCTTGGCTTAAAGACGCCGGCTTTGTAACTGCAAAACATCAAGGTTTACGTATCAGCCCAAATGAGCAAATGCCATATATTGTTGGTGCTCTTGCCGGTTGTGCTAATAAACAATTGATGAGCCAAGCAATCAGCGCTGGCCATAAACCTGTGGGTTTAAGCCTTTATGAAGCGGGTGTACTGGTATCTGAAAAACTTAAAGTATTGGCGCAAGTAGGTCAATGTTCGGGTAGTTGTGACAGCGTGCTACCTAGCATGCTTGAACAAGGTCGTTTACCCCTAGTGAGCTCTATTGGCTTTGGGGAAGATGGCCAATGGTACAACGTCAATGCAGATGAAGCTGCAGCGGCTATCGCTAAAGAGCTTAATGCAGAACTTATTTTTATGACAGACGTAGAAGCTGTGCTTGATGCCAATAAGCAGCCTCTACATCAACTTAATACGCAGCAAATCGAAGCACTTATCCTTGAAGGAGTCATTCAGGGCGGGATGGAGGTCAAAGTAAAGACCAGCCTTCTTGCTGCCCAACATTTACGACGTGGTGTGTATATCTCAAGCTGGCTGAAGCCAGAGAACTTAGTCGCTTTATTAAAAGGCGAACATGTAGGAACGAAAATTACACCATAGGTATTTCATGTTAAAGAATTTCTTAAATGGTCTTGAATTAGACCAAAAAGGCGCACTTAAATTACTAAATTTAGCGCAAAAAATTAAAGCAAACCCAACAGACTTTAGCCAAGCATTAGCGGGCAAATCAGTGGTTACATTGTTTGAAAAGCCAAGTTTACGTACTCGTTTATCATTTGATATTGGTATTAATAAACTGGGTGGTCACGCAGTTTATTTAGATTCACAAAATGGTGCCATGGGCGCTCGTGAATCGGTTAAAGACTTTGCTCTTAATATCTCAACTTGGGCTGATGGCATTGTTGCTCGCGTGAATGCACACAAAACACTGACCACGCTTGCTGAATATTCATCGGTGCCTGTTGTTAATAGCTTATGTGACTTATATCACCCGTGCCAAGCGCTTGCTGACTTTTTAACGCTGCAAGAAGTCCATGGCGATGTTAGCAAACTAAAGCTTGCTTACTTAGGTGAAGGTAACAACGTTACACACTCTCTAATGTTATTAGCCGCTACTTTAGGCACTGATTTTGTTGCAGTTTGTCCTAAAGGTAGCTCGCCAGATTCGCAAATTCTTAAGCAAGCAGAGCAAATTGCAGCAATGAATGGTGCCTCTGTCATGGTGAGTGACAGAATTGAGGCGGCAGTTGGCGCAAATGCAGTCTATGCTGATACCTGGGTTTCAATGGGTGATAAAACACCGCTTGAGCAGGTTAAAGCTAAATATATGCCATATCAGCTTAACCAAGCCCTACTAGAGAAAACCGGTGCGCAAACGGTACTGCATTGTCAGCCAGCGCATCGTGAGTTTGAAATTACCTCTGAGGTAATGGATGGCCCAGCATCAAAAATTATCCAACAAGCAGAGAATCGTATGCACGCGCAAAATGCTCTACTTGTCACATTATTAAATCCAAATTTTGTTTAAGGAACACCAATGAGTTCAATTAAAAAAGTCGTATTAGCCTATTCTGGTGGTCTTGATACATCGGCAATCGTGCCATGGTTAAAAGAAAACTACGGCTGTGAAGTAATCGCGTTTGTTGCTGATGTTGGCCAAGGCGCAGAAGAGCTTGAAGGCGTTGAAGAAAAAGCCATAGCTTCAGGTGCGTCGGAATGCCATATCGTTGACTTAAAAGACGAGATGGTCAGCGACTATATTTACCCAACTTTAAAAACGGGTTCTATTTACGAAGGCACTTATTTACTAGGTACATCTATGGCGCGTCCAATCATTGCTAAAGCGCAGGTTGAAATTGCCCGTAAAGTAGGTGCTGATGCGCTTTCACATGGTTGTACTGGTAAAGGTAACGACCAAGTACGTTTTGAGTCATGTTTCGCAGCCCTTGCACCAGATCTAAAAGTGATTGCACCATGGCGTGAGTGGGACTTATCAAGCCGTGAGTCATTACTTGATTACTTAGCTGAGCGTAATATTCCATGTTCTGCGTCAGCAACAAAAATTTATAGCCGTGATGCGAATGCTTGGCATATTTCTCACGAAGGTGGTGAGCTTGAAGATCCATGGTGCCAACCAAGTGATCAAGTATGGACTTGGACTAACTCGCCAGAGCAAGCACCCAATGAAGCAGAATATGTAACATTAAACGTTGTTGAAGGTGAAGTGGTTGCTGTTAATGGTGAATCGCTTAAACCATATGACTGCTTAGTTAAATTAAATGACATTGCTGCTCCGCATGGTGTGGGTCGTGTTGATATCGTAGAAAACCGCTTGGTGGGTATGAAGTCGCGTGGCTGTTATGAAACACCAGGGGGCACTGTGATCATGGCTGCTCTTCAAGCTATTGACGAGCTAGTGCTAGATAAATCAAGCCGTAAATGGAAAGAAGTACTTGGTGGCGAGTTCTCTCACTTAGTCTATGACGGTCGTTGGTTTACGCCATTAAAAGACTCGATTCTTGCAGGCGCTGAATCACTGTCTAAGTTAGCAACGGGTGAAGTAGTGCTTAAGCTTTATAAAGGCCAAGTCACTGCGGTACAGAAAAAATCACCGAATAGCTTATACAGCGAAGATTTCGCAACCTTCGGCGAAGATGATGTATATGACCAATCACATGCAGAAGGCTTCATTCGTTTATTCTCGCTTTCAAGCAGAATCTCAGCACTAACGAAAAAGTAATTTAATTATTGCCCTGCATTGCAGGGCAATAGCCGAATTTGGAGACAGTTCAATGGCACTATGGGGCGGACGTTTTTCTACGGGTCCAGATGAAGCGTTTAAACAATTCAACGATTCACTTCCTTTTGATTATCAACTTGCAGAGCAAGACATTATTGGTTCAGTTGCTTGGGCTGGAGCGTTAAAACAAGTAAACGTTTTAAACCAGCAAGAATACGATGACCTAGTTGCAGCACTTAATAAGCTGTTAGATGAAGTTAAAGCGAACCCACAAGCAGTTGCTGTAGCAGGACATGAAGATATTCATTCTTATGTTGAATCAGCACTGATTGATAAAGTGGGTGACCTTGCTAAAAAGTTACACACCGGTCGTAGCCGTAATGACCAAGTAGCAACAGATTTCCGTTTATGGTGTCGTGATACAGCTGAGCATATTCTTGAAGCAATCGCAGAGCTGAAAGGTGAGTTTATTGCCTTAGCTGAGCGTGAGCTTGGCACTATTTTACCTGGTTACACACACTTACAGCGCGCCCAACCTGTGCTATTTAGTCATTGGTGTATGGCCTATGTTGAAATGCTTGAGCGTGATGAAAGCCGCTTAACCGATGCCAAAAATCGTATGAATTATTGCCCACTTGGTAGCGGTGCATTAGCCGGGACTGCGTACCCAATTGATAGGCAAACTCTTGCCGAAGGGTTAGGTTTTACCGGTGCCACACGCAATAGCCTTGATGCTGTATCAGATCGTGATTTTGTAGTTGAGCTATTAAGCTGCGCATCGATTTCGATGATCCACTTGTCGCGCATGGCTGAAGATTTAATTTTCTATAACTCTGGTGAAGCGGGCTTTATTGAGCTTTCTGATGGGGTGACATCAGGTTCTTCACTAATGCCGCAAAAGAAAAACCCAGATGCACTTGAATTAATCCGTGGTAAAACAGGCCGTGTTTTTGGCGCATTCAGTGCCATGATGATGACACTAAAAGCCCTACCACTTGCTTACAATAAAGATATGCAAGAGGACAAGGAGGGCTTATTTGATGCGATGCCAACTTGGCTGGCATGTATTCATATGGCGCAAGCGTGTATCAAAGGCATTAAAGTTAATGCAGATAAAACATTAGCAGCTGCAAAAGGTGGTCACTCAAATGCGACTGAACTTGCTGACTATTTAGTGGCTAAAGGTATTCCATTTAGAGAAGGTCACCACATTGTTGGTACGCTCGTGCAAATGGCTATTGCACAAGGGAATAACTTAGAAGATTTAAGTTTAGAGCAATTTAAGTCTGTGCATAGCATTTTCGAATCAGATGTATATCCTGTATTAGAAATAGACGCCTGTATTAAAGCAAGACAAGCGCAGGGTGGCACCTCTCTTGAGCAAGTAACTAGTGCCATCAAATACGCAAAAAAAAACAGCAAATAGCGGTACGTGACGCAACCTTAAATGATGTTGAGTCTATTGCTAAGCTAATTCAGCATTGGGCTACGGTAGGTGAAAACCTACCACGAGCTAAAAGCGACATGATTCACTCAATTAATGAGTTTGCTGTCACTGAAGTTGAAAACCAAGTTGCAGGCTGTGCCTCGCTGTATATTTACGACACTGGCCTTGCTGAAATTCGCTCGCTCGGGGTGGACCCCGAATCACGAATTGCCGGCCAGGGGCGTCAACTTGTTGAACATTTGCTAAAAAAAGCCAAAAGCTTGGCGCTTAGTCGGGTAATTGTCCTGACAAGAGTGCCAGAGTTTTTTGCAAGCCAAGGTTTCAGCTTTTGTAGCAAGGACAGTTTGCCAGAAAAAGTGATCAAAGATTGTGAGCTTTGCCTTCGCAAAGAGAACTGCGATGAAGTGGCAATGGAATATATTTTAAAGCCAAGTAATAGCGCGGTGATCCCGTGTAAACACGTGGCTTAAATTCCCTGGATGAGAAAAACGCACGGTTACCCCTGTGCGTTTTTTTATGCCTGAAATTTAGATTTGCTGACTTTTATGATCAAAAAGATCAAAATTTATAAAAGTTGGATCGTTAATTGCTTTTATTATCAGCGCGGTGGCAACGTCGCGATGAAGTATAAAAAAGCGTCAAAAAAATGAGAACGCTTAACTCAGCTTGCAAGCTATTGTAAGCTGTACTGAAAAAACAATTAACTTAAAGGAATTAACTTATGCAAGTTTCAAACAATAGCCAATTGCAAATGCAAGCTTACAGCCAAATGCAACAAACAAAGCCAGCTATGGAACAAACTACTAGTAATAAAACCCTGCAATCTGATACAGTAACTTTATCAAGTGAAGCCATGGCTTTATCTGGCGGTGCTGAAATCCAACGCGGTGGTATCATTGTATTAGATCCGGATAAACGCCCAAATTAATTACACTATGAGTAAAAGATGTATTTAACAGAACATTTTGGTTTATCTCTTCCTGCAATGGTTGTATGGGGATTAATGATGGCATTTTTTTTTAATGCCTTTCTCTGGATTGCAAATGCTAAAAGAAATAATGTTCTGTTAATGCTATCGCTCGTTGTTTTTGCATCATACTTTACAAGTGATCATCTATTCTCTTGGTTCGATAATTCAAGTGTCTACCTTAGTTGGGCTATCTATGATGTAATTACCCTAGCTGTAATTTTTAGTTGTACCTACTTTATTAAGGGTGTTAAGTCACCAGCATTTACCTATGTAATTTTTGTACTTTGCTCAAATACGATACTTCAATTATTGATGTATTATGATTTACATATTACTGGTAATGTAAGTCCTTGGTTCTTATGGGACTTTTACTCATTCACCGTCTACTTACTCGATTTTACGATGATTATCGCACTCATCGTTGATAGAGATATCTTGGGTCTAAATGCGTTAAAGAACCGCTTTTTACGTACAGGTAAGTCAAAACAACTTCAAAAGCAGTTATAGAACTTAAAGATGTATATAGATGCTTTTTTGGGGGACTTGTTAGGGGCCTTCATAGAGTGGGGCTTTTTGATGGCCTTTTTATTTAACTTAGCGGTTAATATCAATAAAACAGATAGTAGAGTTCTTGTTTTATCTTTTATTATGATGATTTCATACTTCATCAGCGGCTTCGTTAAACTCTCTGTTTATAGTTATTTGAACTGGTTTTACTTTGACTTACTCACTATAGCTTTAGTCTTATCTTGGATGTATTGTGCCAAGGTAGCTAACTTTTGCGGAACAACATATATCCTCTTCGGACTTACTCTCAATTCCATCCTAATGTTATCGATATACATCGATATTTTTATATACGAAAACAAATCTGAATGGTTTCTTTGGACTTTGTACTCATTTGGCGTAAACACTGTAGATGTCACTATGATTCTCGTGTTGCTTTTTAATAAGGATTTTCTAAAGCTTCATCGTGTTGTATGCATGAATTTTTCAAAAGAAAAGGTGAAAAGCTTTGGCTGAGTTTCATAAGTATGTAAGTGCTTATCTAGCAACATTTATTATGTGGGGATTTCTGATGGCTTTCCTATATAACATGGTTAGTAAATCAATAGTTCCCAATGGTGATAAAACTTTAATGTGGATTTCGCTAACAATGTTTTTGTCTTATTTAGCCTCAGATCCACTAACTTCAGCTACTTTCCAGATAGAGTCGATGAGTTATGCAACTGCCTATGTAGTTTGGACAGTTCTAGATCTCACCTGTATTGGTGCAATACTGCTTATATCTAAAGGTAAATCGATCGATAGTTACCCTGCAAAACTCTATGTGTTATTAGGTTTATTAATTAACAGCTCTCTTTTTATCAGCATGTATATAGATATTAATATACTTGAGAATACCGAAGAGTGGTGGTTATGGGGCTTTTATACGGTTACTGTCAATATTATGGATGCAATGATGCTCATCGCACTTTTCAGTAATAAAGATTTTTTAGGGCTTGTGAAGCTTTATAGGCGAATTCGAGGTCAAGCTGAACCAGCTTAACCTCAATTAGTTAAAAGCGGTATTCCCAACTGGTTCTAAGTGCTGTGTTTGTTTCTGACTCATCACCAATTTCATCTTTTGAAACAAGCCCTGTCACTTTCCACAGGCCGTTAAACACAGATTGCTGATAACCGAGTTCTAACTGCAGCTGACTCATATCTGACGCGAGCTCAGCGTGTTTGGTTTCGCTTTCAATCCAACGAAGCTTAGCATGGCCACCATAACCGTTTAGAGTGTGGTAATAGGCGCCAAGGATAGCCGATTTACTTTGTAGTGGTGTTGAGCTGCCAATTAAGCGCGAGCGTTGTGTATAGCTACCAGAGCCATATACGCAATCGCTAATTTGCTCACAAGTTTGTTCTGTATTTGAGTATTCAAAATAGCTTTTTAATAGGCTCTCTTTCGAGCCAAAATAGCTTTCAACACCCAGTGTATAAAATGGCTCGCTCGGTGCTAAGCCACTTTCATTTCGACCCATTACCTCAGCATAAAAAGCAATAGGTTGAGCCGCTAAAGTGGTTGAGTACTTAACATCTAAACTAGTTAAACGATGTGTTGATTCATTGCTTTCGAGTGTAACAGGGTCAATTTCTAGGTTAGTTAAATAATCAGAGCCTGCACTGTTAATTGCTATTTCAAGGCCTGTTAATGGGGTGCTTGCAAATCGGAGCGCCCAAAAGTCACCGTCATCTGAGTTATTTAGATATGGCTTTTGTTTGGCGTAAATACCCGTTAACTGCCAGTTACCGATAAATGATAACCAAGTTGGACCGACATATTGTGTATTTGCTCTGGTAAAGCGCACGCCTTTCATGGGCGCCGCATTATTTGATAGTAGTAGGGCGTTATCGTTACTTGGCCCCCACCAATGGCTTACTTGCTCCGCACTAAGTGACCAATTACCCAGGAGTACGGCTAAATAGCTATCTTGGTAAGTAACATGCTGCTTATCAAGGGCGTCATCGGCGTAATTTACACTGACTTTAGCGCTAACACGCTTCCCTGTGATTGAACCATAACTATTTACACCGTTTTCTTGCTGGTGGCGTTTACCAAAACCTTGCTGAGCGAGAGGTTCGCTGTTGTAGTTTAGGCGAATACCTGAGCTGCTTTTTTGTTTAGCATTATCAAGGGCATGCTTAACATGCTGGTAGGCAAATAAGCTTCGTTCATCTAGTTGGCTGGTATTGGCAACGTCTAGGTCGCGTGCGATACCTTGCCACATTAATGGGTAGCTATTAATAGGCTGTTTAATAATGCCTTGGTTAAATAGCATTTCGATTGAAGCGCGAAGTAAAGGGTCGTCACTTTCTATCCATGGCCCAGCAACACTTGGTGCAGAGATCATTAGTAATGCAGTTAAGCTAATGAACTTTTTTAATTTCATCCGTGAATTTTATCCTGTAAGGCTTTAGCTACAATAGGGTCAACAAACTCGCTCACATCGCCATTGTGGCGTGCGACTTCTTTGACGAGTGTCGATGAAATAAATGAATTTTTTTCTGCCGGTGTTAAAAATACACTTTCTAGATCTGGGTTTAGGCGACGATTCATATTCGCTAACTGAAATTCATAGTCAAAGTCAGACACCGCACGAATTCCACGAATAAGCACTTCGGCATTGTGGTCGCGAGCTAAATCAGCCAATAAGCCAGAAAAACCAATCACACTCACATTATCAAGGTGCGCCAAAATCTTATTAGCAAGTTCAACGCGCTCATCAAGGGTAAAGCAAGGTTGTTTACTTGGATTATGCGCAATGGCAACAATCACTTTATCGAACATTTTTGCCGCGCGATGAATTAAGTCTGTATGGCCATTTGTAAGTGGGTCGAAAGTGCCCGGATAGATTGCAGTAACGTTCATAACATTCAGCGATTTATAAATTTGCCTGCTATATTAACAGTGTTTTCTCGACTATGCAGCTTCGAAAATACGCGTATCGGATTAGGAACCTTCACCTATATAAGGTACTAAACCGATTGAGGTTAATATTTTTCAAGGTAGTATTTAATTGCCGCGCATTTGTTTATACTGCTCGGCTGGGGAACGTAATAATCATAAAAAACAGAGTAATTAGGCTATGAGCACAAAGGACAAGATCATACACACCAGCATCGAGTTATTTAATCGCCACGGTGAGCGTGCCATAACAACCAATCATATCGCTTCGCATATGGGGATAAGTCCAGGTAACTTGTATTATCACTTTAAAAATAAAGAAGATATTATTCGTCACATATTTGCTTTGTATAGCGACCACTTACACACACACTTTAAGCCTTTGACGCCTGATGATGATGCGCTAGAGAATCTAGCCGGTTATCTAGATTCACTGTTTGAATTAATGTGGCGTTTTCAGTTTTTCTACGACAACTTAGGCGATATTTTATCTCGTGATGAAGAGCTGAAAAAAGGCTATATTGCGTTTCAAGCTGAGCTTTTAGAGCAAGTCAAAGATGTGCTGTTTGCATTACGTGAAGGTGGTGTTATTTGCATTGAAGACGAAGATGTTACAGAACTTGCGCATATGCTTAAAATGACCGTGAGCTTTTGGACGCCTTACATCAAAGCTCGTCGCTTAAGTGGTGAACTTGCCAGAGCTGATATTTATAACGGTATTTTAAAAGTATTACTGCTATTAAAAGCTCATTGCACCGAGCAACACCTAGAGCAAGTTAACCAATTAAGAGCTAAGTATTTAGCCCTTGCTGAAACAGAGCAAAGCGAACAATAATCCCGCAAAGCAGTTTATTTCCTAGACGCTATAATTTTTGTTATAATCGCGCGCCCTTGAGGTTGCTATACCTCAGGGCGTGTGAAATCCACAGTCTAAGAGTGAACTATGCTTAAATTTATCGTCAAATTACACCCTGAAATCGCGATCAAGAGTAAATCTGTTCGTAAGCGTTTTACCAAGTTATTAGAAAATAACATTAAGATCGTTTTGCGTCGTGTTGACGAAAAAGTTCAGGTAAGAAACAACTGGGACAATATCTCTGTTGTTAGCTTGCTAGAATCTGAGCAAGTTCGCTTAGATATTATCGATGGCTTAAAACGCATTCCAGGTATCGTACAGTTTATTGAAGTAACAGAAACAGACTTCGACTCAATCGACGATATTTACCAAAAAGCACTTGAACTAATCGGCCACACTATTGCGGGCAAAACCTTCTGTGTGCGTTGTAAACGTTCTGGTAAGCATGATTTCACATCGAGCGATGTAGAGCGTTACGTAGGTGGTGGTTTAAACCAGCATGTTGAAGGTGCGCGCGTTAAATTATCTCACCCTGAAGTGACTGTTCGCTTAGAAGTACGTGATGATAAAGCATACATTGTTACTCAAACTCACTTAGGTATGGCGGGCTTCCCGCTGCCAACACAAGAAGATGTATTATCGCTTATGTCGGGTGGCTTCGACTCTGGTGTTGCCAGCTATCAAATGATCCGTAAAGGTGCGCGTACTCACTTCTTGTTCTTTAACTTAGGTGGTGCTGCGCACGAAATCGGTGTTAAGCAGGCGAGTTATTATATCTGGAAACAGTTTAGCTCTACTCATAAAGTGAAGTTTGTTACTGTTGATTTTGAACCTGTTGTTGCTGAGATTTTAGAAAACGTTGAAAACAGCCAAATGGGTGTTGTGCTTAAGCGTATGATGATGCGTGCCGGTAGCCAAGTTGCAGAAAAACTAGGTGTACAAGCACTGGTAACAGGCGAAAGTATTGGTCAGGTATCAAGCCAAACATTGGCTAATTTGAGTGTGATTGACCGTGTGACGGAAACTTTAATCATTCGCCCGTTAATCCAACACGACAAGCAAGATATTATCAATATTGCGCGTCAAATCGGCACAGCTGAGATGGCAGAAAGCATGCCTGAATACTGTGGCGTGATTTCTAAAAAGCCAACAGTTAAAGCTAAAATCAAAACTATTCTTGCCGAAGAAGCTAAGTTTGACTTCGACGTGCTAAATACAGTTGTTGAAAATGCGCGTGTGATGGATATTCGCGATATCGACACCGAAGCAAAAGAAGAAGTGAAAGAAGCTGAGTCTGTATCTGATTTACCTGAAGGGTCGGTTGTTGTTGATATTCGCTCACCTGAAGAAGAAGATGCAAACCCATTAGAGCTTGAAGGTATTGAAGTTGTACATTTACCTTTCTTCCGCTTAGCAACTAAATTTGGTGACTTACCAAAAGATAAAGAATATTACTTATATTGTGCTAAAGGTGTGATGAGCCAGCTACAAGCGCTGATCTTGCACGAAGAAGGCTACAACAACGTCAAAGTGTATCGTCCGTAAGGGATGCTAATAAAAGCGCGACATGTTCGCGCTTTTTTAATGTCTGAAATAGTTACGAGAAACGAGAAGCAAGTAACTTTACTCTTTCTCCTTTCCCCTTGAAACTTTCCTAGCTCATTAACTTTTTATTTTTATCATGCTCAGCATGGCCTGATTATAGGGAGTTTTTACCCCTAACTTAGCGCCTTGCTCGCACACATAACCACAAATTGCATCAATTTCAGATTCTCGATTATGGCTGATGTCTTGCTGCATAGAAGAAAAGTTTTCAGCGGTGGCTGTCATCACAGAATAGGCTTGATCCAGCGCCTCGCTGAGTTTTACTTTGACCCCTTGTTTATTGGCGACCAGGCATGCTTCACTAAGTAAATTGATTATGCGCGTGCTAAATTGCGGTGCACGTAGCTGGCCATTTTTTACGTTATGAATCGCTGTTAACGGGTTAATTGCAATATTCACTAACAGTTTTTGCCATCGCAATGAGTGAATATCATCGCTCACAGAAAAGTGTGGTAAGTAACTAAACTGCTGCTTAAGCTCACCGAGGTTTTTGCTTGCAGCTGCATTACATGCACCTAACACACTTTCGCCATTACCTGTATGGCTTACACTATAAGGCGTTGTTTTAAAACCAGCTAAACGCGTTGTTAAAAACGCTAACCCTTGCGTGTTTAAAAGCTGGGCATTGAGCTCATCGACATTCCCCATGCCATTGTGAGAAAGAATGATTTGGCATGTTTTACTGAGATAAGGTTCTACTTGTCCAAAGGCAGTTTGCACCTGAAATGCTTTTACTGTTATTAACACCAAGTCAAAGGGGGCGGATTGGCTTAGCTCTTTGTGGTGAATAAGGCGAGCCTTAATTGGGTGTGATTTACCATTACTCGCTTGATAAAAACGCGTGGTCAGGGTCGGCTTACGGGTCAGTAATGTAATGTCATGTTGTGCTGATAAAAAATGACTAAACAATAGGCCAATTGCACCGTCGCCAACAATTAAAATGTTAGCCATTACGTTGCTTGCTACCTAAATGAAAACCAAGTTTAATAATAAAGTAACTTACAGCACCAATAAAATCAGCTACAAAATCCCCAACCGAAGCTTGACGGTAAGGCAGCATATCTTGCATAAACTCTATGGCTGCACCATATCCAGCTAACAGTAAAATTTGCACCATTAGTGGCAATTTAAAGGCTTTGTCCATCACCATGGCCAGTACAAAGAAAATACCAAAATGCGCCACTTTATCAACGTGTGGAAAGAGGTTGCTCACCCCTTTAATTTCTTTGGCAAATAAAATAGTAAAGCCAATAATGCTGGCTAAAAAGATAACTTGGTAAACACGCCTTGTCACAATAAACCCTAAAAAATGCCGAAATTGAATGGCCAGTATATCAAACAATTTTTGCATCGCACCTGAACAAGTCGGATAAAAATAGAAAGAATCGACAAATAAGCGTTATAATTGCCAACCATAAATGAATTTAAAAAAGACTATGTTAGGAGAACCCCATGCCTTCATTTGATATTGTTTCTGAAGTAGAAATGAACGAAGCGCAGAATGCAGTAGATAATGCAAAGCGTGAACTAGAGACGCGTTTTGATTTTCGTGGTGTTGATGCATCAATCGAACTAAGTGACAAAGTAATCAAGTTAAAAGCAGAAGCACCACAACAAGTTATGCAACTTTTTGACATTCTTGCTGCGAAAATTTCAAAGCGTGGCTTAGATGTATCTAGCCTTGAGCTTAAAGATGAGTCGCGTAGCGGTAAATACGTAATGCGTGACGTTGCTCTTAAGCAAGGTATCGAAAAAGACGTAGCGAAGAAAATCGTTAAGTTAATCAAAGACTCAAAGATCAAAGTACAAGCTGCTATTCAAGGTGAAGAATTACGTGTAACTGGTAAAAAGCGTGATGATTTACAAGAAGCAATGCAAGTTGTTCGTACTGCTGATTTAGGTCAACCATTCCAGTTCAAAAACTTCCGCGATTAATACTCTATGTTTTTAGCTTTAAGCTGTAAGTTTTAAGCTATAAGCCTACAAGTTTCTGAACTTTACAAGGAGCGTATTTTGAGACAAATATTAGGTTACAGAGAAAAAGATATCTTCTAGCTATTTTCAGCTAGAGGATATTTATGTCAGTAAAAAACAAAGCAATAGATCGTAATAAACACGGTAAAATAAACAGAAAATACACAGGCCCGCACAGTACTTATTTTTACCAACAAACACCAAGTTGGTGGGTAAAAATGACGATGACCAAGCCAAGAAGACGTTTAAATAAAGCTCTTTGTAAGCTTGTGCTGAATGGTGCTGACCCAGAAGGAATTGTTTTTCCGTTAGGAAACTCGAAACCTCATGAGTATTTCTGGTAATCATTGTTTTATAAAAGCCAATCAGCCATGCTGATTGGCTTTTTTACTTTCGGCTTACACCTTAGCACTTAACTTGCAGCTTGAAGCTTTAGACTTAAAACTTTGGTTTAGAAGTATAGCCGTCCATTGACTTTCTTCCCCAAAATCATCACAATAACGGCCTATTTTCGAGGTGCTTGCTGTATCTTCTGATACGTTTTATTTCAAAGGGTGAAATAGTCGCAAGATAATCGGGAAGTCGGTGCGTTTTCAGGGAGAAAACAATGCCAACACTGCCCCCGCAACGGTAATGTATATGCCATGCATTTACAGAGTCCGGAGACCGGCCTTGAAGTAACTTACTATTCGCGTGTGCGGTGGGCACAGGCTAGGGGATATCATGCTAAATAAATCTGCGTTAGGCGTAGCGGTTGCTGCTGCGTTGTCTTTTTCTGTATCTGCTGACGAGCAATCGATCGAGCACATCACAGTTACTGCCAATAAATTCGAACAATCAATTAATGATGTATTAGCCAGCGTTACTGTCATTGACCGTGCTGATATTGAAGCAAGCTATGTTCGTGACTTACCAAGCTTACTGGCCACTCAAGCAGGCTTTCAAATTAATGCTAATGGTGGTTTTGGGCAAAGCTCAGGTGTGTCATTACGTGGTGCAAGTTCTCGTCATACGCTAATTTTAATTGATGGTGTACGCACCGGCTCTGCAACACTTGGCTATAAAAGTATTAGCAATATTCCTTTAAACAGTATTGAGCGTGTTGAAGTAATTAAAGGCTCACGTGCTGCTGTATATGGTTCTGATGCGCTAGCTGGTGTAATTAATATCATTACGCGTAAAGCACAAAATACGACCTTAGATGTTACTTTTGGCTCAGACTCTTACCAAGAGTACCAAGTAGCGACAGGTGGTCAGTTTGCGGGTGTTGATGTGGCCGTTAATGCCGGTTACGAAAAAACAGATGGATTTGATGTTCTGCAAGGCTTAGCGCCAGATGAAGACGGCTACGAGAACAAAAACCTTGGCTTTAACCTAGGTTATCAAAATGAGCAGTTAGGTGAGTTTTTAGCGCAAGCACAATACTCAGAAGGCGAAGCAAAATACGATAGCGCTTATAGCCCTGCAGACAGCACTGTAGAAAAAGGCGAGTTTGAAAACTACCAAGCTTCACTAGGTTGGAAAAAAGCTTTCGAAAAACACAGCCATGCCATTGATATTGCAATATCAAGTGATAGTTCAGATGACTCACGTATTGATTACACAGGCGCAACGGTGGTCGATAAGTTTGAAACTGAGCGTGAGCAAATTGATTACAATGGCCAATACTTTTTCAATCAAGCGCTGACTCTTAGTGGCGGTTTGAATTGGTATAAAGATGAAGTGAACACTAACTCAGGTACTTACTTAAAAGACAGCCGTGAAGTATTCGCTGCGTTTGTTGGCGCTTATTATGACGACGAACAAGTACTGGCAAACCTAACAGTTCGCCAAGATGATGATCAACAGTTTGGTGATGAAACAACTTACACCGCAGCTGTTGGCTATCACTTAAATGACATCGCTACATTCCGCGTAAGTCAAAGTACGGGTTTTAAATCTCCAACATTTAATGACCTATATTACCCAGGCTCAGGTAACCCAGAGTTAAATCCTGAAACATCAGATAACCAAGAGCTTGGTTTATCACTCAATGTGAATGATATCAGCCTTGATATTGCGATTTTCCGCAGCGAAATCGACAACAAAATCGCTTGGGCACCAAATGCATCAGGGCAGTGGATCCCAACCAATATAAACGAAGCTCGCCACGAAGGTGTTGAGTTTAGCTTGAAAAACCAAGTGTTTGGCTTTGATCACAGCTTTAACTTTACCTACCTATCAGCGGAAGATACAGAGACAGGTCAGTCACTAACCTATGTGTCAAATCACAGTGTTAATTGGTCATTAAACAAAGCATGGGGTGATTTTGATGCCGGTATCGATATGCAATACCGTGGTGACCGTGATGGCAAGTTAACGCACTTACCTTCGTATACGTTATGGAATTTAGTAGGTCACTACCAAGCAACTGACAACTTAACTGTGTCACTACGTGTAGAAAACCTATTCGATAAAGAGTACAACGCCGTTGATGCCTATGGTACAGACCTAGATGGTGATTACATCAACGACGAATTTTATTACTACAACACGGCCGAGCGTCGCCTGTTTGTAGGTGCCCGCTATCAGTTCTAATAACCACTAAGGTCAGCTGAGCTGTTTGCTTAAAGCGAGTAATTGACATTAATTTGCCCGTTGATGTCATTAGTCTTAAGTTAAAACAAGCTCAGCGTTATTATTAGTTCTGCGTCTAAAAGCTCGCTACCTACTTAGCGGGCTTTTTTCATTTTAGTTTATCTGCGTAATACTGTTCGAACTTTGCAAGCTTAGGGGCAATTAGAATACTGCAATAACCTTGGTTTGGGTTTTCATCGTAATAGTCTTGATGGTACTGCTCTGCAGGGTAAAAGTTTGTAAGCGGGCTAAGCTCGGTGACTATCGGCTCACGAATTTGCTTTTGTAAGGCATCAATCATGGCTTGAGATTCTGCTTTTTGCTTTTCATCATGATAGTAAATAACACTTCGATACTGGGTGCCGACATCATTACCTTGGCGGTTTAACTGTGTGGCATCGTGTAAAGTGAAGAACATTTCAAGTAGGGTGTTATAGCTTACAATACTGCTGTCAAAATCGAGCTGAACAACTTCAGCGTGACCCGTTAAGCCAGTACAAATTTGCTGATAACTTGGGTTTTCAATCTCACCGCCGGCATAGCCAGAGCTGACATTAAGCACGCCTTTTACGCGTCTAAATGCGGCATCAATACACCAAAAGCAGCCGCCGCCAAAAGTGGCGATTTGTATGTTGTTATCCATATTTCACTCCCTTACCGTTTTGCTGACTATAGCCGAAAAAACAAAACGCCGTAAAGACGGCGTTTTGTTAAAGCTCAAGCTTGTTTAAATTTCTTCTAACGGCTTGTCTTTTGCTTGTTGTTCTAACTTGCTCTGCAAGTACTCAGGCGACTGGGTATTTCGGGCAAGTGCGCTGTATGCTGCAGGTACTACGAACAAGGTTAGTAAGGTTGCAACAATAACACCTGTAAATACCACCACACCAATTACCATGCGACTTTCTGCACCTGGGCCACTTGCAAGAACTAGCGGTACCGAGCTCATCACTGTGGTTAGTGAGGTCATAATAATTGGGCGTAAACGTTGTGTCGCAGCTTGGCTAATCGCTTCGTTAAACTCCACGCCTTTATCGCGCAGCTGGTTTGCAAACTCAACAATCAATATACCGTTTTTCGCACTTAAACCTATCAGCATTACGATACCAATTTGGCTGTAAATATTTAGAGTAAGTCCGGTGTACCACAAGCCAAATAACGCACCCACTAAACCAAGTGGCACAGTAAGCATGATCACAAATGGGTGAATAAAGCTTTCAAACTGGGCTGCAAGTACTAAGAAGGTAACAGTCAGCGCCAGAATGAATACATAGGTCATCGCCGATGCACCTTCATAGAACAGCTGAGATTCACCCTTGTAGTCAATTGCACCGTCGATGTCGTTTTCTTCTGCTGCCACTTGATTTAAGAAGTTAAGCGCTTCTTCTAGGGTATAACCATCTGCTAAGTTCGCACTTAACGTAATTGCGCGCATACGGTTATAACGGTTTAAACGCGATGCGGTGGCTTCTTCTTTTAAGCTAATTAAGCTATCTAGCGGCACTAATTCACCACTGCGTGACTTTAAATAGATATTTGAGATATCAGTTGGGTTAGCAAAGTCTTCTTTGGTGCCTTTTAAAATCACATCGTATTCTTCACCTCGGTCGATAAAGGTCGTTACGCGGCGTTGCCCTAACATGGTTTCTAGCGTGCGGCCTACATCAGATACAGAAACCCCTAAATCAGCGGCTTTGTTTTTATCAATGTTGATTAAAAACTGCGGGAATGTTTCTTTGTAATCGTGGTCAATTCTTACCAAGCCTGGGTTTTTCTCAGCACGCTCAATAATACGGTCTCGCCAATCGGCTAGTTGGTCGTAATCGTTACCTTGCAGTACAAATTCAATCGGGCGAGATGAACCACCGCCACCAATACCACGTCGCATAATGGCAAACGCACGCACATCAGTCACTTCAGTCATTTTACCGCTGATTTCATCCATTACTTCCCATGTAGAGCGCTTACGCTTATCCCAGTCGGCCATACCAATGATAGCAACACCACCTTGGCCGCCCCAGCCAGGTACACGAACAAGCACTCGGCTCAATTCACCAGACTCAGAGTAAGGCATTAAACGTTCTTCAATTTTAGCCATGTTTGCAGCGTTATTTTCATAACTTGCGCCCTCTGGGCCACTCATCATGATAAAGAAAGTACCGCGGTCTTCTTTTGGAGTAAGCTCTGAAGGCACTTTTTGAAACAGCATAAAGCTGGCAACACCGGCCAAAATCATAGTCAGTAGTAAGCTCCACTTACGGCCCATATTTGAAGCCAGAGAGTTACGATAGGCGTTTTCGATTTTGGCGAAGGTTCTATCCATCCACTGGCTAAATTTACTCTCTTTTTCTGAAGCTTTTAACACTTTAGAACAAAGCGCCGGAGAAAGGGTTAATGCAGTAATACTCGAGAAGAACACCGCGGCACTTACTGCCATCGCAAATTCTGTGAATAGGGCACCAATACGGCCATCCATAAACACTAGCGGTACGAATACCGCAATCAATACGAGGGTAGTGGCAATAATCGCAAAGCCAACTTCACGGGCACCACGGAACGCAGCAAGCAGTGGCGGCTCACCCAACTCTATACGACGATGAATATTCTCAAGCATTACAATCGCATCATCTACTACTAAACCGATAGCAAGCACGAGTGCCAGAAGAGTTAACAAGTTGATTGAGTAACCCATAGCCAGCAAGAACATAAAACTACCTACTAACGCCACTGGTACGGTTACAGCTGGCACTAGGGTTGCGCGGATATTGCCTAAAAATAGGTAAATAACTAAGACAACTAGCGCCATTGAAATCCCAAGGGTTCTATACACTTCATCAATAGACTCTTTGATGAAAATTGATGAGTCATAGCTGTCTTGAATGGTGGTGCCTTCTGGCAGGTTTCGCTTAATTTTTTCAAGCTCTGCGCGGGCATTATCAACTACGGTTAGGGTATTGGCTTTAGCTTGCTTGACGATACCCAAACCAATCATATTACGGCCATTGCCACGGAATAAGCTTTCGTCGTCAGCAGCTTCTAAGTGAACATCAGCCACTTCACCTAAACGTACTAAATAGCCATCATCGCCACGTTTGATTACTAGGTTTCGAAAGTCTCGCTGATCTTTATAACTACGCGCGGTACGCACTGTAAAATCACGGTCGATAGATTCGATTTCACCGGCAGGTAATTCAACGTTTTCAGTGCGTAAGGTGTTTTCAATATCGCTACTGGTAATACCGCGTGCTGCCATCGCTTTACGGTTTAACCAGATTTTCATTGCGTATTTACGCTCGCCACCAACGCGTACATTAGAGACACCATCAACAACCGCTAATCGGTCAACAATAAAGCGCTGTGCGTAATCAGATAACTGCAATGAATCCATAGTGGTACTGTTTAGTACAAACCAGGCAATTGGGCTTTCATCACTATTTGACTTAGAGACCTCTGGTGGGCGAACTTGCTCTGGTAAGCTATCAAGGGCACGGGCTACACGTTCGCGTACATCGTTTGATGCGGCATCGATATCGCGGCTGATATTAAACTCAATGGTGATATTTGAGCGACCATTTCGGCTTGATGAGTTAATACTTTTAATGCCTTCGATACCCGAAATGCGGTTTTCGAGTACTTGGGTGATTTTCGTTTCAATAATCTCTGCGCTGGCACCTGTGTAATCAGTGCTAACGCTGACAATCGGTGTTTCAATATCTGGGTATTCGCGCAGTGGCAGCATAGAAAATGCCACTAAACCAAAGGTAAGTAACAACAGGTTTATTACGATCGCAAAGACCGGGCGTTTAACACTAGTATCAGTAATTTTCATGTTTAGCCCTTGATACTTACTTTGCTGCCAGTACGGATTTTAATGATGCCTTCAGTCACGACTTGCTGACCATTTTCAAGGCCTTTATCAATAGCTACCCAGCCATTGTGACGACCCGCCACATGTACTTCGACTTTGTTAGCAACGCCATCTTCAATTTGGAACACGTAGTGTTTGTCTTGCTGAGGAATGACGGCTTTCTCTGGTACCATAAGCGCTTGGTTTGAGCTTAACTCTAATGCGGTATTTAACAGCATACCTGGGCGTAATAGGCCTTTTTCATTGATAAAGCTTGCTGTCACTTCAACGCTACGAGTGACTGAATCGATACGCGAGCTAATATGCGTCACTTTACCGTTAAAGGTTTTATCTGGGTAAGCATCGTTTTGGGTCATCACTTTCATTCCTAGCTGTAACTGCGCTAGGTATTTTTCTGGTACTTTAAAGTCGACTTTAATGATGCTGATATCATCAAGGGTGGTGATGTTTGTAGTATTGCTAACATAAGTACCAATTGAAATTTCGCGCTTACCAAGTAAGCCAGAAAAGGGTGCTTTAATCGTCATTTCTGCCAGCTTTGTTTTAGCGCTTTCAAGTTGTGCTTCGGTTGCGTCTACGCGTGATAGCTGCTCTTCTAGTAACGATTTAGCCGTAGCCTGTGAGCGAGATAGCTCAGTAAGGCGTTCAAGTTGACGGCGTTCTTCTCGTAAATTAATGCTTAGCTCTTTCACTGCTAACTCTTCTTCTTGAGCTTGCAATTGAACCAGTTTTTGACCTTTACTAACTAAGTCGCCATCATTGAAAAAGATATCGGTAACATAATCGTTTTGTGCACTGCGAATATAAATCGCTTGGTTAGCACGAGCACTACCAATTGCTTCTATTAGCACCGCATTTTCTTCGGCTGTAACAGTGTGTGCTGTCACCTGCGTTGCTCTGTCGCCAAAGTTGCTTTGCTCACCTTGGCTTGAAGGTAAATACAAATAAATACATAACCCTAGCAAAAGGGTAATAATAAAAGGAAAAAGTGCTTTACCAGATTGTGTAGAATACATCATCGTGTTACCAGAAAATTAGTTGAGTGTAGTGTACAAAATTAGTACGTGCCCCGTATGTCAGGTATCTCATAAATTTGTGCATTTGGCGTAAAAGTTAAAAGTTCGGCTAATTTGTTCCTTTATTGTGACTAAAAGAGAGGTTTTAGTATGGGTAAAGAGCCAAAATGTAATTATTGTTTAACGCTTAGAAAGATAGTTTTGGTCACAATTGTGATGTTTATTTTTTACTTTTCTGTTTATGGATAAGAAACCTCCTGCACTTAGAGTGCGCGCACAAGCATCCCGCCATGGCAGTGAGTTTTTAATTGTTGGTGGTATTGGGTTAGTCATTATTATGCTAGTTAACCTATTGAGGCCCGGTGAAATTAGCATTGTTGAGATTTTTTTAGCCACAACCTGCATAGCGGCAATTTTTATTGGCTTTTTAAAAACTCAAGAACCATACTTTAGCCTAACATTTACTCAGAATTTACTTATTTATCATCACAAAGTTGGGAATTGGCAGCTAAATCATGCTAATTTTCATCATAGTGGTATACCAAAAGTGGAACAGGGCTTAGAATACCTTGAGTTAAATGCAGTTGGTATTAAACTCAATAACATAGATGAATTTTTAACACAGATTCACCCAAGAATTGCCGGACGATTACTAATAGAGCAGCGTCATCTATTTATGCAAGTTATTCAAAAACATTGCAAAAATGGTGATTGCCCATCAAAATGGTTAATAGAAGAGACGGACTACACTGCCCCAAGTGGTCAGCTTTACAAAGGATTGATTGCCATGTTTGCCAATCGTACGCAGCATTTAAGGCAGTTGACAGGATACGACTTATTATTGCCTGCCAATGTACTTGATGTTGATATTTGGCAATTTAGTGCTGATTTGAATCGTTGGAAACTGAATCCTAGTGAGTTTATAGAGACTCGCTTACTGAAAAAGTAAGCTATAGGTGGCAGTAAGTAGTAGGAAAAGGCTATGAGTCAAGAACGTTCTTTTATTAAAAGCGGTCGAAACACAATTATACATAAAGATAAAAAACTCGACTTAGTGATTGTGAATGGTGAGAACCACCCACGCATTAAAGTTACTCAAAATGGTTTAGAGCCGTTTAAAGAAGACCTGCCAAAAAACCGTCGTGAAGCCAAAGAGCGCTACTTAGAGATGGTGTATGTATCAAGCCCAGATGTATTTGCTGAAGAAAAACGTTTGTTGTTTATCCAAGCCTTAGATGGCAGGGAGTACAAAGTTGATTACAGTAAAATAGGCACTAAGCTCTTCGTACGTATCCACCAAGAAAGTTATTTATAAACCCGAGTTTGGCACTTTAATTGCTTGTTATTAGCTTATTTGGCAGTCGGCCATGACCGACTTCGCATTTTAAGGTGGTAAACATGAGATTAGTGCCTCTTACCCTAGTTGCATTAACTACATTAACAGCCTGTGGCGGCGGTGGCGGTTCGAGTGATTCGAATCCAGTGGCAGCAACAGTTAATGCAGGCTCAGATCAGCGAATTATTGAAAAAAGTGAATTTACTGTCTCTGCCCAAGGCTCACCAGCTGATGGCACCTTTACTTGGGAACGAGTCAGTGGCCCCGCACTAGAAGGGTTCCCTGCAGAGGGCGCTGAACAAACCATTACCGCTCCAGACATTAAACTCGACTCTGAACTTGTTTTAAAAGTGAATTATCAAACCGATGGGCAACTTGTTTCCGATCAGGTCAGTATTTTTATTACATCAAATAACCAACTGCCAGTTGCAGTGATCACGCAAACAGCTCCTGAAGAGTTACCATCACAATATAATGATGTGATCACATTAAGTGGCGAAGAGTCTGTTGATATTGATGAAAATGGCTCAGTTGACAGTTACTTGTGGACGCAACTTGATGGCCCTGATTTAACGGCTGACAGCTACAACAATCAAACCATTAGCTTTACTCACCCACTACTTGAATCAAATACCGCGATGACATGGCGTTTAACTGTAACGGATGATGAAGGTGGCTCAGCAAGCACTGAGGCGTCGTTTACCTTAAACAAAACCGTTGAAGTTATTATTGCGGATGCAGGTGAAGATCAACAGATTATTGAATTTGATACTGTAACCCTTGATGCCAGCAATAGTGAAATTGTGACGGCAACAAAGTCATGTTTTTGGGAGCAATTAACAGGCGAAACTGTGACCTTGGCAAACCAGAACCAGTGTATCACGACGTTTGTAGCCCCTGATGTTGATACCGATTCAGAGCTGAGCTTTGAAGTTACCGTGACCGACAGTAAATCGCGAAGCGACACAGATACTGTGATTATCGATATTAGTCCAAAACCACTTGGTTTAATTAACGATACAGGCATGAGTGATTGCTATAACAACTCACAAAAAATTAATTGTGACAGCGAAGACTTCCCAAGCCAAGACGCCGATGTAGGTCGTGATAGTGTCGCAAACCAACTAGATAAAGTAGGTCAGGGCGACTTAGCGTTTGATTTTACTAAAATGAACGAATATGCCGACGAACTCCCAGATGATGCGACCAGCTTTAGTTGTGTTCGCGATAACGTCACGGGGCTTATTTGGGAAGTAAAAGAAGCCAGTTCAACATTACCACCGTCGACAGCCGATCGTGCAGCAACAAACCATTATACCTGGTATTTAAATGGTTCAAGTGGTGTGCAAACGGGTAGTGTGCAAGGGGCTGCGAGCTCTACTTGCCCAAGCACCAGTGACTGTGGCCTGCAAACTTACATTAATGATGTGAACAGCAACGATTTTTGCGGTGGTACAAATTGGCGTGTGCCAACTTACACCGAGTTATTAGGGTTATTAGATTATGCCAAGCAAGGTGAGTCTACGTTACTTAATAGTGATTTCTTCCCAAATCAACCAAGTGATATTCAGCTAAGCAGTGATAGCAGCTCATTTATGCCTTATTGGACTTCGCAAACAGCGGCAGATGGTACGAGTTTATCGCAAGCTTATATTATCGATATGAGTAGTGCTAATGACTTAGCATATCCAAAAAGTAATACCGCCTTTGTGCGCTTAGTTAGAACGCCGGGAGAGTAATATGCGAAAGTTACCTTTAATCACAGTAATTACCGGTATTGCTCTGCAATCGGGTTTTGCTGCTGCGCAAGTATGTTACAGCGCCGTCACAGAGACGACCCCTGATAGCCGTTTTGTAATAAACGAAGATGGTACAGTAAGTGATAGCGAAACGGGTCTTATGTGGCAACGTTGTACGTTTGGTCAAAGTTATGATAGTGACACGGATACTTGCGAGGGCACGAGCCAGCAACTTACTTGGGGCGAAGCTTTACGCGGGGCTGAAAATGCAACCTTTGCTGATTACAGCGATTGGCATGTACCAAATGTTAAAGAGTTAGCAAGTATTTTAGAGCATAGTTGTGTGCAGCCTAGCATTAACGAAAACGCATTTTTATCGACTAAGCTGCAAAACTACTGGAGTAGCACTTCAGGGATCAGTCGCACTGATCTAGCTTGGGTGTATCAATTTGATAAAGGCATCAACAGCCTTCACGCAAAAACGTCCGATGTTTATTTGCGTTTAGTGCGCTACGAAAAGTAGCCTTTAATAATCTCTAACCGCGCTTGCTCAAGCGCGGTTTTTATTTCTGCGCCTTTAATACCTTGTGCAATAAACTGTTGCGGGCTGACTGCTCGTGCTTGCGTGGCTGCATTTACTAAAGAGTCATAGCGGGTTACTGGCTGTTGTTGACTTATCTCTAACACCTTTAAAACTTGCTCAAAACGTTCAGGGCGACGCCATAAATCAAGTTGGTTAAAGCAAGCAAAAACGGCCTCGCTAGATGGTTTTTCTGCACTTAACGTTGTTTGATGTGTTTGGCTAAATAGCGCTAAATCGCGCACTTCATTAGGTAAGCGTATCTTGCTAGCCATCGCTTTTATCTCGTCGCTTGAAAGCGCTAAGGTAACTTGGCTAAATAACAACGCAGTGTCACTAACTTGCAGTTTATTCGCATAGGCAAAGCGAGCTTGTAAAGTACGGTAAAGCTCATCACACCATTTACTTTCAAGCTCAGGGCTAATTACATGCAGGCCGCCAATACTATCAAGTACATTTAAAAACTCGCTAAATGCGCCATCACTGAGGGATTTTTCGCATTCTAACCAAACGCGCTCAGCTGTGAGGGTGCTCAGTTCACCGGCTTTAACCATCTCGGTTAATAGTGACTGGGTTTCTGGGGCGATAGTAAAGCCTAGGTAATGATAACGAGCAGCAAAACGGGCTACTCGCAATATGCGTAGAGGGTCTTCACTAAAGGCATCGGAGACATGACGTAAGACACGATTCTCAAGGTCTTGTTGGCCAGAAAAAGGGTCAACTAAGCTGCCATCTTGGGCTTGAGCAATGGCATTTACGGTGAGATCTCGACGAATTAAGTCTTGCTCTAATGTGACATCAGGCGCGAAATCACAAATGAAGCCGGTATAACCTTGGCCTTGTTTTCGCTCGGTGCGCGCTAGCGCATATTCTTCTTTACTTTGTGGGTGTAAAAATACCGGAAAATCTTTGCCAACTTGTTGATAGCCTTGGTTGATAAGTTGTTCAGGCGTTGCACCAACCACCACATAATCGCGCTCTTTAACGTCACGACCAAGTAGGGCGTCTCTGACTGCACCACCGACTAAATAAACCTGCATAAAACACCTATAATTTTGCCTTTTCGCTATTTTACGTTATTTAGCCAATAAAATGTAAACAAGGTTTTAAGTAGCGATGTTTTTTGCCATTATAGACCGTGATTTTAAACGCAAGGAATAACACGGTGTATTTAAGCTATTTTGGCTTGTCAGAAAAACCCTTTTCGATTGCCCCAAATCCTGAGTATTTATTTCTTAGTGAGCGCCATAAAGAGGCGTTAGCGCACCTTACCTATGGATTAGGTGAAGCGGGTGGCTTCGTTTTGTTAACAGGCGAAGTGGGTACAGGTAAAACAACACTAACAAGAAGTCTGCAAGAGCAGTTACCTGAAAACACCCAAGTGGCACAAATTCATAATCCGGCTTTGTCACAGCTTGAACTGCTTGCCAGTATTTGTGATGAATTAAAGATTGAGTACGACGGTACTAATGCGACTCTGAAGACCCTAACTGATGTGATTAAAAAGCACCTTGAGGCAAACAATCAAGCGGGCGGTCACACCATCTTAATTATTGATGAAGCACAATTACTCGCACCTGATGTGCTAGAGCAGCTGCGCTTGTTAACCAATATCGAAACAGATCATAAAAAGCTGCTGCAAATTGTATTAGTAGGGCAACCTGAGCTTCAAGAACTACTAAAACGCACTGAATTAAGACAACTTGCCCAGCGTATTACTGCGCGTTATCACTTATTACCACTCACTGAAGGACAAGTGTTTGCCTATGTTAAGCACCGTTTATTTAAAGCGGGCACAGAGCAAGCCTTGTTCTCAGGTGATGCGTTAAAAGCAATTTATCAAGTCACTCAAGGTGTACCAAGATTAATCAATTTATTGTGTGAGCGTTGTTTAGTAGGGGCTTTTTCGCAGCAAAAATTGAGTATTGATAGTGAGCTTGTGATGCGCTCAGCTGCTGAAGCATTGCCACCCACGAGTACACCAATGGCCACAGTAGCAAATAAAGAGCCGAGTTATGTGTGGCTTTATCCCGTTTCATTTTTAGCCGTATTAGGAATGGGTATTGGTTTATCCTACCTAATATAACGAGTGTTCATTTATGTCATTATTACTAGATGCAATTAAACAATCAGATCAGCACGCACAAACTGCCGTTGATCATGACCAAGCCGCACTTGCGCTCAAACAACAGCAAGAATTAACACGGTATCGACGCTTAGCTTTTTCATTTGGGCTATTACTGGCGGCAATATTGACGCTTATGGCAGGATTTTCGATTGGTAAATGGTTACAGCAAACTAAACCTGCTGCTGAGCAGCCAAAGCTTGTTAATAACAGCAATGAAACCACAGAAAGCGTTGCCACTGAGGCTCAGGCAAGTCCTGAAACACAGCAACCCGCTAAGCAACAGCAAGTAGCGCAAAGCCAAACCCCGCAAGCGACCAATAACCCAGCCCAAGTAACAACGATGCAACAAGGGCAAGTGCAACAATCTGTACCACAACAAATGATGCAGCAGGTGCCAGTGCAAGGTCAGCAATACCAGTGGGTACAAGTTCCGGTTAACTCAGCCCCTGTGTATGCAAATCAAGGTTATCAAGTACAACCTCAGTACCAGCAACAAGCTGTGTATCAAAATCAGCCAGTGTATCAGTCACAGCCACAGTTTTCGCAGCCAATGCAACAAATCAATCCGCAGCAAATGAGCAGTAATGGCATTGATTTAAGTAAATACAAGGTGCTCGGCAAGCCACTTAATGGTCAGCCAACTCAACCAGCTTCTCAACCATCAACAAATGATGAGCTTAAAGATGTACCAGATACATTGAAAGATGCTTTTGCTAAAGCGGTTGAAGATGTTGATAACAAACACAGTGTTGATATTACCCGTAGCACTAAAAACACGTCTTATGCAGAGCCAATTGAGCTCTTGCCTGATGCATTACAAAACCTAATTCCTACCATTAAATACCAAGCGCATATTTATGCTTCAGAAACATCAAAGCGCTGGATTAAGTTAAATGGTCGTGAGTTATACGAAGGCGATAACATCGGCGTGTTATCAGTCATTGAAATCACTCCAGAGCAGAGCCTATTAAGCTACGATGGCTATGAGTTTACTTTAAAAGCATTACAAGACTGGCCTGAGTAGCCAGTCTTTATTTTAGGACTAAGGTAAAATAGCACTTTTAAAAAAGCGGATCAGGTCGATGTTAAAGTCTCTCGGCCTGACTGCTGATTCTAAGCTATCGTGGCAACGGCTGTTAGCCAAATCAATATCTTGCACTTCGGTATAGCGTGCATGTTTAGCGTTATAAAACACTTTAACTTGAGGTTTTAAAGGACTAGTAGGGTTACTGTGAGTGACCACACCTAATTTTTGGCTCTCAAGTTTCACTAAGGTGCCGACTGGGTGAACACCGATGCACTGAATAAACTTAGTGACTAGGTCTCCGTCAAAGCTATCTGGGCAGCCATCTTTAAGTATCTTAAACGCCTTAATTGGCTCCATGCCTGCTTTGTAAACCCGCTCAGCGGTTAATGCATCATACACATCAACAATCGAAGCCATGCGTACGTACAAGCTTATCTCGTCACCACTTTTACCAAACGGGTAGCCACTGCCATCTAAACGTTCGTGATGGAAGCCAGCTATATCTACAGCAATCCCGCTCAAGCCTGCTTGCTCTAAAATTTCTTTACTGAAACGAGCATGGTCTTGAATTACTTGGTACTCTTCGTCGGTTAATTTGCCAGGCTTATTGAGTATCTCATCGGGAATATTGATCTTGCCAATATCGTGAAGTAAAGCACCGGTCGCAAGCTCTTCAATAATGGCTTTTTCAATACCTAAGTGCTTAGCAAAAATACTCATCAAAATTGATACATTGATAGAATGCTCAAGTAGGTAAGCATCCTTTTCACGCATACGAGTGATACAGGCAAGCGCATCTTGGTTACGAAAAACCGAATCAATAAAGCCACTTGCGAGTTCTTTAAAAGGGGCTATATCAATTTTGTTGCCATCGCGGATATCGTCAAAGGCTTTGCTTTGTAATGACCTTGCTTCGTTATATAAGCTGTTTGCTTTGCCCATTTCTGCCGACACACTGTGAGTGGTGTGCCAAGGATCGAATGCGGTCGTCTCGCCAACAGGTTGCGGATTATGTTGCTGCTCAACCACTTTATTCTCACTGTCTAAGGTCAGTGTTTTGTCTGGGTCGATAGCTATTTCTAATATGCCAGCCTTGATCAGCTTATCTATACTTCCCTGTGTTTTTACCCAACCTTGGTTTTTTATACGGATCTTGCCTGTTTGTTTTGTCACACTTTGGACAAACATGCCGGGCTTTAGTTGATTGATAGGGAGTGTTTTCAAAGCCTTTACTTCTAGTCGAATACATTACTATAAAACTAGCAGAAAATTTGTAGCTCGGTAAACAAGAATAGTAAAAAGGTATCTGTAAAATCAAAAGCCCCCGCAAATGCGAGGGCTTTTAATTAGCTCAGGAAGGTTTAATTTCCTTTAACTTATACGATTACTCGTCGTCTTCAACTAAGGTCATTAGTGATGTGTTACCACCTGATGCGGTTGTATCAACACTGATTGTTTTCTCAGTGAGTAAGCGCTTGATTAGCGTGTCGTAGTACTCAGAGCTGATCACAGGCAGAATCGCACCTTTACGTTGTGCTAGCTGCTGGCTAAAGTAGCCTAAGCGTGATGAACGAGCTGCAACAACCGCACCTGCAAGGTGAGGGTGCGCCAAGATAGCTTGTAACTGATTAGGTTTAGCTACTTGGAATACACCTTCAGCGATACCTGTTGAGATAAACTTGTCTCTGAATGCAACTGCTTCGTCAAAGAATAACTCAGAAGCAACCGTGATTACTGTGTTACCAGCAGCAAGTGCTGTGATAATCGAAATTGCCCAGAAGTTAAATGACGTACTCTTATCAGCATAACAAACCACACAGCCACGAGGCTCTAGGTGTAGTGTGTTTGACTCACCCGTTGGTCCAGGCAACACAGTGTGCTTACGCATGTGTTTTTCAAGACGGTTAAGTTGCGCACGAGCATCAGCTAGCGTTAATGCTAAATCATCGGCAAGCTCGTCGATAATTTCTACAGTCGCTACTTTTGCAAGTAATTGACGCACAGCAGAAACTCGGTCGTTCAGTGGTGTCGCACGCCAGATTTTCTCGTCGCGTAATGAGTTATCCATTAGCGTAGCAACCTGCTCAGCTGCACCTGAATAGTGGTGAGTATCTAACTCATCAGGTGTTAGATTAGTCATTTGTACGTTATCTGGTGATGCTTTTTCTTTCACTAGACGTTGTAGGTAGTTAGGGCCACCCGCTTTAGGACCAGTACCAGATAAACCACGGCCACCGAAAGGTTGTACGCCAACAATCGCACCGATCATATTACGGTTGATGTAAACGTTACCTGCACGTGACATTTTCGCTAGGTATTCACAGCGCTCTTCGATACGCGAATGCACACCCATAGTTAAGCCAAAGCCTGTGCCATTGATTTGGTCAATCACGTTATCAAGCTCTGTGCCTTTAAAGCGGATGATATGTACACATGGGCCAAATACTTCGCGCTTAAGTACAGATAAATCTTTGATTTCGTATAAACGAGGCGCGAAGAAGTAAGCACCATTTTCACTGTTATCAGGAATAGCACACTCATAGTGAAGTGTTGCATTACCTTTTAAGTATTCAACATGGTCATTTAAATTTTTCAGTGCTTTTTCGTCGATAACAGGACCGATATCAGTTGAAAGCAATGACGGGTCGCCAACGTGAAGCTCTTTTAAAGCACCTTTGATCATCTCAATGATGCCATCAGCAACGTCTTCTTGTAAGAATAATACACGCAGTGCAGAACAGCGTTGACCAGCACTTTGGAAACCTGAACTGATCACATCGTCAACAACTTGCTCTGGTAGAGCGGTTGAGTCAACGATCATACAGTTTTGACCACCAGTTTCAGCAATAAGTGGTACTTGAATATCATTACGCGCAGCAAGAGTTTGCGAAATAACAGTACCTGTTTCTGTAGAACCTGTGAACATAACAGCTTGAATGCGCTCATCAGGAACGATGGTTTTACCTACTTCGCTACCACGAGCAATAACAGGTTGTACAACGTGCTCTGGTAAACCTACAGATAGCATAAGTTCAATGGTACGAAGTGCGATTAAGCTTGTTTGCTCAGCTGGTTTCGCAATAACTGTGTTACCAGTCACGATTGCTGCAGCTACTTGACCTAAGAAGATTGCAAGTGGGAAGTTCCATGGGCTGATACATAAGATCACACCACGTGCTTCAAAGCGCTCATCTTCAGAAAGTTCTTCAGCGCGTGCTGCGTAGTAGCGGCAGAAATCCACTGCTTCACGAACTTCATCGATACCATCTTGCGTTACTTTACCTGCTTCTTTGATACATAGTGCCACTAACTCATCGTGGTGACGCTCTAAGATGTCAGCAACACGACGTAATAAGTTTGCGCGCTCTTTTACTGGCGTTTGTGACCATGACTCAAATGCTTTTTCTGCATTTTCTAAAAGAGCAGTCATTTCGTCAGAAGATTGTAGTTTCACATGACCAATGATTTCTTTGTGATTTGCAGGGTTCTTCACAGGAAGAGAGCCTTCTGGCACATCGCTTAATTCAATGCGGTGCTCAGCAAACCAGGTATCAAGGTTTTCTTTAAATGGTGTGATTACATTGATATCAGTTAAGTCCATGCCTTTTGAGTTAGCACGTTCTTCACCGTATAAATCAATAGGCATCTTAATTTGCGTGTTGTACTTGTTACGTAAACCTTGCAGTGTTTCTACTGGGTCAGGTAATAGTGACTCAACAGGCTTAGTGGTATCAACAATCGCATTTACGAATGATGAGTTAGCACCGTTTTCTAATAAACGACGTACTAAGTAGGCAAGTAAGTCTTCGTGTTGACCCACTGGTGCGTAAACACGACATTGAATTTTCTCTTGGGTTACGATTTGGTCGAATAACGACTCACCCATACCGTGTAGGCGTTGGAATTCAAAACCTTCGTTGTCGCCTTTTGCAACTTCTAAGATTGTTGCTGCAGTGTAGGCGTTGTGTGTAGCAAATTGCGGGTACAGTACATCACGTGCTTCTAGAAGCTTAATTGCACAAGCTTTGTAAGAAACGTCAGTGGTCGCTTTACGTGTAAATACCGGGTAATGATCTAAACCATCTTGTTGAGTGGTTTTGATTTCTGTATCCCAGTATGCACCTTTTACAAGGCGAACCATTAGTTTACGACCAACGCGACGAGCTAGCTCTGCAACCCACTCAACGACAAAAATAGCGCGCTTTTGGTATGCTTGAACTGCTAAACCAAAGCCGTTCCAGTTACCTAAATCGTCATCACTGAATACCGCTTCAATAACATCTAAAGAGATATCTAAACGGTCAGCTTCTTCAGCATCAACAGTAAAGCCGATATCGTAGCTTTTCGCTGCAAGCGCAAGTTCTTTTAACTTAGGTACGATTTCAGCAATAACACGTTCACGATGTGTGAATTCATAACGTGGGTGAATCGCAGAAATTTTAACTGAGATACCAGGGCTCTTGATTGGACCACGGCCATTTGCTGCTTTACCAATCGCGTGGATAGCTGTCATGTAGCTGTTGAAGTAACGCTCTGCATCTTTCATTGTGCGTGCGCCTTCACCTAGCATATCGTATGAGTATACGTAGCCTTTTTGTTCTTTATCGGCTGCACGTTCAATTGCTTCGTCGATAGTACGACCCATAACGAATTGCTTACCCATGATCTTCATCGCGAAGTTCACAGATTTACGAATAACAGGCTCACCTAAACGACCAATTGTTTTCTTAAGAACACCGAATTGCTGCTCTTTTGACTTGTCGCTGTAGTTAACCATTTTACCGGTTACTAACAGACCCCAAGAAGAGGCGTTTACAAATAAAGAATCGCTGCTACCTAAATGCGAGCTCCAGTCACCTTTAGCAAGTTTGTCACGAATTAGTGACTCTTGCGTTGCTTTATCTGGAACACGTAATAGCGCTTCTGCAAGACACATTAATACAACGCCTTCCTCACTTGAAAGTGAGAATTCATTTAATAGTGCATCTACACCGCTTTGACCATCCTGATCGCGACGGATATTTAAAACCATTTGACGAGCACGTTCCCACGCTCGGCTACGCGCTTTCACGCCTACTTCAGCCAAAGGCAAAATATGATCAATAACCGCATTTTCGTCAATACGGTAGAAATCACGGATCTTTTGTCTAATTGGACATTCAGTTGTCAAATCGCCATTAAATAGCATATGTAACCCTCTGGTATGTGGAGTCTAGAAATGAACTTATTGCATTTCTTACCATTGATATAATTCGTGCATTCTAATTAAAATCCAGCAGAATATGCTGGTTAAATTTTTCGATTTACGATAATTTACAGGGCATACCGTTAACTTAGCCGCATAAAATTCTGTTATGACCAGTCCGAATAGATTACGCATGTTAGATCGCATCGATTTAGCAATTTTAGACGCTCTGCAAAAAAATGGCAGAATATCGAACGTAAACCTCGCAAAACAGGTAAATCTGAGCCCAAGCCCGTGTCTAGATCGTGTAAAACGTTTAGAGCAAGAAGGCTACATCGAAGGCTATTACGCAAAGCTTAGCGAAGCAAAGCTTAACCAGAGCTTGTTAGCACATGTGCAGGTATCGTTAGTGACCTCGAATACATCGGTATTTAAAGTCTTTCGTGAATATATTTTAAATATTCCACAAGTGGTTGAATGCGACATGGTTGCTGGTGGCTATGACTACTTATTAAAAGTACGGGTGTCTGATATGGATGAATACCGCCAAGTGCTGGGGGATTTAGTTGATATCCCAGGGGTAGGTACGCATCACACCTATATGGTGATCGAAAAAATTAAACAAGATACCGGACTAAGGTTCGATATATAGATACAAAAAAAGCACCATCAGGTGCTTTTTTATTGACTATTTAGTGGCTTATGCCCAGCCGTCGTAACGTTTACGGCGAGATAACACCACGGTTAAGATAATACCTAACAGTAAGCCGATAAATGCAATTGCTCCGCCATATGTAAGTAGCTGACGCTTCTCTTTAGCACTGGCTGTTTGCTTTGCGTTGCGCTCAGACTCAATGGTGTTCTTAAGTGTTTCGATTTGCTTGCTAAGAGCTAGGTTTTGCTCTGTAAGTGATTTGTTCTGCTCTTGAAGTTGTGGCAGTTCAATTTCAGCTTGGCGAAGCTGCTCTTGCATTACCGTCATGTCGTTATTCAGCGCTTGAAATTGTTGTTGAATACCCGCGTTTTCAGTAACAAATTTTGACTCTACCCAACCTTCACGATCTTTATCATCACGAATTTTAAAGTAGCCATTATCTTCACCTGACAACAACACAACTTGCGTACCAGCATCAACTGAGCCCAAAATGCGGTAGTTTTTGCTTGGGCCTGAGTGCATAAAGGTGTACAGGTTATCGACTATGTATGCGGTGTTTTGGCTGTCGCTGCTTGGAGCTTCTTCTGCGTAGCTAATAAAAGAGGTGGCCGCAAGGAGCAACCCAAAAATACACTGTTTTAACATCAATCTACCTTGTTAATGTGATCTTGCCTAGAAGTGGCTAAATTTATAATTTCTTTATGTATAGAGATAGTAGGGATTTCAACTATTAATAGCAAGGCTGATATTGTAATCCGTGCGTGAGCTTAACCGTAAAAAACAGGAAAAAATTTGCATTAACAGTCTGCTTTGTTTATTTTGATCACTTATTTATTTTAAATGTACTCCGCAAAGCGAATGGATACTGAGATAGAACTGAAGTTTTTGGTGTCAGATGCCGTTGTTCCACTGATCCCCGCATTAATTACCCAATTTGCAAAAACCGTTACTAACAAACCGTCACGCAATTTACAAAATGCTTATTACGATACGCCAAGCCGAGAATTACGCGCTTTAGATATTGGCCTTCGTACTCGCTGTTGTGATGGTGAGTGTGAACAAACTATCAAGCTTGCTGGCGAAGTGGTTGGCGGCTTACATCAGCGCCCAGAATACAACTTACCACTGTCAGGTAACCGCCCTGATTTACTCGCATTTGATGCTGCTATTTGGCCGCATGGCATGCAAGTGTCTGGTATTGCAGAAAACCTATACCCAATTTTTAGCACTAACTTTATACGCCGTACTTGGTTACTCGAAACCGAAAATGGCGCAAAAATTGAAGTGGTATTAGATAAAGGTGAAGTTGCTGCCTCGGGTCAGGTTGAGCCAATCTCTGAACTTGAAATCGAACTGATCGAAGGTAGTCGTAATGAGTTGTTTGCTTTGGCAGATAAACTGGTTAGTGAAAGCCATGTTCGCTTAGGGCTTTATTCTAAAGCTGCTCGGGGTTATCGTCTTGCTGATGACAAACCATTAAAAGCAAGCAAATCAATTGGCTTTGTGCCACTAAAACGTGGTGCAACCCAAGAACAAGCTTTAGTAGAAAGCATTAACTACGCGATTCGCTTTGTACAAAAACATGAAGCCTGCTATTTCATAAAACCAAGCTTAAAAACCCTTAAGCGTGTCACAGACGGTATTCGTTTAATTCGCCATACATTTTGGCTGTTTGACGATATTGTTAGTAAAGACGATACCGACTCATTGCGTACAGAGTTAAAGTGGTTATTGAGCGAATTAGCGTGGGTTGAAAATGCTATCCAGCTAAAAACCTACACATCTAAGCGCCACGCATACTACAAAAAAATCAACAGTGCGCCTGAGCTCACACAAGTTATTAATGACTTAAAAGAGTTACAGCCAAGCATTGATGATATTGAAACTCTTTTTCATAGCACCCGATACAACCGCTTATTGTTACAATTAACTACGTGGTTAATTGAAAAACAATGGCGCAAATCATGGGGGCAGGCTGAGTTTCAGGCAGCAGAAAAACCAGTTGCCGATATTGCTAAGCGTTTATTTGCCAAAGACTGGCACGACATGCACGAGCTTATTCCTGAGCAGCAAGTGTTTACAGATAAAGACTATTTGGCACTACGCACTCGCCTTGAAAACTCATTACTCAGCGGCAATTGCTTAGGCGCTTTGTTCGATAAAGAAGACAGAAATGAGTTCCGTATGCCGTGGGTTGATATCTCTCATGGTATTTATGAGTTAAGCACCCTTGAGTACTTAAAGCAGTTATGCGCAGGACAAGACGACTTAGAGCTGACCAAAATTCAATCATGGCTTGATCAAAAGTCAGAGTTTCTGGTCAGTGCGATGGAGCAAAGTCGCCACGCGTCATTTAATACAGACCCTTATTGGTTTTAAATAAATGCACTTGTGCCTATGGATAGGGTTAGTATGTTTGAGTCTCTCGGCAGTAGCTAACCCTATTGAATGGCAAACTTACAAACAGCAAGACGACATCACCGTTAGCTATAAAAAGCACGAAACTGGCATTATTGAAATTAATGCTTCTGTGCTGGTGAAAAATGCCAAAGCCAGTGACTTTATGGCATTGCTCAGTGATACCGACAACGCCGCAAACTGGCTTGAAAATGTCAAAAGCGTGACGCTAATGGAGCGCTTAAGCCCCTCAGAAACCCTTGTTTATACTCATTTTAATTCACCTTGGCCGGTGTCAGACCGTGACTTGGTGAGTTATTCTTGTTATCACGCATTAGATGAGCACAAATCCGAGTTACAAATCAAAAGCCAACCTTATGCAAAAGCCGAAGTCTCTGGCGTTGTGCGTATTAAAGACCTTACCGCCTATTGGCGCTTTGAACAGCAACAAAGTAACTTGTTAGTAAGCCATCAAGCCTACGCAGACCCAGGTGGTTCCATTCCGCATTGGTTAAGTAACAAGGTATCCCTAAAAAGCGTTTATAAAACGCTACAAGCACTGAGAGAACAATTAACTAACAATCAGTTTTCCCGCGCTAACACCAGCAGCATTCCAGGTGATTGCTAGTTTTTAATCAAGCGTATTTGGGTGACAGAGTAAGAATTTATCATTATGATCAGGCTAGTTCTGAGCGGGTAGGTAAAAAATGAAAGAACCAAAAATTCCCCTAGTTAATAAGCCAAATGGTATTGGCTTTGGGCGTATTTTAAAAGCAACCAAGTGTTCTATTAAAGGCTTTAAAGCGGCATTTAAAGAAGAGTCGGCATTTCGCTCTGAAATCTATTTAGGGGTGTGCTTATTACCCTTGTCAGTGGTTTTTGCACAGTCATTAAATCATTGGTTAGTCCTATTTATACCTTACTTGTTATTATTAATTGTTGAGTTACTGAACTCGTCGATAGAAGCGCTCACTGACCGAGTAGGGATTGAGTATCATGTATTATCGGGACGAGCTAAAGATATGGCTTCTGCGGCAGTGACATTGAGCTTGCTAATTCTAGCCTTAGTTTGGGGTGTTGCAGTTTACGAAAAGATAGTGAGTTACCTTTAAATCAGACACAAAAAAAGCGCCAAAAGGCCAATGCCAGTCAGTTAAGCTGACTGGCATTTCTTTTTTTATGTGGGTACTTTGATGGCTTAGGCTTTATCGCTCTTG
>NZ_SGPD01000041.1:0-245287 GCF_004208935.1 Pseudoalteromonas sp. CO109Y
AGTCGTAGTGAAATGACAACACAAACGTATTTTTATATTGAAAAATACTACAACTCAGTAAGAAGGCATGGCACCCTTGGGTATAAAAGTCCCATGCAATACGAACAAGTTAATTAAACCCCGTGTCTACTTTATCGGGGTCAGATCATGAGTCTGAGAGCTGACGGCTGATAGCTGACAGCTCTTTTAACTTGCTAACTTTACTCTTTAAACTCGCTAGCTTGTTGGGTTTCGCTCCGCTCTACCCAACATACGAGCCATGAACCATCGCGCGAAATAAATTTCACGCCTACGGTAACTAATCCATCTCAGCAGCGAGTAGGTATCAACGACTTAAAGCTTATGACTTACAGCTTAAAGCGCCTTTACTCTTTCCCCTTGTAACTCGCTAACTTGTTGGGTTTCGCTCCGCTCTACCCAACCTACAAACCATCGCGCGAAATAAATTTCACGCCTACGCGATGTAACTTTACTCTTTACTCTTGAAACTCGCTAGGTGATGGTTTTGAGTCTGAGAGCTGACGGCTGATAGCTGACAGCTCTTTTTAATTCCGAGAGCCTAATACCCCGCAGCCTGGCCGTCTTTGCGGGTTTCTGATGCGCCGTAGTAAACGCCGGTTTTTGGGTCTTTCAATATAGCTTGATAACCACCGTATGGGCCAACCGCGTCTTGTAAAGTGTGGCCTTTTTTCATTAACTCGCGGCGGGTTTCCATTGAAAAACCTGACTCTAAGCTAACAAAACCACCGTCTTCCATAATCTCACCGGTTGGCTGCGATGAACCTGTGTGCAGAATACGTGGTGCATCACCGGCTTCTTGCAGGTTCATGCCAAAATCAATCATGTTGATAAGTATTTGAGCGTGCATTTGAGGCTGTGTGGCGCCGCCCATTACGCCATAACTCATATATGGCTTGCCATCTTTGGTGACAAAAGCAGGAATGATTGTATGAAATGGTCGTTTGCCTGGCTCATATTGGTTCATGTGGCCTTTTTTAAGGGCGAACATTTCGCCACGGTTTTGCAATACAAAACCTAATTTTGCCGGTGTCATACCTGAGCCCATGCCACGGTAATTACTTTGAATAAGTGAAACCATGTTGCCGTCTTTATCGGCGGTCGTCATATAAATGGTATCGCCTTCTACTGGGCCTGCGTGGTCACGTTTTGCGGCTTTGTTAGGGTCTATCAGTTTGCGTCTTTGGTCAGCATATTGCTGCGATATAAGTGTTTGTACAGGAATGGTGTTAAACGCTGGATCGGCGTAGTACTTAGCACGATCTGCAAACGCGAGTTTTTTCGCTTCAACAAAGGTGTGTACGTATTCAGGGCTATCAAAGCCTATTGCTTTGATATCGTAACCTTCAAGAATATTCAGAATTTGCTGTGCAGCAATACCTTGGCCATTTGGTGGCAATTCCCAAAGCGTATACCCTCTATAATCGGCGCTCACAGGCTTAACCCATTCACTATGATGGGCAGCTAAATCTTCATACGATAAGTAGCCGCCGTTTTCTTTCATGTAGCGACCAATTTCTTTAGCAATATCGCCTTTGTAAAAGGCATCTCGGCCGCCTTTGGCTATTTTACGATAGGTGTTTGCAAGGGCAGGGTTCTTAAAGATTTCACCTTTTTCTGGCATTGCCCCATCAGGCATATAAACATCTTTGAAGCCTGGGTATTTACCTCGTGCAGCCACACTTTTTTGCATGTAATAGGCAATCAGTTCAGACACAGGGAAGCCATTTTCAGCATAGTCGATAGCAGGTTGGAGTAAGGCTTTCATTGGTGTTTTGCCAAACTTTTTATGTAACTCAAACCAACCATCTACCGCACCAGGTACCGACACAGGCAAGGGCCCATAAGCAGGAATGTAGTCACCTTGTTCTTTTAAAGTATCAAAAGACAAGCTTAGTGGTGAACGACCAGAGGCATTTAAACCGTAAAGTTGCTTGCTTTTGTTATCCCAAACAATGGCAAATAAATCGCCACCAATTCCACACCCAGTCGGTTCAACCAAACCAAGCACTGCATTTGCCGCAATAGCTGCATCAATAGCATTACCACCGTCTTTTAATACTTGTAAGCCCACTTGCGTAGCTAACGGCTGTGATGTTGCAACCATACCTGATTGTGCGATGACTTCAGAACGACTAGCAAAGTTATGGCCAGTGATTCGATCGTAAGCTTGAGAGGCGCCTGTTGCGCCTAAGCATACTGCTAGCACTAAGCTTTTAAATAGTGGAGTTGGTTTCATAATTTTTTGCCCTTTTTGTTATTTTTATCACTATAAAAAGCAATTAAAGATGAGGCAATGGCTTTGCGTTCTAGCGCGAAAAATCACGATTGACTTCAAAAATAAGAAAAACAGCGGCTAACTTACCTAAAACCACTCCAATTTAGTAAATAGCAGAACCATTTAAGCACTGCTGTGCAACTGTCAATGCTTCGCCGTGAGAGTGCATATCCTCTGCTACAAACTGATCAACAAGAGAGTCAATCAGTTTTTCTTGCTTCATGGTATCGAGGGCGTGTTGCAGCTTATTGACCACCTCTGGCGATGTATTTTTGTTAAGTGCTAAGTAATTACCCACTAAGGCAGGGTGCTTTAACTCAAATACCGGCGTGACTTGGTCTGGGCTCATACCTACATTCATCAACTGTGATGAAAGAGTGAGAGAGGAGCCAATCAGCAAGTCATGCTTACCTTGCTTAAACATTTTTAACTCTTCAAACTTTTTTGAGTAAGTTAAAAATTGCAGGCCTTCAGCAAGGTTAAAATCAGCAAGAACGGTTTGATAAACATCACCACGAGATACGCCTATGGTGTAGTTTTGCAACGACTGTGTACTTGTCACTTTAATGTCGTTGCGAGCATTTAAACGGTATAAACATGAATGCCCAGATACCAAAGGACCAACCCAGTAAAATTGAGTTTCTCGCTTTGCGGTGCGTGAAGTAGAATAAATTCCAGCATTGGGTTGGGCGAGTGTTAGTGACATTGCGCGCTTCCAAGGCAATACACTAAACGTACAGCTCAACTTGGCTCTTTCACACAAAGATTCCATGATTTTGGTGTTAATACCGGTGAGTTGATTGTGCTGCACAAAGTTATAGGGAGGGAATACTTCGGTGTATAAAGTCAATTGTTCAGCACTCGCCATGGCAGTGCTGGCAGTGAATAAACTCACTATTGTTAAATGCTTAAACATCGCTCTTAACTCCAGTTTTTGCAGGTTATTCTGGTTTAACAATTCGACTTAACTGCTTTTGCAGTGTATTTAAACAAAAAGGTTTAATGATAAAACCATTCACTTTTGCTGTGATCATCTCGCTTACTGTTTGTTTACTGTCTTCGCAGGTTACCATCAATACAGGTAAATCACATAGGACTGGGTTTTCGCGAATATGATTAAGCAAACATTTGCCATCCATTTTCGGCATATGCAAATCAGTAATCACCAGATCAAAGCTGTGTTTTTCTAGTAAATCAAATGCTTGAGCGCCATCAGTCGCCTCCGTTATATCCTTATATTCAAGCCTACGCAACATGTTTATCAACACATGGCGCATAAGTGGCATATCGTCAACGACCAGTATTTTCATCTAGAGTACTATTAAGTATTACAGTATTTAAAGCTTAGTTTGCTAACTCAATAACGCAATAAACCAGAAACTAAGAAAAAATATCTGCAACAAGCTGGCTAAGTCGTGCAATTTTAATATTGCTCAACTGGCGGTAATCAAAATAGGGGCAAACAATCACTTTATCTGATTTACTAATAGCAAATTCATCGTCAAGCCAAGTTAGCTGGCAATGCAAAAGCCCGTCATTTATAAGCTGCTTAGCATGGGTTCGCCCTGCAATTATATGTAATTGCTCTGGTTTGCCTAATATCGGTGGGCTAAACAGTAATGCAGTTTGGCTATGTGTTTGCAGTAGTTGTTCATCGCGAAAGCTCTGCCAATCAGGTGCTCTTTTAGCAAAATCATAATATTCACTTGGTAGTGCAAAAAGTACTTTGCCATACACATTAAAAACTTTGCGCCAACCATTGCCACATGCTTGGTTTATTTCGTTTATGTGGCCGGGTTGCATTACATGCAAATGCTTAAGCTGTTGCCAAGCAGGCATCGGCGGGCGCTTTTCTATATAAACAGCGACTCTAAAGGCTTCATCACCAAAACCCTGCAGTGGCATACTTTTAACGACACTCATGACTTTTTAGCGAGGATTCGATCTAGGTTATTTGCAAAGTTTTGGCGGTCAGCTTGGCTTAACGGCGGCGGGCCACCGGCCATTTCAACGCCACTTGAGCGCATTGTTTCCATAAAATCACGAACATTTAAACGTGAGCGAATGTTTTCAGTCGTATACAACTCACCGCGTGGATTAAGCGCTTGGGCACCTTTTTCGATAACTTCAGCAGCTAAAGGAATATCACCGGTGATCACCAAATCATTTGGCTCGATGCGCTTAACAATTTCGTTATCGGCAATATCAAACCCAGAAGATACCTGCAAACGGCTAATAAACTTTGAGGGTGGCACTCGCATCGCATGGTTCGCCACTAATGTGGTAAAGGTTTGTGTGCGCTCTGCGGCACGAAACAATATTTCTTTAATAACGACGGGGCAGGCGTCTGCATCAACCCAAATCTTCATGCTGTTCTCAATCTTTAATTTTAGACATTAATAGTTTACCGTAATTGAACTAAATTAGTGCTATTAACGTATTAATTTGTTTAATTTTTAAAGGGAGTAAAAACGTGCAAACATCATTAAAGTTAATCGGGGTTTTATGTATCACAGCCATTTTATCTGCGTGTACAGGCGTGCCAGACAACATCAAACCCGTCGATAATTTTGAGCTAAACAAATACACAGGAACCTGGTACGAAATTGCACGTTTAGATCATTCATTTGAACGCGGCCTTGAGGGCATTACCGCTGAATACTCAATTAACCCTGATGGCAGTGTAAAAGTTATCAATAAAGGTTACAGCGCCGAAGATAAAGAATGGCAGCAAGCTGAAGGTAAAGCGAAGTTTGCAGAGCAACAAGACATTGGTCACTTAGAGGTATCATTCTTTGGGCCATTCTATAGCTCATATGTAGTGTTTGAATTAGATAAGCAAGACTATCAATACGCTTATATTACTGGCTATAACAAAGAGTATTTATGGTTTTTGTCGCGCACACCGACCGTGACAGAACAGCAAATGCAGGACTTTATAAACACAGCAAAAGAATATGGTTTTAAAACAGACGAACTTATTTATGTTGACCATGAGAGCTTGTAAAGGGGCTTTACACCTGTCTTTAAACTATCACGAATGTGCAACACAACTGTAATGGATGCTAGGCAAACTTAGCGTCGTTAATTTGAAACAACATGTGATCCCCCAATTTAATCCCCTGCTTGGGTAGGCATTGCCTACCCATTTTTTTATTACTTAATTAAGCACTATTGCAAATTGGTATCAGATCAGTTTTTTACTAACTACACTACAAAATCATCACCGAAAAGCCACTCAACAGCAAAACAGACATAGTTAATACACTGACATGCTTTACCCATGAAACAGTAAAACTGTATAAAATCATGAGCATAAGTACACTTAAAGCCATATAACCGCAAAATAGCAATGCGCCGTACCCAGCATCTGACAGCACGCAAAGCACCAAACTTAGTAAAATACTGATCCAGCCGCTGAATAAAAAGCTACTTCGCTGTTTTTCGGTTAATTTCTTTTTAAATACATCACGGAAATGATTGAATTTTGCAAGTGCAAAACAATTAAAGCCTAAAAAGCAGAGACTAAATTGCAGTAACTCCATCATCCTTGTTGCTCCTTTAACAGCCTGTTTTTATTTAATTTAGTCTTATTTGTAGCGGTTTTATGGCTAGGTATTTTTTTGCTTTGTAGTAAAAACAGCAGCCCAGCACAAATAAACGCACTATCAATACCGAATAAGGCCCACTGCTGAGTTAGTAAATACGTGATCCAATTACCATCTGTTGTCAACGCATTTACCACAGGTACTAATAAGCAAGCAGCAGCGTTAAGCCAAGCACTATAGCGCCAGTGGCGTTTTTCTCGGCCGATCACAGCAACGATTAGCATCGCCAGCCAAGCTAAGAAAAACACGAGTATTTCTTTATCGGCACGCCCGGCTAACCCTAAAGGTAATAATCGATTAGCAATGAAGAACGCTGCGGTTGCAATTGGTAAACCCATCAGGGTGGCTAAATTTAGTGTCTCAACGAGCTTAAGCCCAAAGCTTGGTTTTTGCTCTGCTTTGAGCCTCTCGCGTAAGCGCTTTGCCCACATGATGCAGCCTGTAGCTATCATGGCACAGCCAGCTACACCACAGAAAAAATATAACCAACGTAGCAACGGCTCGGCTAAACGACCGCTATGTAATGCCGTCATTGAGTCATAAAACTGCGCCGAAGCGCTCCAATCTTCGCCAGAACTCGCTTCAAGCTCACCTGTTACACCACTAAATAAGTAGCGTGGTCCGTTATCTACAACCTCTTTGCCGGTTGCCAAATAAACCACGATTTGTGAGGTCGCTGTATTGGCATTTCTAACAAACACGTAGCTAATGTCGGCATTCGGTGACTTAGTATAAATCTGATCTAACACATCTTTGATTGCCACCATAGGGCGCTGCTCTTCACTGGGCTTTGCACGTTTATTAATAGGCAATGCCTCATCAAACATTTGCCTTAAGCCATTTTCATATACAGTCTCGGCAGGGTAGGGGAACAGCATAAATATAAGCGTGATAATCCCCGTGTAGGTGATCATGATATGAAATGGCAGTGCCACCACCGACGAAACATTGTGTGCATCGAGCCAACTTCGGCTGCCTTTGTTTGCTCTAAAGCTAAACATATCTTTAAAAATACGTTTGTGGATCACTATGCCTGTTATAAGCGCTACCAACATAAATAATGAGGCTAAACAAACAATTATCCTTGCAGTAAATACATCTATGTAATGTAAATCAAAGTGTAAGCGATAGAAAAAGTTACCCCCCTTAGTTTCCCGAGGTTCGGGTAATTGCTCTAAGGTATTAGGGTCTAGATGTGTATAGTTGAAAGGTGCACGGCGCTGACCAGGCTGTTTAGGCTCAGCAAACCCATAGCTTAAAACAGGGTTACGCGGCTCAGGTAAGTTTATCCGCCAAGATAATGAATTAGGTGCCTGTTGCTGTAATTGCGCAAACACATAATTAATTTGCTCGGCTTGAGACTGAACCCGTTGTGCTTGATGCTGCACATGGTGCGTTTCAGGCTTGGCCCAAATAGTGATTTCATCTTTAAAAAAGCTGATGGTGCCAGCAAAAAAGATTAAGAACAGTAACCAGCATACCAATAAGCCAACCCAGGTATGAAGCCAAGTCATTGAGCGGAAAAAGCTCTCTTTCATAACCAATCCTTAATCAATGAAAGGGCCAGCAATTGCCCACTAGTTGTTAGTAAAATAGTGATCCAAACAGTCTTTAAAGACTTAACGGCAAATACCCAAATAAACACACAACAGTAAAAAAATACCGATAGAGTCGTGGTTAACAGCACGCTGTCGAGTTTATTAAGTGGTAATAACACAGCTAGTAATGAAATAAGCACACTGGTAAAGGCGTAACCACCAATGATGGCTGCAACGAAACGCAAAAACACAGCAAAACGATAAGATAGGCTCACAGAGCTCTTTTTAGCTGTATTTTTAGGGCGATTGGTAGTCACTGCATCTAATGATTGAGAATGCATGATAATCCCTTAAAAAATAACACGAGAAGAAAACCCCGTATTATATCGCCGACAAACAGAAAAGATAGTAATTATCATTTGCATGCACGTATAAAATAATGAAACAGAACCAACTAAGTCGATCTGTTAGTAAAATAATGATCTGCTAGCTTTGTTCTGTGCAATATCATATGGTGTTAAGTAAATAAAAAGGGAGCTGAAATGAAAACAATAGGCTTAATCGGTGGCATGAGTTGGGAATCTACACAAAGTTACTACCAGCTTTTAAATCAAGGTGTTAAAAACAAACTGGGGGGGCTGCATAGTGCCAAGATAGTACTCGTTAGCCTCGATTTTGCCGAAATAGCTGTGCTTCAACAGCAACAAGATTGGCCACAGATGGCCGAGATACTCATTAAGGCCGCTAAGCAAGTTGAAGCCGCGGGTGCGGATTATTTATTAATTTGTACCAACACCATGCACAAACTAGCTGAGCAAGTGCAAGCTGCGGTTGCAATTCCTTTGTTACACATTGCAGATGCAGTTGGTGAAAACCTGATCCAACATAACTTTAAAAAAGTGGCTTTGTTGGGCACCCAGTTCACTATGGAACAAGACTTTTACAAGCAACGCCTAGCTGATAAATTCGCCATAGATGTGTTAATTCCTGATACACAGGGGCGTGAAACAGTGCATCGAGTGATTTATGATGAACTATGTAAAGGCATTATTAGCCCAGAATCTAAAGCTGAGTATTTAACCATTATTGATGATCTAACTCAGCAAGGTGCTGAAGCCATTATTCTTGGTTGCACCGAAATAGCGCTGTTAGTTCAACAATCAGATACATCTATTCCATTACTTGATAGTACAGCACTTCATTGCGCTATGGCGCTTGAGAATAGTTTAAATTAGGAGCACACCATGTCGAACCACCATAGCTTAAATTATGTTGAATTTGCTGCTAAAGATTTAGCCGCAACAAAGGCATTTTTTCATCAGGTTTTTAAATGGCAATTTACCGACTATGGCCCTGAATACACGGCCTTTAGCGCTGAATCAGCGGGCCTTGATGGCGGTTTTTATCAAGCCCCATTAACTAGCTTAACCAATAATGGCGGCGCGCTACTGGTGCTTTATTCAAATAATATTAAAGAGACTCAAGCACAGGTAGAAAAACACGGCGGCACAATTATTAAACCCTTGTTTGATTTTCCTGGAGGCTGTCGTTTTCACTTCACAGAGCCAAGTGGTAATGAGTTAGCAGTTTGGTCAAAGCAAGCATAGATCATATTTTTACTAACTCATGAGTACTCAATCATTATTAGAACAAGTTAGTAAATGCGTGATCTGCGAACCTCATTTACCACTCGGAGCGCGGCCCGTTATTCAGTTTAATCCACAGGCTCGCATTTTAATTGCTGGTCAAGCACCGGGAATTAAAGTGCATGAAAGTGGCAAACCGTTTAATGATGCAAGCGGGCAAAGGCTTCGATGTTGGCTTGGTGTAACGAGTGATGAGTTTTACGATGAGCGCAATTTTGCTATCTTGCCGATGGGCTTTTGTTACCCGGGCAAAGGAAAATCAGGTGATTTACCGCCAAGAAAAGAGTGCGCGATTGCATGGCGTGAAAAACTCTTAGCGCAACTTAATAATATTGAGCTCACCATTATCTTAGGTAAGTACGCGCAGGCATATCATTTACCCCACACTAAGCAGCTACCTTTAACTGAGTTAGTAAAATCGTGGCGTGAATATTGGCCAAATTACTTGCCACTTCCTCACCCAAGCCCTCGCAATAATATCTGGCTAAAGAAAAATCCGTGGTTTGAGCAACAAGTATTGCCTGAGCTTAGTAGTAAAATACGTGCAATTTTAGCAAGGTAAAAAATGGAAAATAACTTTTTTGCTGAAAACGGCTACTACCATGTAAAGGGCCTTTACACAGAGAGTGAGCTTAGCAAGGTAAGGGCAATTCTCAATAAATTTCATCATCACTGGTTGCAAGAAAACCAATCTTTTTACCAATCCAGAGGGATTAATAGCTCAGGTTTGACTGGTGCTGCATGTTTAAGTGTTGAGGAAAAGTTTGCTCTTTTTGAGTTTGTCAGCGCCAACACACTATTGAAACAGGTTAAGGGTATTGTTGCTGAGCCCCAGTTTATGAATACTCAACTATTCTTTAACCCTTACAACCCTAAACAGGCAAATTATTGGCATCGCGATATGCAGTATCACTTAGAGCTTGATGCGCAAAAGGCCGCTCTTAGCGGCCCTGAAGTGTTGCATTGCCGCGTTGCTTTTGAAGATGAGCCGGGAATAGAGCTAATACCAAGCAGCCATAAAAACTGGGATTCAGATGAAGAATTAATAGTTAGATTAGAACAGCAGGGCGCTCGAAATAGTGACTCACTAACTCGTGGTAAAAGTGTAGCACTCAAAAAAGGTGACTTACTCATATTTTCGGCAAATATGATCCATCGGGGCTTATACGGTATGAATCGTTTTGCCCTAGATATTTTATACTTTGAACGTCACCCAAGCCTTAATGAGTTTGTACAAACTGGATTTTTACCAACTGCACAACAAAAGCAGCATCTAAAAAACCCTATGGTATTCAAGTAAGCACAAAAAAGCGGCTTCTTAGCCGCTTTCTTTATTTTATTGTGCAGTTACTGCAACATTGCGAACAATTCTTTTAACTGCGGCATATACTGCTTAACTAAGTTAACGTTACTTTCGCTAACATTTGCTGTTGCAGTACTTGCTTTAACACCTTCTAAAGCACCTGCCATTGAGCGAGTCCCCGCATCAGATGAAGATGCTGTAAGGCTTTGTAAACCACTCATTGCTTGATTTACACGTTGCTTGTTCTCTTCTGACATACCCGCTTTAAGGTTTTCTAAATACGCCATTGATACCTCTGAGCCAACAGTAACTAACTGCTCAGGTGTGAAACCATATTGCTTGGTCAGGGCTTCAAACTCTGTGTATAGCTCGTGATCTTTAATGTGGCCTAATGCATCCATTACTGACGAACTGTCAACACCATCAGAACTACCTAGCATACCACCGAGATTTACAGTATCTAATTCAGACTGATTTTGTGACCAATTGACCACAGCAGGTAAGGCTTTTATATAACGCTGTAGCTGGCTTTCAGTAATATCTTCTGCGAAGCAAGAAAAACTCATCGCAAGTAGGCTCATAGAAATAAGTAGTGCTTTCATCGTGATCTCCTTTCTTTCAAAATGGTTAGCAACCGGCGCAAATAGTCGAGCTATTATGTTTAGCCAATTACAAATGTTACAATACCTTTTTTACCATAGCTAACTGAACCTGATGTTAATTATTTCTAATACCGTCAAAATTGATGAATGGGAACTCGACTTTAGTGCGATCCGCTCGCAAGGCGCAGGCGGGCAGAACGTCAATAAAGTAGCTACAGCTATTCATCTTCGTTTTGATATTAATCGCTCAAAGTTACCTGACTTTTACAAACAACGTTTACTTAATTTAAATGATTCTCGAATTACCAAAGAGGGCGTTATTGTCATAAAGTCGCAAAGTCATCGCACGCAAGAAATGAACAAAGAAGATGCGCTTAATCGTTTGAAAGAATTAATCATTAATGCAACACAAATACAAAAGAAACGAAGAGCAACAAAACCAAGTAAAAATTCCCAGAGAAAGCGCATGGACTCTAAAACAAAAAGAGGACAAACAAAAGCATTAAGAAAAAATGTAAAATTCTAACTTTCACATCAGAAGATCGTGTCAAAAATAAGCAGAACTGTAAAGAAGTGTAACTTGTTAACAAAGTTAATTGATGGTTAATCCTGCCGCGTCTATAATAGTCATACAATCTCACCATTAATGAAGGAGCCGCGTATGGGCCAGAAATCACGCATTGTTGCCGCTGCAATGATAACGCTGTCAGCTTTGCCTATGTCGAGTTTTGCTGTAGATTCATGGCAAGCCGGAAGCGCGTATCCGCAAGGTAGTGAAACCTGTTACAACGAAATTCTTTATAAAGCCAGATGGTGGGCAACCCCAGGAGAAGAGCCTGGCAGTTCACAATGGGGCGCTTGGGTTGCAGATGTCGCCTCAAAAACCTGTGTACAGAGTGTCGTAAAGAAACAAGACGATTTACTTAAGTCTCTACCTACAATTTTCGAACCAAATATCAATAAAAAAGGGAGTTCTGATTAACTCCCTTTTTTAATCTTTAATCAAACGTGTGATGCCTAGTCATTGCAAAGCGATTTAAGATGTGATGCATTATATACACCGCACATAAGCTCAATAGTATGGCCACAGACACCGACGAAAAACGATAGAGCGCGCTGTAAACCAGATCTTGCCCCGGCCCTAATGACTGGCCAAATAAAATACCAAATGTGGTGATAATACCAAAGCCAACACCCGGAATACCGCCACCAATTATGTGATAACGACTAAAGATAAAGGTCAAAATCCACAGAATTAACGCAGGAAATATCAAAATATCGGTATGGTTATACAAAAATAACTGTGCCACTAACGCTAAGTTACAACCGATTAAGGTGCCTATCGCGCGCTGCCATGCTGCCATACCCGCCGCTTTCCAGCACAATGAAAACAATATCAGTACCGAGGCTGCTTGAGCAGAGATAGAGTCTTGTAAATCAAATACCTGAAATACAACAAATGATAAAGTCGCGACGGTTGAACAAAGCAATACTTCGTGGCGTATACTTTCTTTTGCTTTCTCTGGCATTACCCGACCTTGCCGTGGTGCAACATCAGGGAATAAACCATGCATTAGCATCGAAAACAGCACAGTTACGACAACTGCAACAGCGTTACTAATGATCAGCGGATAAATACTGACACCACCGCCGGTGTAGGTCGAAAAATGCAATTGAATCGACAAACTCACCACCGTTGTGGCGCCAAATAAAAAGTTAGCGCCACGGCTCATTTGATAGAACAAAAAGGCAAAGGCTATAAAGCTCATCATTGTCATTACAACAGGCAAGTGTGCAAACAGCCCTTGCACAACCAGCACAAACAGCGCACTAAACACCGCGCCTGCGTAAAACTGACGAATAATATGCATGTTAAGCACAGGCACTAAACCGAGCAGTAACATAGGGTAAACAGTGAAAAAGATGCCATTCGGCCAGTTCATCAATTTTGCCAGTGAAAACCCTAATGCTGAGCCCGTAGCAATGCGTAGCGCTTGGCGTAAGCCATTACCATCGAGTTGCAATACTGACATAATTCACCCAGCCTTAGTAAATGAAGTGCAGAACACTAATGAAGCGAATTTGCATGCTTGCAAACCAACTGCCAATGCTAGAGTCAGGCAGAAGTTGCACAGTTGCACGCGCACCACTTGGAAATTTTGCCAGCATCTGGTGTTCATCTAGCTGAATATGGATACGTTGACGCTGTGCATCTCGTACCCAACGGTTGCTGCTTTCAGTAGCACTGAGTAAACCGTTAGCATTAAGCTGGCCATCACTCACACCCGCTTCAAAACTAACAATTTTGCCTGTAAACACTTTGCCCGGTAGCGCATCAAAGCTGACTTTTGCAGTGCTACCAACTTGTACGTGAACTAAAGACTTTTCACGAAAATCAGCCACTAAATCAGCTTTATTAGCAACTATCGCCATTAACGGTTGGCCCTTATTAGCATAGGTACCCGGTGTTACCTGTAAGTTTGCTGTTTTACCGTCGGTATCGGCTGTCACTGTGGTGTACGACAGGTTTAGTTTCGCTTGTTCAAGCTGGTTTTGAGCATGACGAAGCGCTAAATTGTCATCCCCTATTTTACCGCGCGCTAATTTAGCCTCGCTAAGCTGGGCTTCAATTGCAGCCACATTGGCTTTGCTTGATTGATAGTTCGCATTGATAGTTTCGTACTCTTGCTCTGAAATAGAACGCTTTTTCAATAGCGACTCACCGCGTTCAAACAGCAACGTTTGCTCATGTAGCTTAGCTTGAGCAGCCGCTAACTGTGCTTCTATTGCTTTCACACTACTATCTAAACGTTGGTTTTGTAGTTTTGCATCATCATATGCAAGTTCAGCTTGTTGCACGGCAAGCTCAAAAGGCTCATCGTTAATCTTAAACAAGGCTTGCTGTTTTTCGACGGCTTGATTATTAGTCACTAACACGTCAGTCACACGACCACTTACCTGTGGGGTCACTTGCACAACCGGATGATACACACGGGCCTGCGGTGTAACAGGCATATACAAATCGGCAATCACAAAATATAAAAATAAAACAATAAAACCCGCTAAAGAGATTTTTACGTAACGGGCAAACTTTTGATCTGGTGTCATAACGTTACTTATCTCCTGAATAATGACGGATACACTGACGGGCATTCTGTTCCATCTGAATTAAGCCATGCGCCATGGTATCGAGTTGCTCGGTGGTTAAATCGGCATAAAGGTGCTCTTTCACATCGGCAATAATCACCTGCAATGTGTCTAACAATTGTAGACCTTGCTCAGTGAAATACAGACGTTTACTGCGTTTATCTTCAGCGTCAGCTTTACGAGCAATAATCTCTTGTTGCTCAAGCTGCTTAATAGTGCGAGTTAGTGAAGGCATTTCAATGCCTAAGCTATTTGCTAACTCTTGTTGCGTACAACCTTGGTTTAGATGAAACAGGTGCATCATCGCGGTCCAGCGAGATTGGGTAAGACCCAAAGGCTCAACCGCCAAAGTGACAGCATCGCGACATAAACGATGCACACGGCCCATACTGCCGCATAATGTTAAATCAAGAGTTTCGTGAAAAGGGGGAGTGGAAGACATGATGCGCTCCATTTACTTAGCATGCTAACTATTTTAATGTAGTTAGCATGCTAAGTAAATATTAGTGCAATTAATAAAATAGATAGCTGTGTTCGATAAAAGCGAACAACTGCAAAAGTTATCTGATAGATAACACTATTTAGCAATTAACTCTTTGATATGGCTTTCATAGAGGTCTAATTTATCAGCTACAAACCCTGCGTGTTGGAACCGTACTACGCCTTCTTTATCGATTAAAAAGCTGCTCGGCATCCCTTTAAGTTGATATTGTCTGCCAATAACAGCATCTGGGTCGTAAATAATATTAAAGTTAACTGCAAACTCAGCTAAAAATGCATCGGCATCACCGCGCTCAACATCAATATTTACAGCTATCACTTCAAGCCCTTGCTGTTGATACTTGCTCTGCATCGCTATAAACCAAGGAAACGAGCGTCGGCACGGGCTGCACCAAGATGCCCAAAAATCGAGTAACACGACTTGCCCTTTGTATTGATTTAATAGTTTAGACAACTGCTGCTGACTTGCAGCTAAAGGTGGGGGAGAAGGGGGCTCTGCCATAGCAGCAGAGCTGGTAAATAAAAGACATGCAATTAAGGCGTATTTGATCATTGATAATTTAATAAATTCGCTGGTGAATATTGGTCAGTGAGCACCTTGGTATCCGCTGGCCAATCTTGATTACCCTTAGTATAAAACAAATGCTCGCTGAGTAACTGCAAATCAACATCGTAAGGGGTTAGCTTATTTGCGAGTTTGTTGACGCGTTCGGCTAACTGTTGCTGGCTAGGCATAGTCTCGAAGCCAGCTAAAATAATGCGATTAGAGTTTTCATCGGTCACAACATTAACAAAGTCACCAAACACATCGAAGTAAGTTGCCGACTCATGCTGGTACAATTTACTCGATGAAAAAGTATTTGCAGCGACAATTCCGCCATCAGCCAAAACACTTTTTACTTCCGCAAAAAACTCCTTAGTGAGGAGGTGCTCAGGGATATAATCGCCGTTAAAGGCATCAAGAATAATCCAATCGTACTTTTGTTTTTTAAGTGCGGCACGTTTAATAAAAATTCGGCCATCTTGCACCTTAGACGTTACGTTATTAGTTTCTACAAAGCTAAAATAATCACGGGCAACTTTTATTACCGCGGGGTCAATTTCGACATTTTCGATATGAGCGCTAGGGTAAAGCTCATGAATGGTATTAGAGAGTGAACCTCCTCCTAAACCTATGATCAATACATTTTTAGGATCATCAATAAATAGTAAGCTTGCGAACGTCATTTTGGTGTAATTAAACACCAGCTTTTTAGGCTCACTCTTATACATACAACTTTGCGTACTTTTACGGGTTTTTTCGTTAAATTTTAAACACAGTAAATCGCCTGTCTTCTCCACTAAAATATTTCGATAAAGCGAGCGCTCTTTATGTATTACTTCGGCTAAGCTGCTAAAAGGCAATGTCATGAGCAAACAAACCATTAAGACTCTAAACATACAGTACGCTCCTTTGTTTTTATTTGACTAACCGCAATTGCAAGCAAACCAAGCGCGCCTAATACCGCTGCAAAGGTTTTAATGATGTCGTTAACATCAAACGCTAACACCATATAAAAAGAGGTAATAATCGTACCAAGCGCACTACCTAGGGTGCTCACAAAATACAAACCACCGGCAACCTGGCCACTTTTTTCATGATCGGTAACCAATAATCGCACTGAGTAAGGTGAGATCATACCGAGTATTGTTGTAGGAATAAAAAACAACGCCGTTGATGCCAGCAACGAGCCGTAACGACTGTCTTCAACATGGGTGAAAATAAAGGTCATAATTGGCTCAGCAAACAATACTATTGGCACCACCATAATACTCGCTACAAAGAAAATGAGACCATATTTAGTTAACGAAGGATTGCGGGTTGAGAGCTTACCGCCAAGTAAATAGCCGAAAGATAAGCTCAACATAAATACAGTGATAATACTGCCCCATATATGCACACTGCTACCAAAGTACGGCGCTAAAATTCGCCCGCCTAAAAGCTCAATTCCCATAATGCAAAAGCCGCTACTAAAGGCTAAAAAGTAGATAAGCGCATTGATTTTATTCATTAAACACCCGCTGATTTTGTTGTTATTTTACCCATCTTAACCTGATGCAGATAAGGATGCCATGACTGTTTTTTAAGCTGTAAAGGCCGTTGACAAAATATAGTCTTTTTAAAATAAATAATTAAAAAGGCTAGGTTAAAGTACATGTGCTCTGGTATTTTACTGGGAACAAATTAAGCAAGGATAAATGCAATGGATCAGCAAGTAACACACATCAATATCGACAACCCAACGACTTTATTTGGCCTCAAAGTTCGCACCAGCAATATTAATGAAATGAGTGGGGAAAGTGCCAAAATAGCGGGCCTATGGCAGCAGTTTTACACAGACATAGCGCCAAAATTAACCCCATCTAGTCAAGTTTATGGCGTGTATACTCATTATGAATCTGATGTCACAGGGGAGTTTGATGTCTTTGCGTGTACTGACATGCAAGTCACATCATCAGAGATAGAACAAACTACACTCGCCACAGGTAACTACCTTCGCTTTAGTGGCAAAGGAGCAATGCCACAAACCGTCATCGATGTTTGGGGCCAAGTTTGGCAGTACTTTAGTAATGAACAGTGCCCTCATATTCGTGCATATAAAACTGACTATGAGTTTTATAAAAGCAGTGAAGAAGTTGAAGTATTCATTTCAGTTGAATAACGCCAACCCCTATTTTTAGTGTAAAGCCCCATTACAGATAAAGCCGCTTATTGCGGCTTTTTGTTTGCTTAATTGGCGTATCTCAGCGCTAATTGTTCTGCTTTAGCATAAGCGTTAGTCAAAGAACGTTGATGTCTTTGGTCGTTAAATTCTTGATACTCACAGGCAATTTCATCAATGTGCTCAGCACCTAAATACTTACTCAAGGTTTTAATGTGCGGCACTAAATGGCTCATACTCTCGCGTATACCACCGACCTCAAAACCAAACTCACCCGTTGAGGTAATAACCAGCAAACGTTTACCTGTTAACAATGGTTGCAAAGGAAAATCCCCCCGCTGCAAGTCAAAATCAAACGTTTTATTGATCCTAACGATTTGATCAAACCATGCTTTTAATTGCGCAGGCATGCCATAGTTATACATAGGCGTTGATATCACTATGGTATCAGCCTTAACTAATTCATTTATCAATTCATCAGATTCAGCCAGTACTTCTTTTTGCTCTAGCGTTAACTTGTTGGCTGGCGTAAACACAGCACCAATCCAAGATTGATTAATAAAGGAAGGTGGATTAATCCCAACATCACGATAAATATACTCAGCTATAGCATTATTTTGCTGTAAATGATTTACAAATTTCTTAGCAATATTTTTAGAGATTGAATCATGATTAGGGTTTGCATTTTTAGCTGAACGCACACTAGCATCAATGTGTAGCAGAGTAGTCATAGTAAATACCTCATTAGTTAATGAGTTGGTATCATCAATAAATAAGGGATATTTAACAAACGAGTTATTATTTACCATAAGTAAGTTATACTCACCTATAAATTTAGGTGGGTTTAACTATGCACATATCATTACAAGCTTTAAAAGCCTTTGAGTCAGCTGCGAGACTAGGTAGCTTTAAAGCAGCCGCCGCTGAGCTTGCGATTACACCTACAGCGGTATCGCACCACATTGCGAACCTAGAAAGCCGCTTAAATATTGACTTATTTCATCGCGAAGTGAGAAAGATTACCTTAACTCCATCAGGCGAGTACCTGAGCCAAAACACAACTAGCGGCTTTAAGCTTATTTTTGCGGCAATAGAACAATTGAGCCAAGCACATAACCAAGTACGCATCACCACAACATCATCTCTAGCAGCCCTAAGATTAATACCCGCTTTAGATGAGCTTTATAGCGAGAAACCACATTTACAGCTTGATATATCAACCAGTGAAACTTTAGATAAGCAACTGCATACCTTGCCTGTTAGGTTAGGAAATAGTGAGGAAGTAAACAAAGCAGATATCATCAAATATGAGCGCTTTGATATGTTTGCGGCAAACGCGCAACAAAGCGCCCCTTGGCTTGATAAACAGGTTACTTTATACACCAGCCAATGGAAAAATAATGCCCTACCAGCCCCACCATTAACGCGGTGGCTCAAAGTAAATAACCTAAGTGATTCATGTTTCAAGGTAAAAACATTCGATCAAGAGCTGTTTGGTATAAATCAGGTGCTCGCCAATAAAGGTGTGGTGTTTTGCTCAAACACCTTAGTACAACCATACCTAGATGCAGGGTTACTAACATCGTTTAATAGCCAAGATGTTGAATCAAAACTGTGTTACTACATTCCCGAAAAGTCTCGCTTTGAAACAGCAACACATAACGTTGTGATTGAATGGCTTGAGCGGTTACTGAATTAATGATGTACAAATAACCATCATTTAAGTTACTGTGGTTTAGTAACTTTTAGTCACCAATAAGGATGTTGTTGTGTATAAATTACTACTCTTTGCTAGCCTATTTCTCGCTGTTTTTTCTACCAGCGCAGCGAAAATTATCGATGATGAACACGTCACAAAAGAAACAGACTGCTTCACAGGTATCTTTGCTGACTATGATTCGTGGCATCAATTTATTGCGCAAAAGAATAAACGCAAAGCTAAAAACGAAGAAGCATACTTAAAGCGCATTAAAGCCTTTGAAGAAACCTTTCCACAAGATATGTTCGATAACTTTAAAGCTAATTTAACCTGCCATAATTTTAAATATCAGGTCGATAATGTTGAGGTGCTTGGTTATATCATCAAACCTAAAGTCATCAAGAATAAGCTTCCAGTATTAATTTATAACCGCGGCGGTAACGGTAATTTTGGCAGTGTTTATTTTGCAGCAATGATGCGCAATTTATTTCCTTTAGCAGAGCAAGGCTTTGTGGTTATCGGCAGCCAATACCGCGGTACATTAACTAAAAATGATGATTTAGATGAGTTTGGTGGCAAAGATGTTAACGACGTACTTGCGCTTATAGATTTTATTCCTCACATAGCAGGTGCAGATGAAAGCCGCATTGGCATGTTAGGAGTAAGTAGAGGCGGTATGCAAACCCACCTTGCGATGCAACACACAAACAAGATAAAAGCCATTGCAACCATTGCAGGGGCGACTGATTTAGTCAAAGAGCTTACGTTTAGACCTAACATGGAAAAAAACGTGTATGTGCGTCGTATCCCCAATTATAAAGAGAACAAACAAGCAGAGCTTGAAGCACGCTCTGTGATGAACTGGGTTGATAAGCTATCACCTAAAGTGCCCATATTACTTATTCATGGCAGTGACGATAAACGAGTATCGGTCGAAAACTCAATTCAATTTGCCAAAGCGCTAGATAAGCATCAAATACCTCATAAACTTGTGGTGTATGAAGGTGATAACCACTTTTTAATGAACCATAAAGAACAACTTGAATCAGAGCTAGTTAATTGGTTTAACAGCTATTTGTAAGTTTAAAGGGTCAAAACCCTCTCTAACGAACTAGCTAACAAAGTTTTTAAAGCCATTATGAATCAAAAGGTAAAATCTTGAATAAATTTTATCTTGATAAGATTATTATCAAGTAAGGTGTTATGGTGAGTATTTTTTAATACTATTAAATCAGGCTTTATAGACAATTACATATTATCTATCAACAAGCTAAAAGAATAAATGGGTCTCTATTAAGGAAACTAAAAATGACAAGGAAATGGCTTTTTGCATTATGCTGCAGTATTTTTTCAAGCTCAGTCGTTGCGGTAACTATTGAGGATGTGAATGTAGCAATTAATGATACTTTCAATTATTTACATTCTAATAAATCTATCACAGAGATCGATGAAAAACGCCTTCAAAATAATATTGATATCCTTGAGTCAGGCTCTCGAGAAATGACATTTTCTCCTGAAGATTTTGCAATCATACTACGCGCTCAGTTAAATGCCGCCGAAGCTATTAATAGAAAGTACAAATTTAATAACCTTCCTATCGATGTTTCTCAAGTACAAAAACTACTTAATAACTTAGATGACTTAAAAGAAGTAACTGACTCATATCTAGGTGACCTTGAATATACTGCGGGACAAATTTCAGCTCATCAATTAGATAATTACAGCTTAGCTTATCGTTATTGGTCAACGTGTGGGGAATCAGGTCATGCTGGGTGCATGAATATATTAGCATCTAGCTACGAAAGTGGTGAATTTGTTGTGGAGCAAGATCTTGATAAAGCAGTCTATTGGCATTCCAAAACAATAAATACCGGTATACGTTGGATGTGTGCAGGACTGTTTTCAGCACGCCGATTAGCAATCCTTAATACAATAGGCATAGAGACTCATAAATCAACATCTTTTTGGCTAGATACAGCTTCAGAACTGAGAGCAAAATTAGCAACTCATACGGATAAACCAGGTGTCTGTGATGAAGACAGTGAATATTTGCTTAACTATGTTTTACTTGGTTTTGATGATAAATGGCTCGATAAAATAGCAAAAATAAAACTAGATTCAAAAAATATAGTTAATAATGGCCGAGAAAAGTATTTATCTCTTTTTAGTAAGGCTAAAACGATTGAAGAATTACAGCCAGCGTTAGATATTATGTATGATGACAATAGACGCTGTATTGGCGCAGAGGAATTTGCGTTAAAAGTACGAAGAGATAGCACAGCATTGAGTCAGATTTTAAACTACGTATCAAATTTAGACCCTGAACAATGTGCTGCAGAAAAATATACCATCAACCGCCTACACCAACAAAGTATGGCAGATTAAAAGAGAGACCATGTCACTATAGAATTACAATAGACAAAACTTTTTCCTTATCAAATTTATACATAACCCTCGTAATTTTTTCGTGTAACGGGGGTTTACAGTTTGCATAAAAAAACCGCAGCTTAATGTCTAAGCTGCGGTCTTAATGTCTAAGCTGCGGTCTTAATGTCTAAGCTGCGGTCTTAATGTCTAAGCTGCGGTATTTTTTAATAAAGCATATTTACTTGTTAAGTAAATGCTTTTCGAAGAAGTTAGCCATCATAGTGTGATAGTGCAGGGTAGTGCCTTTACCTTCTCGTAGGCTGTGAGAACGGTTCGGGTAAGAGAAAAACTCGAACTGTTTATTGTGCTTAACTAATTCGTTAATTAAACGCTCTGAGCCTTGGTAGTGTACATTATCATCTCCGGTACCGTGGATCAGTAGCAACTTACCTTGCAGGTCTTTTGCAAAGGTGATCGGAGACGTGTTGTCGTAACTTTCAGGATCAGTATTTGGGTTACCCGCATAGCGCTCTTGGTAGATAGTATCGTACAAGCGAATATCAGGCACTGGGGCAGAGGCAATCCCAACTTTATATTTATCACCATGGCGGAATAACAAATTAAGCGTTGAACTACCACCACCTGAGTGACCCCATACACCAACACGGTCGGTATCAATGACATCCCAACGTTTTACCATTGCATCTAGGGCGTCAACTTGGTCACGCACGGTTATAGAGCCTATTTTTTTGTAGATAGACTTACGCCAATCTCTGCCCTTTGGTGCGCGCGTGCCGCGGTTATCAACTGAAGCAACAATAAAGCCTTGCTGAGTTAGATACGACTTGTATAAGTAACTGTTACCTTCCCAGCGATCTTGTACTGTTGAGCCCCATGGCTCACCGTAAACATAGAAAACGATTGGGTATTTTTTGCTTTTATCCATATTCGCTGGGAACATGATGTAGCCATCAAGCTCAACACCATCGCGCGCATTAACCGTAAAGAACTCGTGAGTCGGTAATTGCTCAGTCGCTAATTTCTCTTTTAATGCTTTGTTCTCAACTAAGGTTTTCACATTACTGTGATCGCTTACTTTGATGATCTCTTTCATTGGTGGGGTGCCAAATTTAGAGAAAGTATGCATTGCCCAAGAGGTATCTTTAGACATGTAATAGCTGTTTGAACCATCAAATGACGCAGGCGTTACGCGCACCGGTTTAGAGCTGCCATCAAGCGAGGTACGGAATAAGTAACGCTGGCCCGGATCATCCGGTGATGCAGTAAAGTACATAACGTTTTTATCTTCGTTGAGCGCTAACATATCAATGATGTCGTACTCGCCCGGTGTTAAATCGGCTATCGTTTTACCATCGCGAGATACACGGTACAAATGGCGCCAGCCATCACGCTCACTGTGCCAAATAAAGAACTTACCGTCTTTTGACCAGTTTGCTTTATAAAACCATTCAATAAAGGCATCGTCTTTATCTTCAAGAATTTTAGTCAGCTGCTGTTTTTGCCAGTCGAATAACCAAACCTTGTTGTGGCTTTGCGGGCGGTTAAGATCTTGGATCATCAAAGATTCACCAGTGCCTGCCCAGCTAATACGTGGAATATAACGATCGCGATTATCACCACCTAGTTCAGCCCAACGGGTTTTCTTGTCATTAAGACTAACCACCCCCACTTTAACCGCAGAGTTCATCTCGCCGGCTTTTGGATACGGGAATTCTTTAAGGGTAGGGTAGAGATCATCGGTGTTATTGATCATGGTGAAGTATTTCACGCCACTGGTATCAAGCTGCCAATAGGCAATTGATTTGTTGTCTGGACTCCAGCGAAAACCATCATGAATGGTAAATTCTTCTTCGTATACCCAGTCAAAATTACCATTAACAATGGTGTCGTTACCGTCAGTGGTTAAAGCAGTCACAGCCTTGCTGCCGACTTTTTCCATGTAGATATTGTTATCACGCACGTAAGCTACTTTTGAGCTATCTGGTGAGAACTTAGCAAACATCAGCTTTTTCGCTTCGATGTTTTCGCCACCTAACTGATACAGCGAATCAGTTTCGAGGTTTAATAGCCAAAAATCACCACGGCTACGTGAGCGCCACACTTGCTCGCCATTGGTAAAAACCATCAGCCATTTACCATCTTTAGACCATTGATAGCTTTCAACAGTGAGTGGCTCTTTATCACCTTTGGGAATTAATTTTTCGTAGCTAACCAGTACCTTACGACCCGTGACATCAGCGTTATAAAACACAATATCATTGCCTTTTACGCCGTGCTCATCGTCTTTAGCTTTGTCGTCTTGGTTGTTTTTATCGCTTTCGCGCTCTTCAAGTACCGTATAACCAGTACCATCATCGAGCCACGTAAAATAGGTGCTACGCTCAGCTTTAAAGTCTTTTTCTTTATAAATTTGTTCAAGCGAGAGCGAATTAGCCGTTGCGTTCACTGTTGCTGATGGTGTGCTTACTTGCTCTGTACTTGAGCATGCTTGCAAACCTAAACCCGCAACCACAGCAAACGCAAGGGTTGATGTTTTTATCAAGTTCATTTTGTTGTTCCTAGGTTTTAACTTACCTAGCGTACCAAAATAAACTTATAAAATCTGAGCTTTTATCGTGTTATCAGGGGGGTTGAACTTAAACTCAATCGTCCCACAAGAACATACTGGCTTGCTTATTGGCAATACGTAGTTCGTAGATATCACTACAAGGGCGCATCGCCGCACCATAGCAAACATGTAACGGCAATAAGTGCTCTTCTCGAGGATGACTAAAACGCGCCACAGGGGCCATTTGCCATTCTAATAACTTAGCTTGTCGCTGCTGTTCACTCAGTTCAGTATTGCCACAGACATCGACTAACCATTGCTCAAAAGCCATATTTTGCGCTTTAATTTCAGCGGTTTCAGGGGTGAAAAATGCGCGCATATTATGAAAAGTAAAGCCAGAACCAATGATCAATAAATTATCGTAATCAAGCTGTTGTAAAGCCTCACCTATCGCTAGGTGTAAGCTCGGCTCAAGGCTTGGATGTAACGACAATTGCACACAAGGTATATCTGCTTCTGGATACATAATTTTCAAAGGCACATACATACCGTGATCAAAGCCACGAGATGGGTTTAATGTGCTATCGATATTAGCTTTTGCCAATGCTTGATGTACTTTTTCGGCAAGGGCTGGTTCACCTGGGCTTGGGTACTCAATACTGTAAGCAGGCTCAGGAAAACCATAGTAATCATAAATTAGCTCAGGAGCTGCGCTCGAAGTAATGCTAATAGGGTTCGCTTCCCAGTGCGCACTCACCATCAAAATAGCTGACGGCTTTTGAATTTTTGCAGCAATAGACTGCAAACAAGTGACCATATCGGCATGACTTGGATCGCCAAGTAAAGGCATAGGACCGCCGCCATGAGAAACAAAGAAAACGCGTGGCTTTTGCATAAATGTGCTCCTTAAATACACTTTTCACTATAGTGCACGCACAGAGATACAAAAACTAGCCAGAAAAACGCACAACTAGAGTGTGAATTTACACACCACTAGTTTGTAAGTACTAACTTAAATGCCAAGCTACGTTCATGGCGGGGACTTGCCCTTTTAAGCCACCTTCGAGAGGTTCCTTGCACAGTAATGTTAGTTGATAAAAAGCATCGTAGTGCTGATGTAGCTCATCGGCGACTACACTAAACGGCGGGCCCGAAAACTCATTTTGCTGATACTCAAAGACCACCACTAATTGTTTAGCTCTATTGGTCAACTCTAGTAAATGCTGGGTATAGCGAATGCGCATTGGCTTTGGCAGCGCAACTAAGGCAGCACGGTCATAAACCGCGTTGATAGTGCCAAGTTCATTCGCGGTCAGTGCAAAGATATCACCTACCCAAACGGTTAGATTTGCGCCTTGGTAACGTAATAGCTCGCCGTGTTGGCTGATTTCGGGTTCTAGCTTTAACTCATCAAATAATTGCTTAATGGCAATCTCACTAAGCTCAGCCCCAACAACACGCATACCTTGTGCTAGCAAATAATGAATGTCGTGAGTTTTTCCGCACAGTGGTACAAAAACAGTATCGCCTTGCTGCAAATTCAAGTTAGTAAAATACTGATCTAGATAACGGTTAACGTCTCCTTCATGAAAACCAATTTCGTTATTTTCCCAACGTTGATGCCAATGCTTTGCGTCCATTACATACTCCTAAAATGTTTCAATAAAAACATGATAACTAATTACAAAAATGCTAAAAATAGCAAGATAAACAAACTATGATTGCATAAATGAGAACATGATTGACGATATTGCCCTATTCATACAGATTGTTAAACAAGGCGGCCTAAGTAATGCGGCTGAAAGCTTGTCGTTGCCTACCGCAACAGTATCGAGACGCTTGCAACGACTTGAGCAACGCCTAGGCGAGCAGCTTTTAAATCGCTCAGCAAGGCAATGCACGTTAACACAAGCAGGAGAGGTGTATTTTCAAAGTTATGTTGAATTAATTGAGCAATTTGAACAAACTCACCGCCAACTTAATGAGCAAAAAGCACAATTGTCAGGAAAGCTTAAAGTTTTAGCACCTCTGAATATTAGTCATGGTTTCTTAAAGCCGATGTGGCTCGCATTCACTAAACAGTACCCTGATATTCAACTTGAGCTACTGCTTAATAACCAACTTGTAGATCTCAGTAAAAGCCAAGCTGATATAGCAATAAGAGTCGGGCCGCAGGCTGATTCTATGCTCCATCAGAAAAAGTTAGGCAGTGTTGATACCTTATTTGTAAGCACAAAAGCATACCTTGATTCGTCACCTACCATAGAAGAGCCTGCAGATTTAAAACAGCATAGGTTAATTGGTACCACGTTGAGAAATAAATGGCAGCTAACTAATACACAAACAAATGCAACTCATACTCACATGTGCCGCTTTGCTAGTACTTTTAACGATACTGGATTTGTAAAATACTTAGTTTGTGATGAGCAAGGTATCGCTTTGTTACCTCGGTTTGAGGTTATCGATGAATTAAAGTCTCAGCAGTTAGTTCAAGTACTGCCACACTGGCGAGGAGAAAACCGCGACATTTATGCCATCTGGCCAAGCGCACGTTTACTGAGTAAAAAGGCTGCCTGTTTAAAACAGTTTATAACCGACTATATTGCTGAACAATTATAACGTCTGCCATTTATATTCCATCTGTTTGGCGGTCAGTAGGGCGTGTTCGTAACTAATAAATTCAGCGACTAACGCTAGGCTCATATCAATGCCTGCAGAAATTCCTCCTGAGCTGGTAAACTTACCGTCGGTGACCCAACGAGTATCTGCAATCACATTGAGATCAGAAAACAAAGCAGCCAGCTCAGGTTGATCTTGCCAATGAGTCGTGACATTTTTACCGTTCAAAAGCCCTGTTTTGGCAAGCAAAAACGCCCCCGTACAAACACTCGCAACACGCTTGGTGTTAGTGGCTGTGTGTTTTAACCAAGTAATAACCTCTGCTTTTTCTAGCTCTCGTGTATGGTCACCACCAACCACAACAAGGAGATCAAGCGAAGGGCAGTCAGCAAAGCTGTAATGGGGGTTTACACTATAACCACCGCGGGCAAGTACAGGACTATCACTTTCGGCAATTAAACTCACTTGCCAATCATTATTCGCTAGGCGCTTAGCAGTACTAAACACCTCAAACGGACCTGAGAAATCGAGTACTTCGGCATCATCATAGATGTAAATTCCAATATTCATACAATTGTTCCTATTATGTGGATTTATTTCTCAAGTAAAAAAACGTACTATGCCATTTTTGCAGTTCGTTAATGACATGTTATTAAATTGCGCACTGTATACAAATAAAACTTCAAGGCATTGTTAATGCGTTTTTTATTCTTATTGAGCGTGCTGCTGGTTGGTTGTAAAACAACACAGCAAAGCGTTGCTGAAATTAGTGAAGTATCGCCGGGCACTATTTATTTTCAGGGCGAAACATCAAAGCAAAATGTTGAAAAGTTCGAACAGTTATTAGTAAGTAGCGATCAACAAATCAACACCTTGGTTATTAATAGCCAAGGTGGTGATGTGATGGCGGGTTTACATTTAGGTGGCTTAGTTCATGAATATCAACTCGATGTTGTGGTACACGAGCTTTGTGCATCGTCTTGTGCAAACTATGTACTTACCGCAAGCCCACATGTCCTCGTTGAAGAGCAAGCCGTTATCGGCTGGCATGGGGGCTCATTACAGCCATTATACGTGCCCATGGAGCAACCGCCTGAGGTCGCTAGCTATATAGCAAAATGGCAAGCCGCAGAGCGACAATTCTTCGATATCATTAATGTTGAACAGGCAGTTACTATCATAGGTATGATGCCTGGTATTACAGAGAAACGTGATTCTGCTATTTATAGTTACGACGCCCAAACCCTGAAGCGTTTAGGGTTGCATATTGAGTTTGCTGGTGCGCAAACAGGGATGTCAGCAAGTGGCGAAAAACTAGCGCAGGTATTCGAACTTGAAGAGTCTGTACTTAACCACTTTTTGATGCTCAACGATATTGTTTCAGCAGAACTTATTAACTAATAAAAAGCCAACATGACGTTGGCTTTTTATTAGTTATGTTGGCTAAGCCAAGAGTGGATTTGTTTAGCACTTCTTGGTGACACTATTTCAGCACGACGTTTTAACTCTTTATGCCACGCCAGATCATTTAAAGCCGCATCACTTAATGGCGCGTTTCTGTCTGTGTTTTTTAGCACATAATAGGCGTCTACAACATCCGCAAGGCTAATACTATTGCTTGTAGCAAAGCGTTTAGACATTGACGCTAACGGCTTATTCAACGAACTATTAACCGATAAAGGGATCAAGCTGTCGGCAGGGTATGATGATGCAATACCATCGTTTTTCATCGCTGGCCAAATAGTGTATGTGGAGCCCGGTTTTTGCTGCTCAAGTAATGCAATAACAGAACTAAAAGGCGAAGTTTGATTGCTTATAACTACCGGCATTTTAAACGTGTGGAATGCACCAAAGAGTAAGATTGCACGGCGCTGCTTAGCGAAAACATGCTGATTTATAGCCTCTAAATAGCCAGTTTCACGGCTACGCTCTAGCTTTTGCCAATCCTCTTTAGAGAGGGTTTGCCAGTTCATTGCAGGCTCAGCAAGGACAAGGCGAACTTTATGTTCACGGGAACTATTAAGCTGTTTTAACTTTAAAACTAATTGCTCATAAACATCATATTGCCATGCCATAAAATACAGGGTGTCGCGCCAAATGTGCCTTACGTCATCAATGCTTATATTCTGTTTGCTCAACAAATATTGATCAGCTAAATCTTGATACCGCGCATTACCAAACTCAACGACAAGATCATCAATCTGCTGCCAGTTACTAGGCTCATCTAAGTATTTAATAAGCCTAGTAACAACATGCTCGCTGCCATGAACATCACCAATCGCAACGAGTTTATTAGCGTGTAACGCTTTATTAAGTTGGCTGTCGTAATCATAATTTGCAGCTTTGACATTACTTGCAAAACATACAGATGCCAAGACAACAAACCCGATGAGCTTTAAAACCTGCATATTAATCTAACTCTAATTGTGCTTTTTCAACAGTTTCCGCGGGTAACTCTTTTTGAACAGAAACCCCCAATTCTTTGAACTCTGAGGCCTGCTTAATCAAGTTTCCTTTACCACGATACAGCTGAGAAAACGCTTTATCATAGCTTTCTTTGGCGCGATCTAATTGCTTACCAACCCCTTCCATACTGGTTAGGAAACTATTGAGTTTGTTGTAAAAACGCTCTGCACGAGCGGCAAGCTCTTTTGAGTATTTAGTTTGCTCTTCAAAACGCCACAGTTGTTTTACGATATTCAAGCTAGTCAATAAGGTCGTTGGAGTTGCAACTAAAATGTTTTTTTCGATTGCTTGCTGATAAATATCACTCTGGTACTTAAGCGCTTCAACAAATGCAGATTCTATTGGTACAAACATGATCACCACTTCGGGGGAGTTAATACCAGGTAGTCTGTCGTAGGCTTTGCTTGCTAACTCGTTTATACGTGATTGCACCGCGGTGACATGCTCTTTAAGCGCTTGCTGCGCTTCAAGCTCTGTATCGGCATTTACATAGCGTGTATACGCGTTTAAAGAGGTTTTAGCATCGATAACTAAATGACGTTGCTGAGGTAAATACACCACAACATCTGGGCGTAGACGGCCATCTTCTGTGTTAAACGATACTTCTCGCTGATAATCTACTCCAGCACGCAGCCCTGCGCTGTCTAGTACGTTTTCAAGCATTAACTCCCCCCAATTACCTTGGGTTTTCTTTTGCCCTTGTAATGCGGTGCTCAGCCTATCAGCTTGTTCGGTGATAGCTTGGCTTTTAGCCTGTAAATGCAACAACTCAGTTTTTAGTGCTGCACGCTGCTTTAGATCTTCCACGTGGATCAATTCCATCTTATCGCGAAAGCCTTTTAGCTCTCCCTGAACCGGTTTTAAAAGTTGCTCAATACTCTCTTGGTTTAAGGTTTTAAAACGCTGCGATTTTTCTTCAAGGATTTGATTAGCGAGGTTTTCAAACTCTTTTTTGAGTTGCTCTTTGCTTTCTTTGATATGACTAAGCTGCTCTTTAAAATGCAGTTCTTTTTGTTCTATAGTGCTTCTTAAGGTACTTAAATCAACATCGCGCTGATTGAGTGCAGCTTTAGTATCAGCTAGCTCAGCTTCAACTTGACGCCAAAACTGGTTGTATTGTTGTGCTTGCTTTTCTTGCTCTACAAAGCGGGTTTTAAAGTGTTGAGACTCATCACGTTGCTCAGCGTAATCTTGCTGTAACTGCGAAAGCGTAAGTTGGCTTTGTTCAAGTTGCAGCTGCTTTTGTTCTAAATGATTTTGCTGGATTTGCTGACTATTTTGCAGTTCGGTTAACTGATTTTTTAAGCGACTTTTTTGTAAGGCAAAAATAACACCACTTGCAACAGCACCTACAGCAGCACCAAGCACACCACTTTGCCAATTAATCTGTGCAATCAGCTCTGTAATCATAACGAAAACTCAATAACTTAAAGACACATCATCATAACGAATTAGTGCTCAGCAGAGTAGGGGGTTTAGGCATAAAAAAAGCCAGCTCAAAGTGAGCTGGCTCTAACATTACTAAAATTTAGTAACCAAATGGGAAATCAACATAATGCTTATGTAAACTGCAATTTAACAACAAGCATAATAATAGACGCCCCAAAATTTGATTAGTTCAAAAAAACTTTAAAAAAATTTAATTTTTTATCAGAGCAAGCATTTGCTCTTCATCAAACTGAGTGAAACTCATTGATTTTTCGGTAAATAATGCATCAACAAGGGCTTGCTTATGCTGCTGCATTTTAAATACTTTTTGTTCAATTGAGTTAGCCATAATCAATTTATAAACAAACACTGGGTTAGTTTGGCCAATACGGTAGGCACGATCTGTCGCTTGTTTCTCAACAGCAGGGTTCCACCAAGGATCAAAATGAATCACAGTATCGGCTTGAGTTAGGTTTAACCCTGTACCGCCGGCTTTTAAGCTAATTAAAAACACGGATGTATCACCTTGAGTAAACTCTTCGATAACACGGTCGCGGTGTCTTGTTTGCCCGGTAAGCATACTAAAACTGATGCCTAATTCATTTAATCGCTCTGCTATCACATCAAGTGCCATGGTGAATTGACTGAAAATAATCACCTTACGACCTTCGCTAAGCATGATAGGCAAATGCTTAGATAACCATTCAAGTTTAGCGCTACCAGCCTGTGAACTAGGGTCGATCAATTTTGGATGACAACAGATTTGTCTGAGCTTTAATAATGCATCTAAAAAGGCTAGCTTACTTTTTTGTACTCCTTGCTGTGCAAATAGGTCGACTAATTTCTGCTCTAAAGATTCAGTTATACCGTTGTAAATTTCTTTTTGTTTGCTCTCAAATTCAAACTCTTTAACTAGCTCAGTCTTCTCTGGTAGCTCTTGCGTTACCTGTGCTTTAGTACGACGCAAGATAAATGGCATGATCAACGACTTAAGTTCATCAGCTCGGGCAACGTCGTTATCACGCTCAATTGGCGTTTGAAAATAGCTCTTAAAATGTGCTTGCGAACCAAGTAAAGAAGGCATTGCAAAGTCGAGCAAAGATTTAAGCTCAAATAAGTTATTTTCGATAGGCGTGCCGCTTAAGCAGAGCTTAAAGTCAGCATTAAGGCGCTTAACCAAGCGTGAAACCTGCGCAGCGTCGTTTTTAATATATTGCGCTTCATCAAGAATGATGTTTTCAAAATACAGCGGCGAATAAAAGGCAATATCACGCTTCAATAGAGGATAAGTTGTTAAAATACAATCTGCTTGCGACAACTGTTGTAATTGGTCGCTGCGCGCAGCACCGAAGACGGTGGTAATTTTTAAGTTACTCGCAAATTTATTAATTTCACTTTGCCAGTTACCAACCAAGCTGGTTGGGCAAACAATTAACGTGGGGCCTGCTTGTGGTGATTGCTTGGCATTAGCTAAAAAGGCAATAACTTGTAGAGTTTTACCTAGCCCCATGTCATCAGCCAAAATACCACCAAGCTGGTGACGTTTTAAAAAGTTAAGCCAATCAACACCATGTTGTTGATACTCACGCAATTGCACACCCTGGTTTAAGCCTTGAATATCGGACTTTTTAATAAGCTGTTGTGAGCTATTTAATTCAGCTAGGTAAGCATCTAGAGCATCGTCAACAATATTAACCTTAATTGCTTTTTGCTCGATGAGCTTAGGCAAAAACGACAAAGGCATTAAGATTTCGTCACGGGTTTTAATATGCTCAAAACGTTCACGATAATCATTAAGCTGCATCATCGCGGCCTTTTCAACCACAGCAAAGCGTTTTCCTACAGTAAAGTAATAAAAACGCTCACTTTGTCGATTAAGCGATTGATAAGTATTGTTATCAGTGACAAACAACTGTTGAGTTTTAACACCAGAGATCACGATTTTACTAACTATCTGATGACCTTTACCACGCTCAACTTGCAGTGAAAGCTGTTTAAGGACTTTGCCGACGGCTAACTCATCATTAATTTTCCAACCGCGTTTTAATAAGTTTGGAATTATTTCAAACTTTAACCAGTGCTCATGAATAACCGATTGTTTATTAAAGATAAACTCTGTTTGTAAAGCCCCTTTACATAATTCAAAGCCAAGGTTAGTTAATTCATTTACAACGGTGTTTTCTAATGACTGGTTTAATATATCAGCTGGCGCCTGGCTTAAATCATACAAAGAGTTTTGATAATTAAACTGCAATCCTAAGCGGATTGTGCCCTCGTCATTATTAATACTGATGACAGGGAATACAGTTCGAGCTAGGCTTTTTTTGCTTTCCTTAAATGCATGAGGGATCACACCTTCACCAAAATTATCATTGAGCTGTTGATAAACGCGGTCAAAGTTCTCTGTGTGAATAGCAGGCATATTGGCAAGTAGCGCTATTTCATCAGCCGTTAACGGAGTACGAATTCGGCCTACTTTTAGCTTTTCAGGGTCAAGGTAAGTAGGGGGCGTTGTTTTTAACAATAACCAATTATCTTGCCCAGCAAGCGTCATGCTCAATGACGTTAAGTCTTTGTTTTGTTTCCAATCAAACTCTAACGCTTGCATACTGTCAGCTTTAATTGCTTGGCGCGAACGGCCTAAAAACAAACGCTGGGTGGCAATTAATTGCTGTAGTGCTGCAAAGCCCCATTGACCTTTAAGCTCTAGTTTACCAAGGGCATTTTGAGAACGGATCCAGCTATATAACCGAAAATCCGATTCTAATAAATCAGTGGGGGTTACAAAACTATTTAATTGCTGCTCGGTAAGGTTACGACCAAGCGTATAGTTATGCTCAGCGTCATAATTAGCTATTTTAGGGGTAAGGGTTACAACTGATTTCTCTACATCAAGAACAAATAATAAAACCTGTTTGGCATTGTCACTAGCAACTTGCTTAAGGGTTTTTAGCTCACTAAACCAATCGTTAATGATGTAGTCTTCACCATAGTCACCTGAATGTTCAATTTTGAGTTTTAGGAGCACAGCTGCAATATGACGGCATTTAGTTTTAGAGCCACAAGTACAATGCGAATCGACCGAAAAACCACTTGGTAATTTACTGATCTCAATATGCTGAGTAAAAGTATTCCCTTCGTTACCAAACATAGATGCATCAATAACGCTAAAATCACTGTTATGTTCTAACCAGTTGATTTGGCCGTTCTGGTGATACTCTTTTGCTTTACTTAACACATGCGGCTTAAATAGCTGTTTAATGAAGCGCTCAGACAGAGGAAACTGAGTTTCTTGCTCTTGTTTGATTTCTTCAAAGATAGCTAATAAGTCATTTTTGGATAAGTTAGCAGACATAACGCTTTTGGCAGTAAAAACAAAAAATAATTCTGCCAGTATATGATCTATCGGACCAGAGCTAAAGCACTATTGAGCAATATTGGACTGGTTGGAGCTGATAACTTGGTAAAAATCTGCTTTAAAATAAAATCAAAGCTGAAAACTGACATGCTGAGTATTTAACAAACAACAATCGCACAAGATATAAACAGGTTAATAACAAGGCAGGGGCTTTACAGATCAATTTTTTACTAAGCAATCTAATTATGAGAGTAAAAAACCTGTAAAGGGGTTATTAGTTGGTAAAAAACTGATCTGAGAGTGTAATAAGTACCAATTTTACTGGTAATAGATCAATATTTTACTAACGAAAGGGAAGGGGAGATCACGCTTTTACTAACAGTAAAAGCGTGAGAGATCATTCTTTTACTAACTAATTAAAGCTATTTAATAGCTTAGTTAGCTGCTCTAAGCGTTTGTCTGTCATCACTTTATTATCGATTTTCACAGATAAATCACCGCTTTTTATGTTACGTTGTACGCTGACAAACTCACTATCAATAAGGGCTTCACGACGGCTTGGCGCTGCTGGCTCAGCAGTTAATAGCTTGGTAATTGCAAGAGCACGTTTATCATCGCTGCTGATTTGCGCTATTTCGCTATCACTACTTACGTCATTTACAAGCTTGGTAAACAGCTGCTCATCACGCTCTTTGGCACTAATAAGCTTTTTAGCTACTTCACGGCCAACATGATTCGCAGTTGGGTAAAGACTTAAAACCTCAGAAGGTAGATTCTCAAACGCTTTAATAGCATCAGCAATAGCAGTGTGTGATACACCTTCAATTGCCGCAATCTCACGATAAGAGCCTTTTTTCCCCTCAGCAATAAGCTCATCACGGGTCTGTTGATATGCTTGACCTAGCTCCCATAGACTTGGGGCAATGTATTGATCAGATGATACAGCAAGAATTTTAGCATCTTGATCTGTGAAATCTTCAGAGCTTAAAACTAAGTAATCAGAGTTACTTAAGATACATGCTTTTCGACGACGAGAACCTGCTAATACAAGCATTTCGTCACCTTTATCCCAACATAGGGCAGGGTGCTGGTTACGGCCGTCTTCGGCAATTGCAGGAAGGATATCGGCAACTGACTTTTCATTTAGTAATGATTGTACACGGCGGTTTTTACCATAGACCTTTGTTTTAGCTTCAATTTCTGAGCTTGGAATAACCTTACACACCAAAGTAATTTGACGTGTAGGATCGCTTGGAGCAGGCATACTGATAACATCACCAGCAGAAGCTTGCTCTAGCAAAGCATCTAAACTGCTACTTTCGATAGACGTTGAAAAAGGGTCTAAGCTGGTATCGTTTTTACGTTTTTTAGCCATTTTTATTAATTACCTTACTTAGCTGTATTTAGAGACGATTGAGTTGACTGCCAATTAGAACGGATCAGCATTTCAAGTTCATCAACTACATCTTTGATATTTTCTTGCGCACGAAGTAGTGACTCACGACTAGCTAAGCTATCTGACGTTTTTTGATCAAAAATGGTATTAAAAGAAGATGAGCTGGCGGTAATTGCCGAGCTATGATTAATTGGGTAACTCATTACTTGACGACCAAATGCACTACGAACATCTTTAACGATGTCGCGCTGTGAATGGTTCCCTTTAACATAGTTAGTTACTAAGAATTGCATGAAGTCCCAACCTTGGTGGCCAAGCGCAGCAACTGTATGGTAAATCTCGCCTAATCGCTTTAAGTATTTATTGTTTGCATCAAAGTCTACAGCTTCAGGATGAACAGGAATAAGCATCGATGTAGAAGCCATTAATGCATTATAAAACATAAAGTTAAGTGATGGAGCTGTATCAATTAGAATAATATCAAATTGATCTTTTACCGGTTCAATAACTTTTTCGAGCAATTTATGATAGTGACGAGTTTTATCATAACTAGAGCTATCTTTTAATAAAGTTGCTGTTTCATGCTCGAAGTAAAAGTCATCCATACCAGAAGGCAAAATACGTATATTAGGTATATGGGTAGGTAAGAAAGAGTTCGATACTAACCCATCCCAGGTTTCGTTTTCTTCAAGCTCAATGCAATCACGCATTAAATCACCAACTGTAATTGGATCAGGCTCACTTGGTGGGAAAAAGCTTGATGAAGAACCTTGTGGATCAAGGTCGATAATACCAATTCTGTATCGTTTAATATTGGTAGTAGCAAGTGCAGCAGCAATGTTTACCATGCTGGTAGTTTTACCACAACCACCTTTTAAGGAGTTAATAACAATAACTTGTAATTTATCATCAACTGTACGGTGATCAGGCTTAATATCCATGATATCAGCCATAGCAAAGATATTTACTAAGGTATAAGCGTAGTGGCCATTTGCACCACGTTTGATATCAAGTGCATCAAAATCACCATTATCATGACGTCGTTTTAAGGTACGATTATTACAGCCTAATAAGTCAGCGGCTGCTTTTTGCGTATAAGTACGAAGTTCTTTTTCTTCAGACTTTAAATGGGCACGATAATGTTGAATACGTCCTTCTAGCGATTTTTCAGCAACTTCTGCTGTCGCTTTTAGTAACCTATAAGTGGCTAGCGCATTATTATTGATAGACATACTTTCTTCCTCAAAGTTATGCTTTAAGTATAATGTCCATTCAAATTGCTGTAAACAAGTATTTAAGGCGACATACCTTTTATTTATAAGACATTTAATAAAAATTTGTAACTTTACTGATGCTAAGTATAAATAAGTAAGTTTAATATCGGTTAAGTATATAGGTATATAAGGTTAAGATGCTAAAATAGTGAAATATATTACTGATTTCGTTGAATATTTAGTAAAAAGCCAGATCGTGTTTTTACTTGGTAAAGATCAGATCTTTAATGACTCGCAGATCAGCCAATTACTAAGCAAAAAATGAGCTTTCGACTTATGCACAGTTTAACCACTGGTTTACTCACAAAAATAGTGGTGTAGATCAATTTTTTACTAACTAAATTATAAAGTTATGCACCGAGAGCATGACTAAAATGCACAATAAGTTAGTATGGATCTGATCTATAGTTGGTACAGATCAGATCTATGCTAACTTAAGAGCTGTTTATCCACATGGAGTTTTAAAAAAGCAATTTATGTCGTGTTAATTAGCTTTAAAAAGGTGATTCACCGGACATAATTTGAACTGAGTTAGTAAAATCGCGACCTATCAACTATAACTTAGTAAAAATCTGATCTAAAAATCAGCTATTACGAAACAGTTAGTATAAAACTGATCCGAAGAAATAAATTATGATCGGATCAAGTTTATACTAACTTAAACATTTAACTTTTGAAGTTTTATGTGTTGTTATTAACTGTCGAAGAAAAATTGGAAATAAGAACAATGAGCCGAAAGGTCAACATCTCGGTAGATAACTTACCCGATACATTACGCGGGCAGATCCACGGGGTGGAAAGTGCAATAGATAATGAAAGTCTTGCACTATTTACAGACAACAAAGATGTGCGTGTTTCAATTGAAAATGCTGCACATGGTTTGAGAGCTTACTCAAATACATTTAATCATTATGATTTATGGGGACGATTTGTCCGTTCTGGTCATAAGAAGCTTCCGGTTGAAGAAGCACCAAAGAAAACCATCGTTACACGAAAAATCTCTGAAAAAGTAGACGGCATTCTTTATGATGGTGAAATCAAAATTACACCTGCGGTAGTAAGCACAAGAAAAGATGGTGAAGATGTTGAATATCTTGTTTGGCCATCTGATCGTGAAGAAAAGGTCGAACGTGCCTTAATTCGTTTAGCCTCAAAAGGTAAAATTGTAAAAATCAATTTTAAGTCTGGTATTCAATACGCGGTTGTTTTTTCAATGAATGAATTAGCGCAAGAGCTGAAAGCTGTTGGTCAGTCGATGCCTTATCCGCAAATCAAAGAATCATTAGAAGCATTACAAGGTTCTAAACTTTCTTTTAAATATTCAGCAACAGATACTCGTAACTCTGATATTGATGACTCATTTTACGAATCGAACATGAACTTTTTATCGTCGCTTCATTTTAGTGGCAAAAAAGGTCAGGGTGGTAACGTAAAATGTGTAGCTTGTTTGAATGCCTTCGTTCATAACATGATCGACAACCTTGAGTACAAAGGTTACTATTTTAATAGTGCTCAAGAATTAAAACGTGGTTTATCTCGTTGGATGATGCTTCGTTTATATCATCTATGGCGTTATGCGGCACCGGGTAAGACCTACCATTTCCGACTATTATCTATTATGGAAAAATATGGCTCTATTTATTCAACAGACGAAATTACCGAGAATAAATTAAAAGCTTTGCGTCGTGATATGACTACGACAATGAAAGACTTAATTGAGAAAGGTGCAATCTCTGAATATAACATTACCAATGTCAAAGATGACAAAACGGGTAATATTATTGATTACACATATGAGATGCATCCATCTGATCAATTTTGTGATGAGATTCTTACGCTTAATAAGCATAACAAACGAATCGAAATTCAAGGTGGGAAACGCATTGTTGAAAATGCAGTTTTAATCGATGAAGATAAAATTGAAGAAATAGTCGAAGACTAATTTCTTTAATACTACTAACTACAAATAAAAGGCCACTGATGTGGCCTTTTTAACATAATCAATCTGTTACTTGTTCTAAGTAAAGTCTATCAACTAAGAAATCATATTCTCTTTTTCGAGGATGACTTTCTGGTTTTTGATAATCAGTTAATGTACCCAGTTTTACATCTGGTTCTGGGTTTATCAAAATAAAAGGTAAAGCAGCACTAACATGATATCGGTTTTGAGCTGTATACCTCACATTAACTTGTGGACTAACTCTTGTTGGTCTACGAATTCGTAATTTTTCTTTATCACCTAAACTTGCAACACGACTTTGTTCTTGTGCAACTAGCGCTTGCCAAGAGTGTTGGTCGATCATTCTTGGATTAGAATAACTAGCCGATTTATCGAGCATTGCTAAGGCCATTTTTTTAGTTAGCGTTTTAGTTGCGTGTTTGTGCATCCAAGTAAAACGAACAGAGTAGGGCGATTCAGTTTCAAAATGGATCTTACGATATGCAGCAAGTGTAATGAGATTAGGCACAGCATTGTGAACCGCTTCAAATCGCGCATCATTATTATCGATAGCTATTACACTATTTTTAAAATCAGCTTTGGCTTTATTTAACTGATTTATCCTTGCAATGAAATGTTGCTTATCGACATCTTTTAAAACTAATAAACCTGGATGTCTTTTTAATACTCGACTACTTAATCCTGTCTTTTTATAAAAATCACCAAAGGAATTTAGAATTAACTTATGAGCATCATCGCCTTCAATTTTTTGTACACTAATTGAAGAAGGGACTTTCTTTTCGTCGTTTATGTCGATATCTGGCAATTGATAATATGATGCCTTATGAAAACCCACTTCCTTTAATTCTTCACAAAACAAATGAGTTAACTCACTTACTAAATCAAACTGACTGCGTATTTCTAACTTCGTACTCATAGGAACACATCTTACTTATTGTTAGTTCAATTGTAACCTTATCTTTTGATATTTTGTAGTTTAAATTTTCCATGTAGCTGACCTTACATCTTAATTAAACTTAGTATGATGTGTTCCTTCCATTCCATTAGTACAAGTTTTTAATTTGATCAATGTAGAACTCAAAAAGTATATTTTAAGCATGTAAAGCTGAGGTTACAGTAAGGCATTAACTAGGTAAGATGTGTTCTTGTGCTGTGCGGTAACGAATAAGGTGTCAAAGATGTGTAACTGACTGGTTTGAAACAATAAAATGTTGGAACCCTAATTGTTAATATCGAAACTATTTATCAAATAACGAAATAATCGTAAATAGCTGAATATTGTCCTTGAACTTAGTACGTGCAATAAGTTAGTTTTCGTTAACGGTCTATGTTAGGAATGAGGAAAGAACATGCAATCGTGGAACCCAGACAGCTGGAGAAAACTGCCGATACTTCAGCAGCCAGAGTACCCAGATCAAGAAGCCCTTAAATCTGTTGAAGGGCAATTAAAAAGCGCACCACCTTTGGTATTTGCCGAAGAGACGCGTAGCTTATACAAACAACTAGAAGCTGTATGTGAAGGTAGAGCCTTCTTATTACAGGGTGGTGATTGTGCAGAGTCATTTAGTGACTTTAATGCCGCAAATATCCGCGATACATTTAAAACACTTTTACAAATGGCCGTTGTTTTAACTTATGGTGGTAAATGCCCTGTAGTTAAAATTGCGCGTATGGCAGGTCAGTACGCTAAGCCTCGCTCATCAGATTATGAAACAATCGATGGTGTTTCATTACCTTCGTACCGTGGTGATATCATCAATAATTTTGAATTCACAGAGCAAGCCCGTGTACCTGATCCACAGCGATTGATGACGGCATATCATCACAGTGCTGCAACGCTAAATTTATTACGCGCATTCGCACAAGGTGGTTTAGCCGATTTACACCAAGTAAACCGTTGGAACATGGGTTTTGTAGCAGCAAATCCGCTTAAAGAAAAATACCAACAGCTAGCTGACAGAATTCAAGATGCGCTTGAATTTATGGAAGTGTGTGGTATCGACTCAACCGTTGCACCGAGCTTAAAAGAAACAGACTTATTTACATCACACGAAGCGTTGTTATTAGGTTATGAAGAAGCACTAACACGCCGTGACCACTTATCAGGTGATTGGTACGATTGTTCTGCACACTTTGTTTGGATTGGTGAACGTACACGTCAACTTGATCATGCACACATCGAATTCTTTAAAGGTATTAAAAACCCTATCGGTGTGAAAGTTGGCCCGAGCATGGACCCAGATGAGCTAATCAAACTTATTGATGCAGTTAACCCTGATAACATTCCAGGTCGCTTAACGTTAATTACACGAATGGGCGCTGATGTTCTTCCAGAGAAACTACCGGCACTAGTACGTAAAGTACAACAAGAAGGCCGTAAAGTTATTTGGAGCTCAGATCCAATGCATGGTAATACTGAGAAAGCGAGCTCAGGTTATAAAACACGTAGCTTTAATAATATTCTTCGTGAAATTAGCCAGTTCTTCGCAGTACACAAAGCTGAAGGTTCATACCCAGGTGGTGTTCACCTTGAAATGACTGGCCAGCACGTGACTGAATGTACTGGTGGTGCGTATGGATTATCTGATGAAGATTTAGCACAACGCTACCGCACACAGTGCGACCCACGCTTAAATGCGGATCAAGTTTTAGAACTAGGTTTCTTAGTTGCTGACTTATTAAAAGACGCACGTAAGTAACACTAAGTTATTCAAAAAAGGCTGCATATTGTAGCCTTTTTTCATGTCCGATACTAAATAAGTTAGTACTTACGTCTTTCAAGTCCAGTATCAGATATAATCTTTGCAGAAATTTCTTCTACTGAATGATGAGTTGAATTTAAAAATTGAATCTTCTGCTTTTTATAAAGCATTTCTACTTCACGTACTTCGATACGACACTGTTTTAAAGACGCATATTTTGAATTTGCCATACGACGCTGGCGAATATCGGCAAGGCGAACTGGGTCAATCGTTAAACCAAAAAGTTTATGCTTGTAAGCTTTTAAACACTCAGGCAGGGTGCCTCTTTCTAAATCATCTTCTGTTAGCGGGTAATTGGCTGCTTTAATACCATATTGTAATGCTAGGTATAAACTAGTGGGTGTTTTACCGCTTCGGCTAACCCCCACTAAAATAATGTCAGCTTCAGAGTAGTTTTTAATGTTAGCGCCATCATCATTGGTCAACGCATAGTTAACCGCATCAATACGAAAATCATAACTTTTCTCGTGCATTGAATGCGTTCTATGAACCTTAGGTACCGGCGCAACTTTTAACTCTTGAGAAATTTTATCACTGTATTGTGATAAAAAGTCATAACACACCGCGCAAGACGATTTAATAATTTCACTTAGCTCGTGGTTAACAAAAGTGAAGAACACGAGTGGCTGTTCTCCATCACGTTGCGCTGTTGAATTAATTAAGTTCTTAACTTCAATTGCTTTTTTTTCAGTTTCAACAAAAGGAATAGTTTTGTGATTAAACTCAACAGGAAACATAGATAAGGTCGCATGACCAAAGACTTCAGAGGTGATTGCTGTTCCATCAGAAATATAAAATGCAGTTCTCATATTTAACCTTTTTATTACCTTTATCTGCAAAATAGGGGCTTCACGGTTTACGTGAGGTCTGTTGCCAGTGTAGAATGACTACGACCTTTTTAGAAGGTTTTCTTTCTTAACTCTCACAGTTAGTACTACAATTTGTTTATGGAGAAAGATCCGTGCAAGAATACGTTCTCTGGTATCAAGAGCTTGGTATGCAAGATGTTCCTCGTGTTGGCGGTAAAAACGCTTCACTAGGTGAAATGATCTCAAACCTAGCTAACGCTGGTGTTCAAGTGCCAGGTGGTTTCGCTACAACCGCTGATGCATTCAATGAGTTTCTAGAGCAATCTGGTTTAAACTCAAAAATCCACGATATTTTAGACACATTGGATGTGGATGATGTAAATACACTCGCTAAAGTCGGTGCCGAAATCCGCCAATGGATTATCGATACACCATTCCAACCAAACCTAGACCAAGCCATCCGCGACGCATATAGCCAACTACACGGCGACGCATCACAAGATGTTTCATTTGCAGTTCGCTCATCTGCTACAGCAGAAGACATGCCAGACGCTTCATTCGCAGGACAACAAGAAACGTTTTTAAACGTACGTGGTATTGATTCAGTAATGACTGCTATCAAACACGTGTTTGCCTCACTATTTAATGACCGCGCTATTTCTTACCGTGTTCACCAAGGTTATGACCATCGTGGTGTTGCACTTTCAGCTGGTATCCAACGCATGGTTCGTTCAGATAAAGCAGCTTCAGGTGTTATGTTCAGTATTGATACTGAATCTGGCTTTGAAGATGTTGTATTTGTCACTTCAAGCTATGGTCTGGGTGAAATGGTTGTGCAGGGTGCTGTAAACCCAGATGAATTTTATGTTCATAAACCAACACTTGCTAACGGTAAACCAGCGGTAGTTCGCCGTAATATTGGTTCAAAAGCAATCCAAATGATTTACTCTGCAGATGAATCACATGGTAAGCAAGTTGAAATTGTTGACGTTGATTCGTCACTTTCAAACAAATTCTCAATCACAGATGCTGAAGTTCAAGAACTTGCAAAGCAAGCTGTGATCATCGAAAAGCACTACGGTCGTCCAATGGACATCGAGTGGGCAAAAGACGGTAACGACGGTAAGCTTTATATCGTTCAAGCTCGTCCAGAAACAGTTCGTTCCAACGAAGACGCTAACGTAATGGAGCGTTTCCAATTAAATGGTACAAGCACTGTTGTTGCTGAAGGCCGTGCAATTGGTCACAAGATTGGTTCAGGTACAGTACGCGTACTAGATTCAATTGATGAAATGGACAAAGTACAACAAGGTGACATTCTAGTTACTGACATGACTGACCCAGACTGGGAGCCAATCATGAAACGTGCCGCTGCAATTGTTACAAACCGTGGCGGTCGTACATGTCACGCGGCAATCATTGCTCGTGAATTAGGTATTCCTGCAGTTGTTGGTTGTGGTAATGCAACTGATTTAATTAAAGCAGGCCAAGATGTAACTGTTTCGTGTGCCGAAGGTGACACAGGTTATATCTACGAAGGTATTTTAGATTACGAAGTACTTACTTCACGTGTTGATGAAATGCCAGAGTTACCAATGAAAGTTATGATGAACGTAGGTAACCCTGATCGTGCATTTGACTTTGCACGCTTACCTCATGCAGGTGTTGGCCTTGCGCGTGTTGAATTCGTAATCAACCGTATGATTGGTGTTCACCCTAAAGCACTTCTTAACTTTGATGCTCAATCTGACGAGTTAAAAGCTGAAATCTCAGAAATGATGGCAGGTTATGAATCACCTGTAGAATTCTATATTTCTAAGCTTGTTGAAGGTATTGCAACACTAGGTTGTGCGTTTGCACCTGAGCGTGTCATTGTTCGTATGTCTGACTTTAAGTCAAACGAATATGCAAACCTTGTTGGCGGCCAGCAATATGAGCCGGAAGAAGAAAACCCAATGATTGGTTTCCGTGGTGCAGCACGTTATATCTCTGAAGATTTCCGTGACTGTTTCGCGTTAGAGTGTGAAGCGATTAAACGTGTTCGCAACGAAATGGGTATGACTAATATTGAAATCATGATCCCATTTGTTCGTACGCTTGAAGAAGGTAAGCGCGTTATTGAATTACTTGAAGAACATGGCCTTAAACGTGGCGAAAATGGTCTGAAAGTAATCATGATGTGTGAATTACCATCAAACGCGTTACTTGCAGATGAGTTCTTAGAATATTTTGATGGTTTCTCTATCGGTTCAAACGACTTAACTCAGTTAACATTAGGTCTTGACCGTGACTCAGGTTTAATTGCGCATCTATTTGATGAGCGTAACCCTGCAATCAAGAAACTATTATCAATGGCTATTCAAACTGCTAAAGCAAAAGGCAAATACGTAGGTATTTGTGGTCAAGGTCCTTCAGATCATGAAGACTTTGCAGCTTGGTTAGTTGAGCAGGGCATTGATTCTGTTTCTCTAAACCCAGATACAGTATTAGAAACTTGGTTATATCTTGCTAAGAAATTAGCCGACTAAGTACTTTATTTAATTAAAATAAAGATTCTGATATAAAAAATGCCAGCACTTAGCTGGCATTTTTGTTACTTCGAAGGGCGTGTTGTCCTTTTATGATTGATTTTGCAGCAGTGTGTTTGGTATTTAGGCAAGGCAGAGCCTGTGTCGTGTGGTTGTTCCACATAAATAGGTGATAACGCAGCATCAATGCCAAACACGTGCTGCCCTTCGGGTTCTTTCTAGGGGCGATTAACTCTTTGTTGCTCGATTTTTACTTAGCCCACTAGGTTACAAATCTCGCGCCGCGATTAAATCGCCCCTAGAGTGAACAAAGTCTAATCTACAAAGGACAACACGCCCTTTAAATCAGCGAGCAAGTTTTTTATCAATATAAGCACATGACTTAGTCAGAGCCTTTTGGCACAAGGTTAAATAATCACGCGCTTTAGGATAGTAAAAAGATAAACAGAAAAGTCCTGCAATAAAGAAGATCAGCGACGGTCCGGGAATAATGACAAAAACTAAACCCAATAACATGCACAAGGCACCTAAACTGATTAATGCAATTTTTTTCATCTGACTATCTCATTTGCTGCTTTAATACACAGTATAAAAGTATTGCCCCCGAAATCGATAAAAAGAGTGTTACAAACTGTAAAATCTTCAATTTATCTTAGCTATTAGCATGATATAATTTGCAAAATGCCTTAATTTATCACCGTCATGATAGCAACAATAAGCCAACAACAAGCCGCCACAGAACTCGTTTCTAATTACTTAGATACAATACAAAAACAAGGTTTTAGTGGTGATACCGATGCAAGCTTTTCTACACGTTTAAGTTTATCGACCGATAACAGCGTTTACCAACAGGTACCTCAAGGTGTCATCTTTCCAAAGTCAGCAAAAGACATACAACTTGCTATGCAAATTGCTTCACGTGATCCATTTTTATCACTGACTTTTGGTCCACGCGGAGGCGGTACAGGTACTAATGGACAATCGCTAACCCCGGGTATAGTTGTTGATTTATCTCGCTACATGCGTGAAATCTTAGAAATCAATGTCGAAGAAAACTGGGTGCGCGTGCAAACGGGTGTAATAAAAGACCAATTAAACGACTTTTTGCGTCCTTACGGTTTTTTCTTTGCGCCCGATTTATCAACAAGTAACCGTGCAACAATCGGTGGAATGATAAATACAGATGCATCAGGTCAAGGCTCTTTGGTTTATGGCAAAACAAGTGATCACGTTTTAGGCCTAACAACTTATCTTGTTGATGGCACTGAAATGTCAACAACCCCTATGCCTATTGAAAAAGCAAAAGTAATTGCTGAACAAAACACGACTGTAGGTAAATTATATAAAACAGTTATCGATATTGGCCTTGAAAACCGTGATGCTATTTTAGAAAAATTCCCACGTTTAAACCGTTTTCTAACCGGTTACGATTTAGAACATATTTTTTCTGATGATTTACAAACCTTTGATATGAGCAGATTAATTACTGGCTCCGAAGGTTCTTTAGGTATTGTTACAGAAGCGAAACTTAACATTACGCCCATTGCTGAATTTAAAACATTAATCAATATTAAATACGATAGCTTTGATTCTGCACTTCGTCATTCACCCTTTCTAGTCGCAGCAAATGCAACATCGGTAGAAACAGTCGACAGTAAAGTACTTAACCTTGCTCGAGAAGATATCATTTGGCACTCAGTATCGGACTTAATAACCGATGTTGAAAACAAAGATATGCAAGGGCTCAACATGGTTGAGTTTAATGCGGTTTCACCAGAAGACATAAAAGACAAAGTAGACACTCTTTGTAAGTTACTTGATGAATGTGTTGCAAAGCAAACTAATGGCGTGATCGGTTATCAATTAACGAATGACAAGGCTGATATTTTAAAAATTTATGCAATGCGTAAAAAGTCAGTGGGTCTTTTAGGGAATGTAAAAGGCAATCAAAAACCATTAGCTTTTGCTGAAGATACAGCTGTACCACCAGAAAACTTAGCAGATTTTATAGTGGAGTTTCGTGAACTTCTCGATAACCACAATCTTCAATATGGTATGTTTGGCCATGTTGATGCGGGTGTTTTACACGTACGACCTGCTTTAGATATGTGTGACCCTGAGCAAGAAAAATTGCTTCGTCATATTTCAGATGAAGTCGTTAAATTGACTGCCAAATATGGCGGCTTAATGTGGGGTGAGCACGGCAAAGGATATCGAAGTGAATATGGCCCTGAATTTTTTGGCGAGCATTTATTTACACAACTTCGAAAAATTAAAGCGGCATTTGATCCAAATAACAGAGTAAACCCGGGTAAAATCTGTACGCCATTTGAAAGTAAAGACTTACTCGTTTCTGTTGACGATCAAAAGCGTGCCTGGTTCGACAAAGAAATTTCTATCGATGTTAAAACAGAATTTAATAACGCGATGACCTGTAATGGTAATGGTCTGTGTTTTAACTACGATGAAAAATCACCAATGTGTCCGTCTTATAAAGTAACAGGTGACCGCCGATATTCACCAAAAGGACGCGCGAGTTTAATGCGCGAATGGTTACGACTTCAAGAGTCTGAAAATATTGATTTACTCAATGTTGAAAAAGAATTGATCAATGGTGAAGTAATCACTTGGTGGGAGCGCTATCAACATAGTCGCGATAAGAAAAAAGGTGTTTATGATTTTTCTCACGAAGTGAAAGAATCTATGGATGAATGTTTAGCTTGTAAAGCATGTACTACTGCATGCCCAATAAAAGTTGATGTACCGACATTTCGTTCACGCTTTTTAAATTTCTACCACAGTTATTACGCTCGTCCCGCTAAAGATTACTTAGTAGCAGGTATCGAGCAAACTGCGCCGGTGATGGCAAAGTTTGCTAAAGTGGTAAATCCAATTGTAAATACAAAGCTTGTTTCAGGTTTAATTAAAAATACCATTGGTTATGTTGATACGCCAAGCTTAAGTGTACCGCAACTTTCTAAACGTATTTCTAAAGATCAGCAATTTAATTTTCAATTACTTAATTCGCTTTCAAAAGAACAACAAGCAGAATATGTACTGATAGTACAAGATCCATTCACTAGTTTTTACGAAGCCGAATTAGTCGAAAGCTTTATTAAAGTGATTAAAGCGTTAGGCAAAAAACCAATGCTATTACCGTTTAAACCAAATGGTAAAGCTCAGCATGTAAAAGGTTTTTTAAATGAATTTAAAACAACAGCAAAAAATGCAGCTGAGTTTTTAAATTCACTGAGTGAAATCAACGCTCCTTTAGTTGGGCTCGATGCATCTTTGGTTATGTGTTACAGAGATGAGTATGTCTCAATATTAAAAGATGAGCGTGGTGACTTTAAAGTTGAATTAGCTCATGAATGGCTTCAAACACAAAACTTCAATCAGCTTTCACTTACCACTAAGTCGAATTCTACTTTTAAATTATTAAGTCATTGTACTGAAACAACAGCAATGCCAAATGCGTCTAAAGTTTGGCAAACCATTTTTGCTGATCTAAATTTACAGCTTGAAACTACCAGTACGGGTTGTTGTGGTATGGCAGGAACGTATGGCCACGAAAAACAAAACCAAGAAAATTCACGCGCACTTTATGAAATGAGTTGGCAACCAATTATTTCAAGTAATGAGCCTGAAACTATTTTAGCAACTGGCTTTTCTTGTCGTAGCCAAGTGAAGCGCTATGAGAAATTTAAACCAAAGCATCCACTGCAATTAATTGCAGAGCTACTTTAAGTTGTAAAAATAAAAAAGGCGCTCAACGCGCCTTTTTTATTGGTAACTTTTTGCGATGGGCTTGGTACTCATGCCATGAATGAAAACACTAAATAAAATGGTTGTTAATGTTACCGTGGCAATTTGTTCTTTGTTTGCAATTGCTGTATCCATCACCATTAAAGTGAAAACGATAGACGCCAAACCTCTTGGGCCAAACCACGCAAAAGTAAACTTGTCTTTGAAATTTAGATTAGTAAACATAAGTGAAAGTAGTACCGGCACAATTCTAAAAACCGTCACACTTAATAACGCGTAAAAAACAATTGGCCAGGTAATATCATTCACAATTAAGTGACCACATACAAAACCGAATAAACACCAAATTAGTAGCGCAACAAATTCAGCGATATGCTCAGAGTCTTTAACTAATGTTGAACGTATTTTTTTAGGTGATAAGTAATCAAATAAAAGTCCCGCAACAAAAACAGCTATAAAACCACTGCCATGAAAATTTTGTGTTAAAGAGAAAATGGCCATTACTAAACCAATCAACAAAAATGGACTGCTATTATTTGCAAAGTAATGACGTGCTAATGCTATTTTTAAAAGTGGAATAAATACTGCCATCGACACGCCTGCAATAACCAGTGCAACACCTAACTCTCTTGCAAAAACAAGTAAAGTATCGATTGTCGTTACAGCACTTTCTGGGTTTTGAACTAATAAAAGTAAAACTAAAAAAATGGGGACACAAAGGCCATCGTTCAAACCACTTTCAGTATTTATTCCTTCGCGAACTTTTTCTGGTACCGATGTACATTCTAAAATTCCTTTGCTAAGCGCAGCATCCGTTGGTGTTAAAATAATCGCGATCAAGGCAGATTGAAAAAGTGATAACTCCGAAAAGAAAAACAATCCACCGGCAACACCTAACATTAGTGTCATCGGCAAAGCCATAAAAAGTAGCAGGCTAGGGTACTGATAACTATGTTTTAATACGGGGAGTTTTGATTTTGCTGCATCGGTAAATAAAAAAATACTTAAGGTTAATTCTACCAAAGGTAAAATGTCGCTGAGTCCGGCTTCGCCTAACTTAAACTCACTCGGCAAAAAGTAAGACATTGCAATTCCGACCAACACAAAAAACATCGGCCCAGTAATTTCTGTTCGTTCTAGCTGACGAATTGTCAGCGAGTAAAATAAAAGAGCTGAGCCAACTAATGCCAGTATTGTATATTCCATTAAACTTTCCTTTTTATTCCAGACTTTGCGCGTTCTTTTATATTTGTTTGAATATAAATTTGATCTGTCGTAGCGATTTTTGCATGACCTAAATCTTCAGATAAATGTTTTAGCGGTCTTGTTTGAGCATCGTGTGTTGCACCGGTATGTCTTAACCAGTGAGCAGTCGCCGCTTCAAGTTGTTCCGCATCATCTTTAAAGCCATCTTGTAAAAGAGACTGTTTTGCTAAGTCAAAACTTTGTTGTACCAAACGACGAATTTGACGAACAGTCATTCCACCTTTGCCACGAATTTTATGAACTAGCGGCTCAGCTTCATCAACACGGGGCAGGGCAGGTAAACCTCGGTAAAGCCTATAACGTTTTAGATATAATATAAAATCTTCACTTAAGGTAACATCACGTAACTTGTTACCTTTACCCATAATTCTTAAAAACCAAAAACCATCATTATCTTGCCAAAAATGTGACATAACCGGCGACCACTGAGGGCGTTCTGATAACTCAGATATTCGTAAGTACAATCCTTTTAAGCAAGCAAGAGTGAATAAATTTCTCTCTAAATCAGGTTGTTGCTCACATAAATCTCGAGTAACACCAAAAACATATTCCCATTGAATATCACTGAGTGTATCGGGGATTTTAATTTGCGATTGCACAACTAAGTAAGGGCTATTCTTTTTAACAACCGGTACAAAGTTAGCAAAGGTTTTTTCTTCTAAAATTGCGAACTTATAAAAAACATTGAGTGCTGTAAACATAGCTGCGAGTGTTTGTTGGCTAGCAATATTTTCTTTATTTATGAAAGGGCGCCAATTTGTATTGAGTCGTCTTATGCCTTGTTCATCTTTATAACGCCATTGCACTGAATTTGATAACCAGGCTGAATCTGGTTCAACCATAAAATCAACATAAGCTTCAATATCGTCACGCTTTAGATCGAACACCGATTTTTCAGCAACCAACCAAGACCATAAACAAAAACGCTCAAGCTCATTTCGAAAACGATTAAATGTGGCTTCTGATTTTCGGCCATACACATATAAAAATTGATAAAGAAAAACTAAGTCATTTTTTGATTCAGCAACAGTCAATCCAACTTGATGTATAAAGTTATCAAGTTCTGGATATTCTGTTGCAAGAGTATCATCTTCAAGATGGGCAATTTGGTAACGCAGTTGTTTTAGTGTATCGACGAGAGCAACGAGCATAATGATGTAATATCTTGTAAAATAGCTAGTTATAAGATTACCACAAAGTCCGATACTGTCTAGTATTGGACTTAATATATCTTTAGTATTTGCAACATTAACTAGATTGCCATACTAATATTCAAGGAATATGTATGAAAAAGTTTATCGCTATTAGTTTAGTTTTAATCACTACAATTTTAGCCGGTTGTGCTACAACAGGCAGTGCATCTCCCGATGAAAAACGTGCTTTAGTACAAAGCATGAAAAACAATACATTAAGAGAGCTTTACACTCAAAAACCTGATGTTAAACAACAAATTGCTAACTCTGCTGGTTATGCGGTTTTTGATAATGCCAATGTAAATGTTGTTTTAGCCAGTTTTGGCGGTGGCTATGGTGTTGTTAAAAACAACCTAACCGGTAAATCAACTTACATGAATATGGGTGAAGCGGGTTTAGGTCTAGGTTTAGGTGTTAAAGACTTTAATGTTGTGATGGTTTTTCATAACCAAGCAGCAGTAAATCGCTTTATTGAACATGGTTGGGCATTCGGTGGAAACGCTGATGCAGCAGCCAAATATGAAGATAAAGGTGGCGCTTTAGTTGCCGAAGCAATTGCAGACCAAGTAACTGTTTACTCTTTAACCGAAAATGGCCTTGCGTTACAAGCGGTACTGAAAGGCACTAAGTTTTGGGTAGATTCTGAGCTTAATTAAGCTATTTAAAACCCTTCTAAAAGTGGGCTAGTTAGCAACCTAACTCCCGCTTTTAATTATTTTATCTAATTTAACATAACGTAATTTATGGGTAATTGTTATATTTTAATCTTTAGGTAATCACTAGTTTTCTAAATCCACATTTCTAATGATTTAATACTTAAAACTGCTGTTCATTTCAAACTTTTTATTTATCTACGCTATCAGAAATTTCGTATTTAATTCATAAGCCACTAATTTTACTTAATATTATTTCTTCATCTTATTATAGTAAGACTTTCAGGTTGGGACATAAGGCTTAGGCCTCAATACCGCTCACGAATCACATTAGTCTAAACAATAATAACAAGGATTCATCATGAGGAAGTTTTTTCTAATCATCATAATTGGCTATTTCGCATGGGATTATTATGCAGTTAATTATGGGGGTATCTCACCAACACAAACGCTTCAAACAAAAATTATTGATCCCGTAAAATCAAATTACAGCCATAATCGAGATATCACAATATCTGATTATGAAAAGCCCGAGTATGAATGTGATGGCCGACAATATTGCAGCCAAATGAACTCTCTAGAAGAAGCGTTATTTTTTTCTAAAAATTGCCCTAACACAAAGTTAGATCAAAGCCCTGGTGAAGCCCCCTGCCAGAGTGATTTTATTTTGCGAGATTAATGTATTTTAAAAATCAAGTTGGCTAAATTTTACAATTTAGCTAACTTTTAACCCATCTCCCCAACTTTTCTTAGTTAAATAATATTAACTTTTGTAACATAAAACCGGAATTTTCCTAGTTCTTTATCACGAATTTATCGCTAAATTGTTTATAAACATTAGTGTTCAAATTAACACTACCTCTTTCTGGTTCAGACTGTTTTTACTCCGCTAATTTACTTTCTGAACTTAAAGCTGTACTTGGGTGATTTTAACGTGAAACATAGAATTAATACCGATACCGAAGTTAAATTTTCTGAATCTGACATCCTCCTATCGACTACTGATTTGCAAAGCCATATTACCTATGCCAATGATGAATTTTGCAAGATAGCTGGTTTCACGCTAGACGAAATGGTAGGTAAGCCTCATAACCTTGTTCGCCACTCTGATATGCCGAAACTGGCTTTTGCAGATTTGTGGCAACATCTAAAAAATGGTCAATCTTGGATGGGGCCTGTTAAAAATCGCTGTAAAAATGGTGATTATTATTGGGTTAATGCCTTTGTAACACCGATTAAAGATAAAAGTGGTTGTACTGTTGAGTTTCAATCAGTCAGAACTAAACAAAGTGACGATGTCGTACAAAGAGCGACCGCTGAATACGCTAAAATAAACAATAATCAAAAATCTCATGCCACTGCAGCAAAGTTCGATTCCACTCTTTACATAAGTGCCCTATTATTCATTAGTTTTTTAGGTTCGCTGGCTGCCGTTTTTAGCTCTGGATTCGATATTTTTCATTGTCTACTAGTTCTATTTTTAGCATCAGCTAATGGGCTTATGTATATTTGGCGTCAAAAATATTTAGCGCTTATAAATAAAGCAAAACAAGTCTACGATAATCCTTTAATGGCTTACCTGTATTCTGGTACCAATGATCAATCTGGCTTTTTACATCTTGCCCTTGAGATGCAACAAGCTAAATTAAAAGCTGTTGTTGGCCGAGTTAATGATGTGACCATGGGCGTTAATCACAACGCGCAACAATGTGCAGAGTCTGGTCATAACGTGACTGAACTTTTAAATAAACAAACAGATGAAGTCTCTCAAATTGTTGTTGCCACAGAGCAAATGACGGCCTCAATCAATGAGCTTTCATCAAGCACAATGCAGTCTAATCAAGCTGCTGAAGAGTCAAACCAAGCAACCGAACAAGGCTCACTTGCGGTCAAACAAACGATAACTTCAATTAGTGAGCTTGATGAAAAACTCAAAGAAGCAAGTAGCCAAGTAGAAAACTTAATTGAAGGTAATCAACACATTGTGGCAATTTTATCTGAGATAAACGCCATTGCCGATCAAACTAATTTACTTGCTTTAAATGCGGCTATCGAAGCTGCCCGAGCAGGCGACCATGGCCGTGGTTTTGCTGTTGTTGCAGGTGAAGTTCGTGCATTGGCATCACGTACACAGCAATCAACTGAAGAAATAAACAATGTGTTAAATCAGCTCACACACGCCTCGAAACAAGCACAACTTGCCATGAAAGACGGACTTAACTTGTCGGCTAAAAGTGTTGAGCTTGCACATCAAAGCGGCGATAGTTTAGACCATATTAAAGCCCAGTCTATCAAACTAAGTGAACTCAATAGCATCATAGCGCATGCAATGAACGAGCAACTGACAGCAAGCCAGGTTATTGCTACCAACTTAACGTCAGCACAAGACTTTGCTCATGAGTGTACAGAGCTTGGCCATACTTCGCAGCAACTTTGCGAAGCGCTCCTCAGTAAAGTGACAGAGCAAACTGCCTTGATTAATCAGTTTAAGTAGCGAAAGCAATACTATTTAATTAGGTTTATTTTCGGTGTGTGCTTATTAGTACACACCGCATCGAATGCTTCTGCTAACCGTTCTGTTTCTTTGAATACCTGCTGCCAATACTTAATTCGTGTATCAGCATCAAGTTCTGTAAAGTCTTTACGATCTGGGATTTTGCCATAAGGTAACGAAGCAACAAAGTCAGCTGATGGAGTGATCATCACTACGTTTTCATAGTTACTCGGGGTAACACTGCGCTTTAGGCTCTTATCAAACCAACCTGCTTTAGGGCTGTTATTAAAATGCGGATATAAAATAAGCCCGTCATTATGAATACTTAAGTCAAAGTGATAATCGATGATACCGCCATCGCGATACATACCTGGTGGTGTTCCTTTGATATTTTTAATGCCCTGCATGACTAATGGAATAGAGCCTGAAGCAAGTAACGCATCCGCTAAATTATCTTCGCTTAGCTCAATAGTATGCGTATTAAAGGTATTGTTATCTGAAAACGATAACTGACTATCCGCAGGCTGAAATACATAACGTTCATATTGCTTACTTAACAAACGTCTATTCATTCTATTGACTAAATAGCTTTTAGATAACCCCATTAACTGCATCACTTTGTTTTCTGATGCTGTAAAGCCATTCGATTTTGCAACTATAAAGTGGGCTTTAAAAATAGGGTTGTTAATAATTTCTTGAATACCATTTTCAGCAAAAACTGTGCTTAATAACTCTCGCGCTTTTGTTGTTATCTCTTCTGGTTTTGCTTTATTCGATGAATAGCGTGTTTCAGAGTAAGACTTTGCTAATCGAGATATTGCAGCAACAGGGTCATTTTGAGCAAAACAGGCAGATCTAAATGCACCGGCACTTGACCCTAACAAGTTTAGAGGTGTAGTGCGGTCTTTAAAAAATTCACCAAATAGATATTTATCTAAACCAAATAATGTAAACCATTTCGGCCCGCCGCTTGCTCCTAAAAAGGTATTAAACAAATCGGCAGACAGGCCTTGCTCTTGAATTACTTTTGCAGCACTTGGCCCTGCGTAAATATCTATCATGGTTACTTTTCTCGTTATTGTTTTAGATTATTTGCGCCAAATCCCTTGTTCTGTTTGACCTTGAACCTGCACTTTTTCAGAATCAAAACTCGGTTCTTGCCCTGCTTCACGTTGACTATGGTAGTCTTTTGTCACAGATAAGATGGTTGGCGTTAAGCGTATGATAGCGATAACGTTCACCACTGTCATTAAACCTAAAGCAATGTCTGCAAGATCCCACACTTGTTTAATGGTGGCCGATGCGCCCCAAATCATCATGGATAAATATAAACAGGTGTAAATTCCACGGCCGAGTTTATTATCTAGTTTAAATAAATGTAGGTTACTTTCTGCGTAGGCATAGTTTGCAACCACTGAAGTAAACGCGAATAAACAAATTGCAGCCGCTACAAAGTAAATGCCACCAGCAGCCATATGCGCTGTCATCGCAGATTGAGTTAAGCGGATCCCTTCCATTTCGCCGCTAATATCAATATTAGCCAATAAAATAATCACCGCCGTACAACTACACAGCACAATGGTATCGAAAAACACCCCTAGCATTTGAATATAGCCTTGAGTGACTGGGTGATTTGGTACTGGTGATGCACAGCCAGATGCATGTGGCACACTACCCGCTCCGGCTTCATTCGAATAAAGCCCTCGCTGAATACCATTTTTAATTGCGGCACCCATTGCTCCTGCGCCTGCTTCTTGTAAGCCAAAGGCTGAAAGTAAAATATCTTCAATCATCGCAGGCACTTTACCGATATTCAATAAAGTAATAATAATGGCGGCTAGTACAAATAAAATGCCCATAACTGGCACAATTCGTTCAGCAAAGCGGGCAATAGCTTTAAAGCCACCTAAAATAATAGAGCCTGCCAGTATCGTGATCACAATACCTGAATACAAAGTAGGAATTTCAAATGCGTAATTGAGGGCATCGGTAATGGTATTCGTTTGCATGGCACTAAACGTAAAGCCATAACCAAGAAACAAGCAAAAAGCAAAACACACTGCAAGCGCTCTACTGCCTAAGCCTTGCTGAATATAATAAGCAGGACCGCCTCTAAACTCGCCATTGGCATCCCTGACTTTATAAACTTGCCCAAGTACGCTCTCGGCAAAGCCTGTGGCCATGCCCAAAATGGCAATCACCCACATCCAAAATATTGCGCCACTGCCCCCTAACGAAATAGCAACGGCAACCCCCGCAAGGTTACCTGTGCCCACGCGAGCTGAAAGACCAGTACATAAAGCTTGAAACGAACTAATTGAGTTTTTATCGGTGCTGCTACTCGACTTTAATAGGCTAAACATATGGCGAAACTTAACCAATTGAATCGCTTTTAACCTTACCGAAAACCAGATCCCAGCAAACAGAAGAATATAGATAAGAATTTGGCCTTCTCCCCAAAGAAGACCATTGATTGTCGATACAGCACTGTTAAACATGGCAAGCCTTTATTGTTCTTATAGATAAAAAATCACAAAAAGTGAATAGCTAACCACTTTAACTCTATTTACAAATATCTCAAGTAGGCAATGGGATTAATTGCCCGGCCTGCTCCCAACTAATTTAGCAGTTGTTGCTGTAAAAAGGCACGACCTGCCGCTAAACCTAATTTGTGATCATAGCGCAGATCTGAATCTGTACTACCCAGTAGCTTACTGCGTAATTTATCGCCTGCAAAAATTTGCGTGATACGGGCATCACTTGGTGGGTTGGCAATGAAATCGAGTTCTTCTTGATAAGCTTGTTCGTGTTGAACCAAGTAATCAATGGTTTTAGGGCAATAACCTGATACGCAAACTAGTGACTTTAACTTATTTACCCATTCAGATTGTACTTGAAAGTTTTCATCAACAGTACGAATGACCACAATATCACGAGCACCACGGTTATAAGCTTCTTTCACAGGTAAAGGTGCGGCTAAACCACCATCTAAATACATATCATGCACTAAATCAGTATTAGAGCTTTGAATAATGGCATCGTTTGCGGCCTTTGTTGTTAGCCAAGGCGTTAAGTTCACTCCATCTTTATATAAAAATGGCAGTGCGCTTGATGCTTTTAATAATGCCAACCATTGCGTATCTTCACCATTTGGGCTCAAATAATACGGTTTACGATCAGCTGCGTTAGTGGTTGTGATCAACAGTTCGCGTTTACCTAGGCTTTGTGTTGCTGTTTTAAAATCAAGGGCACGGTTTACCTCTTTGGTTTTATCAAAATACCAATCAAGGTCAACAATGCTTTTACCAAACAGCCCGCGGCCAAGTTGGAAAAAACGTTTATGACGAGAAAGGCCTCTGATCAAACGTTTTGCATAGCCTTTTTGACGCGCTAAATAACTTGTTAAGTTTTGTGAGCCTGCCGATGTGCCAATGAATAAATCGAATGGATCGTAATTATTTTCTAACCATGCATCGAGCACACCTGCGGTAAAAATCCCTCGTTGCCCACCACCCTCAGCGATTAATGCTGTTTTTGTTTGTGGTTCTACTGCGGCAATTGTTTGAGATTTCACGGTGCACCTTCCTAGGGTTATGGTTAATAAATATATTGTATTAAGTTAATTTCAATCCTTAAAACGGATTATATAAATTGATTTAATCTATAAAATCGTTTAATAAATGAGTGTCAGGGCTTAATCAATGCGCATAAAACTCATTACACGCATTCACTATTTGCCAAACCGTATTAGTTCATGATGCTTGCTAATATTTCCAGCGCATGTTGTCTGTCACTCAATTCATACAGGTCATTTGTAAAAATAAACTCATCAACCTGTAGCGTTTGTTTAATCATACTCAGCTTATGCTTAACGCTCGCTTGACCGCCAACAACAGAAAGTCCTAAAAAGTTTTCTACTTGCATTTTTTCTTGCGCTGTCCACAAGCCTTCCATTGTTGCAACAGGCTCTTTAAGCCAAAGTGGCTTCCCGCGCATAAGTGCTAAGATGCGTTGTTTCGCTGTGGTTGCTAAAAACTGTGCTTGTTCATCGGTGTCAGCTGCAACAACGGGTAAGCCAAGCATGACGTATGGCTTATCTAATACCTCAGATGGTTGAAATTCTCTGCGATACAATGCAATGGCATCTTCAACAAAGCGTGGGGCAAAATGACCAGCAAATGCATATGGCAGGCCTTTTTTTGCCGCAAGTCCAGCACTATAAAGGCTTGAGCCCAGTAACCAGATTGGTACATTTGTATCTTCACCTGGGATTGCGCGTACTGGAGAGTCACCTTTATATGGGCCAAGTAAAGCTTGCAGCTCCGTTACTTCATCATTGAAGTGCTCAGCACGTTGTTCGTCACGGCGCAAAGCACGGCTGGTAATTGGGTCACTACCTGGTGCTCGGCCTAAACCTAAATCAATGCGACCGGGGTATAAACTCTCTAGGGTGCCAAATTGCTCAGCAACCACCAGCGGTGGATGGTTAGGTAACATCACCCCACCTGCACCTACGCGAATATTCTGAGTTTTACCTGCGATATGACCTATCAGTACTGAAGTTGCGGCACACACGATTCCGCGCATATTATGATGCTCTGCCATCCAAAACCGATTAAAACCCAGTTTGTCGGCTGTTTTTGCATAGGTAACACTATTTGCTAGTGTTTGCGAAACGGTTTCGTGCTCTTTCATTGGGCTCAATTCAAGCAATGAAAAAGGTGTGTTGCTAAGATCTGACATTCGCTCTCCAAAATTTAACTCTTTATAATTAGTTAATGAGAGCGAATGGCTATTTTTCAAATGCTAATTAGGCACGGCTTTGTTGCTGTTTTTCCACCTTTAGGCCATCGGCATCAATACCACGCTTCCAATAAGCTGATGCAACAATGTGTTCACGGTCAATTTCAAAACTGCTTGTTACTAATCGGCGAATTGCTTTTACCAAGTTTGCTTCTAGTGCCATAAACACCATAGGTTGCGTGTTATAGCCAGCACATAAGCGTGTTACTTGGTCGAGTAGATCTGTTTCTGGCTCATCTGTAACTAACCATTCAACACTATGTTGGATGTGTGCCTTAATTTGCTCAAGCTCAATGATGTCGGCTTTATCAGCAACATGAATAATGACATCAACAGTGGCATCTTGTGGCAGGGCTTGTAAGTAGCCATTGATTGCATTTACTGAAGTTAAATCTGCCAGCATTAAATAATGTGTTTGCGTAAAATCAGTGAGTTTTTTAGGGCCTGGGCCTGCTATACCTACCTCGTCGCCTACACACGCATTTTGTGCCCAGTTGGTTGCCACGCCTTGATGTTGGTTAACCACAAAATCGAGGGTAATTGCACCGTTAAATGGGTTGATATCACGAATAGTGTAAGAGCGCATTAATGCTGGGTGCTCAGCGTGTAAATCAAGTTCAACTTTTGATTCTCCGGCATGCGGGAGTAGCACCTTTACGTACGCACCTTTTGCATCTTGTGGAAAATCGGCAAACTCCTCTGAGCCAACAACAATTCTTTGTAGATGCGGGGAAATACGTGTAGTACTTAATACGTTTGCACGACGAACTTTTCTAGCCATCTTGGTCTCCTAGCTGGTTAAATTGCACAACGCCCCAATAGTTGATATAGTCAACTATACGCTTTTAATTGACTTTGTCAACTAATGTAAACTTGCTTAACTTAGGTGAATCATGCCACAAACCTCTCTTTCTTCAGCTTTATTTACACTGGCACAAAGTTACCGTGTCACTGTACGCGAAGCCATTAACGCCAACGAGCTTGGTCTTAACGCACTGCATGTACGCTGTTTACATATTATTGCCGAAACACAGCACTGTACTGCCAATGATATTGTTGCCAAAACTGGTCGTGATAAAGCACAAATAGCACGCTTAGTAAAAGAGCTTATAAAGCTTGAACTGGTTTCTAAATGTGCCGACGAAAACGATAAGCGCTGTTTAATTTTATCCTTTACTGATCAAGGTAACGCCCTGTTCTCGCGTTTAGAAGTTGCAGAGCAAGAAGTTGATGCCAAACTTTGCCACGGTTTAACTGATCAACAAGTACGTGATTTTATCGCTATTGCCACAACCATGATCGAAAATATCAATCACAACACCCCGTGATCTTATTGGCAAGATAACCACAAACCACTATACTGTACAAACGTACAGTATAGTGGTTTTGTTATGCGTGTTATTCCTATTTATATCGAAGCTGGCGTATGTGGTTTTGAATCACCGGCAGCACAATACAAAGAGCTAGGCTTATCATTAGATCAGCTATTGATTAAACACCCTGATGCAACATTTATTGGTATTGCCTCTGGCGAATCAATGCAAGGTGTGGGGATTTTTGATGGTGACTTATTACTGGTTGATCGCGCCGAAGACGTTAAAAATGGCGATGTCATTGTCGCGAATCTAAATGGTTTATTTGTTTGTAAGCTATTAGATAAACACAATGCACAGTTATTATCAGCCTCACCTAAATACCCCGCAGTGCAACTACGCCAATCGGATGAATTTCAATTAGAAGGCGTGGTCACTCGCTCAATTCGCTTACATCGCAGTAGTAAAGAGCTATTAGCATGTACGCCTTAGTCGATGCGGTGGCCTTTTATGCCAGCGCCGAAAAAGTATTTGATCCGGCTATTCGTAGTAAACCGGTTGTGGTTCTTACTAACAACGATGGTTGTATTTGTGCCGTGTGCCCTATTGCACGAAAGCTGGCTATTCCAAAATTTCAGCCTTATTTTCAAGTAAAGAAAATACTCGAAGATAACCAAGTGGTGATCCGCTCATCTAACTATGAGCTGTATGCGGATTTAAGCGAGCGGATGATGAACGTGATTGGCCGCTTTTGCGATAATCAGCACATATACTCTATTGATGAATCATTTTTAAACTTTACTGGTTTCAAAAAACTTATTCACGATTGGCATCGTTATGGCCATGATATTCGCCGTACCGTATGGCGCGAAACAAAGCTGCCAGTCGGTGTTGGATTTGGCCCAACAGCAACCCTAGCCAAAGCCGCCAATCATGCAGCGAAAAAACTCCCCGGCTTTGATGGCGTTGCAGTGATTGACTCAGAAACTTCACGGGTAGCCATTCTAAAAGCCATGGACGTACAAGATGTTTGGGGCGTTGGTCGACGCTTAGCTAAAAAACTCAAAGCAATGAATATTAATACAGCCTTTGATTTAGCCGAGCAAGACCCACGAAAAATGAAACGCCTATTTAGTATTGTATTAGAGCGCACAGTGAACGAGTTACGCGGTAAAAGCTGTTTAGCCTGGGATGAAGTACGCCAAGACAAAAAAGAAATTTTTTCGACCCGTAGTTTTGGAGAGCGTATCACTGACGCCACCGCGCTGAAAACGGCACTGATCAATCATTGTGTCATTGTAGCAAGAAAACTACGTGCGCAAGGCTCACACACTCAACGCTTATTAATGTTTGTGGCCAGTTCTCCTCACCAAGATGGCTATTATAAAAAGTCCTATATTTATGAGTTTAGTGTCGCCACCGCCGATAGTTGCGTGTTTGCCAATGCTATCAGCGAGGTATTTGATCATCTCTATAAACCTGGGGTACGATTTTATAAATGTGGTGTAGGTGCTCTTGAGTTATCAAGCCACATGTTTCAGCAACCTGATCTATTTCAAGCGCCTATCGATAACCCAAAACTGATGAAGTGTCTTGATAGCATTAACACCCGTTATGGCGTGGGTACCCTTGCCATAGCCAGCGAAACTCCAACGACCCGTTGGCATATGAAACGCGCGTACTTATCGCCTCATTACACAACCCGCTGGCATAACCTACCAAAAATACATTGTTAAAAATCTGCCAGCTTAGCATTTAGTAAACTGCATAAATCCTTAGGTGCCAACGAAATCTCAAGGCCTCGCTTACCAGCTGAAACATACATCAAGTCAAAGCTATCTGCAGATTGATGCACATAGGTATTAAGGCGCTTTTTCTGACCTAGCGGGCTTACTCCACCTAAAATATAACCTGTGGTATTTTCGACTTTTTGTTGTGGAGCCATTTGTACTTTTTTAACCTTTGCCGCCTTTGCCAGCATTTTCAGGTTAACTTGTTGGCTAACTGGCACAATAGCAACCAAAAGCTGGTGGTCAGCGTCTTCAAGTACTAAGGTTTTAAATACTTGCTCAGCTGGTAGCTTAAGCTTTTCAACCGCTTCAAGGCCAAACTGTTGTTGCGAAGGCTCATGCTGATAGCTGAGCACATCAAAGCTAATACCTTTCTTCTTCAGTAAGTTTATAGCCGGCGTCATTGATTTTCCTATAACTAATTAATTAGCAGTCACTTTATAAAACATACCGTGAACAAGGAATATAAGGCAATAGAAAAACCGCTACAAAACACACGAAATAGACCTAATTCGACTACACTAAAGTAATGAATCCTGGGCAGGGTAACAAGCATGTCTAGACACACAGGGCTCTATCTAGCCAAACAGTTATTTATCATACTCACCCTATTGTATGCAGTGAATTTTGTGTGCAACGAATACCTCGCGTGGAATGCCTACATGGATTGTCAAAGCAAATGCCATACGCTTGGCTTAGAAAAAGGCCGAATACAAAACACCACATTTTCAGAGGATGTGACTTTATGCCGTTGTCTTGCTGATACCGACTACTACGTTGTGCTGAACTAAATCTGAAAATACCGACTAGGAATTAGGGAAATTTCACGTATTATTAAATTGATTATAAGTTAAACAAAGGAAAGTACATGTTTTTAGACTACTTTGCACTGGTCATGCTAGTGTTTGTAACGGTAGTAATATTTTATGGTGTTATTGCCATTCACGATATTCCCTACGAAATTGCCAAAAAGCGTAATCACCCTCATCAAGATGCCATCCATTATGCAGGCTGGGTTAGCCTATTTACCCTACACGTGCTGTGGCCATTTTTATGGGTTTGGGCGACATTATGGCGTGATGACCGCGGTTGGGGTTTTAACCAGATCCAAAAGGAACAAGAAGACTTAGCTGAAAAAGTGGCAAGCCTGACAGCCACAGTGGCAGCGCTACAAGCACAAATAAATGCTCAATCGAATAATAAAGAGAAATAGAATATGGATTTGTTATTAATACTCACCTATACCGCATTGTGCATTGGTATCTTTAAAGTTTTTAAAATCCCACTAAATAAATGGACGGTACCTACCGCGGTACTTGGTGGTGTGGTGCTGATCGGCGCTTTGATCCTGTTAATGAACTATAACCATCCACATTCAAATATGGCCAGCAGTGCCTATGTCACAACACCTATTGTGCCAAATGTACGCGGAACCGTTGAAGAAGTGGCTGTTAAGCCAAATCAGCCCGTTAAAAAAGGTGAGTTATTGTTTCGCCTAGACGATACCTTATATCGAGCCAAACTAAATCAAGCGATTGCCGCTTTGCAAGATGCAAAACAGTCAGTGCTTGGTTTAGAAGCGGCCTATAAATCAGCACAAGCCAGTGCACTAATGGCTAAAGCTGAATATGATCGCAGTAAGAAAGAATACGAACGTTATGAAAAAGGGGCAAAAAGCGGTGCTTACTCAAAAGGCCAAGTTGATAATAAATTAGGTGTATACTTAGCAGCAAAGGCAAGTTACGAAGCAGCACAGGCCGAAGAGCTACGTCAAAAACTTGCATTTGAGTCTGAAATAAACGGCGAACAAACTAAAATTGCCGCAGCTCGCGCTAATTTAGAGCAAGCTCAATTTAACTTAGACAGCACAAGCGTTTATGCACCTACCGATGGCTATGTTACACAACTAACATTACGCCCTGGGATGATTGCAGTACCAATGCCACTACGCCCAGTAATGACCTTTGTGCACAAAGAAGATACCGTTTACGTCGCTGCATTTAGACAAAATTCACTATTAAGACTCGAACCAGGCTACAAAGCAGACTTTATCTTTAAAGCTATTCCTGGCAAAACCTTTGCGGGTGAAGTAATCGATGTATTACCTGCTATTGGTGAAGGGCAAGTACAAGCACAAGGCACACTGATGGGCACTGAGTTTTTTGCTCGCCAAGGCCGCGCAATTGTCACCTTAAAAATCACAGACGACATGAGTGAATATAACCTACCACAGGGGACAAGCACAGAAGTCGCTGTTTATTCAGAACACTTCGAGCACGTATCAGTAATGCGTAAAGTATTGATCAGAATGAAAAGTTGGCAAAACTACCTATTCTTAGATCACTAAAGTAGGCAATTACCAATAAAAAAAGGCGCTTATTAGCGCCTTTTTTACTATCTAACTAAAGTTACTTAACTAGAGTTACTTAGTTAGGTCATCGAAAAACTTCTTAACACCGTCAAAGAAACCTTTTTCTTTTGGACGATTTTTAGAGCCATCTTTACCCATGCTTTGCTCAAGTTCTTCAAGCAATTCACGTTGACGATCATTAAGATTAACCGGCGTTTCAATAACCACTTTACAGATCAAGTCACCTTGAGCGCCACTACGTACAGACTTAACGCCTTTACCACGCATACGGAACATCTTGCCCGTTTGGCTTTCTGATGGGATCTTCAGTTTTGCACGGCCATCCAGTGTCGGTACTTCAATTTCACCGCCCAGTGCTGCTGTTGTGAAGCCAATAGGCACTTCACAATACAGGTTATTACCATCACGTTGGAAAATCGGATGTTCACGTACAGAAACCTGAACGTATAAATCACCTGCTGGTGCTCCATGCATGCCCGCTTCACCTTCGCCCGATAGACGAATACGGTCACCTGTATCAACACCCGCTGGGATCTTAACTGATAAGGTCTTAGTTTTTTCTACGCGACCTTGGCCATGACAGCTGTCACATGGATCAGAAATAATTTGACCTGTGCCCTGACACGTAGGACAAGTTTGCTGAACCGCGAAGAAACCTTGGCGCATTTGTACTTGGCCTGCACCATGACAGGTAGTACATGTTTTTGGTTTAGAACCCGCTTTTGCACCGCTACCGTCACATGGCTTACAGCTAACCCAGGTTGGTACTTTAATTTCGACATCTTTACCACGAACAGCCTCTTCAAGGCTTAAGTCCATGTTGTAACGTAAGTCCGAACCACGTTGTTGACGCGATTGACGACGACCACCGCCACCACCAAAGATATCTCCAAACACATCACCGAAAATATCACCAAAATCACCATGACCGCCGCCGAAGCCACCGCCATGACCGCCACCACCTTGTTCAAAGGCTGCATGGCCGTACTGATCATACATTTGACGCTTTTGCGGATCAGTTAGTACTTCGTAGGCATCTTTTACTTCCTTAAATTTAGCTTCAAGGTCTTTATCGCCTGCGGTACGGTCTGGATGATATTTCATCGCTAAGCGCTTATACGCTTTTTTTATGTCTCGTTCGCTGGCATCTTTGCTCACGCCGAGAACTTCATAATAATCGCTTTTTGACATATCTATCACACTACTCTTTTTACTGCAGCTACACTGCGTAAGGTAAATCGACTGATACAAGTCGTATTATGGTCATGACCATTTAAGAAGATTAGCATCTTATCAATTTACCGTTTATATACATGCAAAAGGCGCGTCAAGCGAAATCGCTGGCGCGCCTCAATCATTTCATCCTAACTTAATTGGCTAAACAAAGCAGCCATTATTGTGTTAGGCAGAAGCGAAACAAGCAATTACTTGTCGTCTTTCACTTCTTCGAACTCTGCATCAACAACATCGTCGTCTTGTTTTGCAGAAGATTGCTCAGCACCTGCATCCGCACCGCCTTGTTGCTGCTGTGCTTTAGCTTGTGCAATTTCCATTAGCTTTTGCGACTTCTCAGCAAGAGCTTGAGTTTTCGCTTCAATCTCTTCTTTGTTGTCACCTTTAATCGCAGCTTCTAGCTCTGTAAGCGCAGCTTCGATTGCTTCTTTATCTTCTGCAGGTAATGCATCACCCGCTTCTTCGATTTGCTTACGTGTACCGTGAACCATTGCATCAGCTTGGTTACGAGTTGCTACTAGCTCTTCGAATTTCTTATCTTCTTCAGCGTGCGCTTCAGCATCACGAACCATTTTTTCTACTTCATCGTCGCTTAGACCTGAAGAAGCTTGGATTGTGATCTTCTGCTCTTTACCTGTATCTTTATCTTTAGCAGATACATGTAAGATACCGTCCGCATCTACGTCGAATGTTACTTCGATTTGTGGAGTACCACGTTGTGCTGGGCGAATACCTTCTAGGTTAAATTGACCTAGTGATTTGTTATCGCTTGCACGCTTACGCTCACCTTGTAGTACGTGTATCGTTACCGCTGATTGGTTGTCTTCAGCTGTTGAGAAAACTTGTGATTTCTTAGTAGGAATCGTCGTGTTTTTCTCGATTAGCGCTGTCATTACTTGACCCATAGTCTCGATACCTAGTGATAACGGAGATACGTCAAGTAGTAGTACGTCTTTAACGTCACCAGCTAGTACACCACCTTGAATCGCTGCACCTACTGCAACTGCTTCATCTGGGTTCACATCTTTACGTGGCTCTTTACCAAAGAACTCAGCAACTGTTTTTTGTACTAAAGGCATACGTGTTTGACCACCAACAAGGATGATGTCATTTACGTCGCTTACTGATAAATCAGCATCAGCTAGTGCACGCTTAAGTGGCTCGATTGACTTAGTTACTAAGTCTTCAACAAGTGACTCAAGTTTTGCACGAGTAACTTTAACGTTCATGTGCTTAGGACCAGTTGCGTCGGCAGTCACGTACGGTAAGTTAACTTCTGTTTGCTGTGCAGAAGAAAGTTCAATCTTCGCTTTTTCAGCAGCTTCTTTAACACGTTGCATTGCAAGTGGATCAGTTTTAAGGTCGATACCTTGATCTTTCTTAAACTCTTCAACTAAGTAGTTGATAACACGGTTATCGAAGTCTTCACCACCTAAGTGAGTGTCACCGTTAGTTGCTAGAACTTCAAACGTGTGCTCGCCTTCAACTTCATCAATCTCGATGATAGAGATATCGAAAGTACCACCACCTAAGTCATATACTGCAACAACGTTTTCACCTTTATTTTTGTCCATGCCGTATGCAAGTGCAGCGGCAGTTGGCTCATTGATGATACGTTTAACTTCAAGACCAGCAATACGACCAGCATCTTTAGTTGCTTGACGTTGTGAGTCATTGAAGTATGCAGGTACTGTGATTACTGCTTCAGTAACCGCTTCACCTAGGAAGTCTTCAGCTGTTTTCTTCATTTTTTTCAGCACTTCTGCTGAAATTTGTGGTGCCGCACGTTTTTCGCCACGTGCTTCAACCCATGCATCACCGTTATCAGCTTTTACAATTTTAAAAGGCATGATACCGATATCGCGTTGTACTTCTTCGTCTTCAAAACGACGACCAATTAGACGCTTGATTGCAAATAATGTGTTAGTTGGGTTAGTTACTGCTTGGCGTTTTGCAGGTTGACCAACTAATGTTTCACCGTCTTGCGTATATGCAATGATCGATGGTGTTGTGCGATCGCCTTCCGCGTTTTCGATAACGCGTGCTTTATCACCGTCTAGTACTGCTACACAAGAGTTAGTAGTACCTAAATCGATTCCAATAATTCTACCCATGAATCTTCTCCAACTTCAAAATTCGTTAAAACGTTCGATGACTAGTAAATAGGGGTGCAGGAAACTGAATTCAACTGTAAAAATGAAAAAAATTTACTTTTTTTTGAAATATTTTCGAAATGGGCGTTTTTTCCACAAAAAGCGCTGTTTTCTCAACCTGCTTGCAGGATAAACAAACTGGTCTGATGACTTTAGCTATGCTATAACAAACACCATAACAATAAATGTTAAGGAAAATTATGCATTTTGAACAATTACTCGCCATGGCAGCTGAACTAGGCAAAGACAAAACAAAAGTTATGCAATTTCCAGAAAACTGGTGCCAAGGCCGCACAGCGTTTGGTGGATTATCTGCAGCTTTATTATATCAAGCTATACGTCAGCATATCGATAGCTCTCGTCGTTTATTATCTTTAAGCACTAACTTTGTTGGCCCGTTAATCGCTGACAATGATTTTTCAATCGACGTTGAAGTCTTACGTGAAGGCAAAAACAGTGCGCAGGTACTAGCAAAAGTGATTCAAAATGGCGATGTTTGTGTTATTACACAAGCCTGCTTTGGTGCACAGAGACAGTCCGATGTTCGTGTAAATGTCACTAAGACCATGCAGCTAAAACCGGTTGATGAGCGTTTCACTCTACCTTATAAGGAAGGCGTCATGCCGGCATTTTTCCAGCATGTGGCATTGTGTTTACAAGACGGCAATATGCCTTTCTCTGGAGCAGATACCTCACATTTAGGTGGCTGGATGAAATTCAAACATGTGCCAGAGCAAATGACTGAAGCCCATATCATCGCCCTAACAGATGCATGGCCACCAACCTTATTACAAATGTATAAGCAACCTGCACCTGCAAGTAGTATGTCGTGGTACATAGAATTTGTTGAAGAACCTTCAATTGCCCATGATGCTTGGATTGGCTACGAAGCAATAACACATCATAGTAAGGATGGCTATGGGCTAGAAGATGGCTGCATTTGGAAAGAAGACGGCAAGCTAATTGCGTTGAGCCGCCAAACCGTCGCGTTATTCGCGTAACTCAGGCTCTGAAAGTTGCGCATACTCAGTACCATCAAGGCGAATAATTGCTTGGTACTGGCCTGACTCAATAATCTCACCAAGACCCAAATTAAAGGTGTTTTTTAACGTTTTACTGTAAAAAAACGCAGGTCTTGGTGCTTCTTTAAAGATTGCATGCACAATAAAAGGTTTTACCTCAGCGCTTTGTTTATATTTTTCTAAATAATATAAAAACACCCGTCGCTCTAAAATAATTACATCGACCCAGCCTTTCATAAGGTGATCAACTTGTGCTTCTTGGTTAACTACTTCTTCGTAAGAACGCAAAATATTGGTAACCGATTTAAAAGGTGCTTCAATGAAATTCGTCGCATTTTGAAAGGCAAGCACGCTTTTACCTGCTAAATCGTAAATACTATTAATTTTCAGCTCTTTATTGGCAAGGCTAACCGCAACATTTTGGTAGCTCAGTAGCTCGTCACTTTTATAAACATGCGGCGTGAGTACGGGTGGAAAATTTAATGCAATATCTACTTTGCCCTGCATAAGCTGCTGCTCAGCACGCTTATTAGACATGTAATGGATATCGATATTAGATATGCCTTGCGATTTAAAAGCAGCTTTCAATATTTCGAGTTGAATACCGCTATTAGTGTCTTGAATGACGTAAGGAGGTAAAGAGGCGCTTGCAGCAACAACTATAGGCTTTTGCGTATTTGGCTCAGATAAACACTCACCTTTAACACTAACAAACAACATTAAAAGGATAAATAATTGCTTCACTGCTCACCTTAAAGAATTAAATGTATTAAAAAGCGTAATCGCTTTGTACAAATATTAGCTTATATTAAACAAAGGTGCATTTGAATTTATACACTATTTGATGCAAACTTAACTAAGTTCTTGTTTAAGAGACCCTAAGTTTGCAAACAGCCTGTCCTAGCTGCGATCTTGTCATTGAGATCCCACACTTAAGTGCAAAACAAGTGGCAATATGCCCTCATTGCAATACAAAGCTTTCGGCATCGCAAGCTAACCAAGATAGTATGGTGGTAGCACTAAGCTTAAGTGCTATTGTTATGCTACTGAGTAGTATGTTTTACCCATTTCTGTCTTTTACTAGTAGTGGTATTACCCAAACAATCACCTTACCCGATGCCGCACGTATTCTCTTTAATTACGACAACGACTTTTTAGGTTTGTTCATCGACACCAGTATTATTGGTCTGCCACTACTTTTATTAGTACTCATAATTCCTCTGCATTTAGGCTTACTAAAAGCGCTGCCGTATCAATGGGGAAAAAGACTGTTAAAAACCACCTTTGCGTTAGAGCCTTGGATCATGTCTGAGATTTTCTTAATTGGTGTGATGGTCAGTATGGTTAAAATCATGTCAATGGCCGACATTGAATTTGGTGTAAGCTTTTGGGCATATAGCGCTTTTGTTATCTGTTATGTGGCAGCCACAGCAAAATTAAATAAGCACACCTTATGGCAACAATTAAAAGAACCTGAATACATAGAGCAAACACAGCCAAATACGCGTGCTATTGATCAAGGTTTAAGAGCATGTCATGTTTGTGGACAACTGTGTGCGACCGAAATCTGTTCACGCTGCGACTCTAAAACTTACAGTCGTAACCCTTTTAGTGTGCAAAAGGCCGCAGCATGGTTATTAACCTCAGTGGCCTGTTATATTCCTGCTAATGTCTATCCTATTATGTACACCACAAGCCTTGGCGATGAAACTCCATCGACCATTATTGGTGGCGTAATGATTTTATGGAATAGTGGCTCGTACCCTATCGCAATGATCATCTTTTTAGCGAGTGTGGTTGTACCCCTTGCCAAAGCGCTAATATTAAGTTTTTTATGCTTTATGGTGATGAGGCCAGCAAACAGACAAACTAAAAGCTATACACGTATCTACCAATTGACTGAATTTATTGGTAAATGGTCAATGATCGATGTATTTGTTGTGGCGATTCTAGTAGCCTTAGTACAACTAGGAAACTTAATGTCAGTAACACCTGGCATTGGCACAATATTTTTTACAACCATGGTTATTTGCCAAATGTTGGCAGCCCATGCGTTTGATCCCCGTTTATTGTGGGATAACCCAGATAACTTAAGTACTGCGAAACAAGAGACCTTGGCATGAGCGAAACCGCTAAAATAAAAACAGCGCCAAATATATCGGCCATCTGGATCATTCCAGTTATTGCCTTATTAATCGGCGCATGGATGTTGTACCAGTATCAAGCAAATAAAGGCACCACCATCTTCATCAAAATGCCTCATGCAGAAGGTATTGTGGCTGGTAAAACAGAAATAAAAGTACGTAGCGTGAAGATTGGCCAAATCGACCATGTTCGTTTATCAGATAAACAAAATAGCGTTATCGCACGGGCGCAAATCGATAAACATTACGACGATTTACTCACTGATGATGCGAAAATTTGGGTTGTAAAACCACGGATTGACGATACCGGCATAAGCGGCATGAGTACCCTACTCTCTGGTGTGTATTTAGAATTTGCACCGGGAGAGAGTAAAAAGCTGGCCGAAAGATTTGAGCTACAAGATGAACCGGCTTTAATTGGTAAAGATGTAAAAGGTGGGCGCTTCACACTGTTAAGTTATAACGCAGAAGTGCTTGATGTGAGTACCGGTATTTACTTTAAAGATTACAAAATTGGCCAAATAGAAACCGCCACCTTTGATTGGAAGAACCAAGCGATGAAATATGGCATTTTTATCAATGAGCCATATCAAAACTTGATCACCTTAAACTCTATTTTCTGGGTAAACTCAGGCATCGAAATAGACCTCTCTGCAGATGGTATTAATGTTAATACAGGCTCGTTAAGTAAATTGCTCAAAGGCGGTATTTCTGTTGGTATTCCTGAGCAACAAGCGCCCGGTGAAGTTGCCAGTAACGGCCATAGTTTTTCTTTAAGTAATAGCTACAAAGCCGCCTTAGAAGAACGCTTTTACGATTTTGACTACTACTTAATCGACTTTGAGCAATCAATTCGCGGCTTACGCGCTGGCGCTCCTGTAGAATACCGAGGTATGCGTATCGGTAGTGTAGTTGAAGCACCTGCAAGTGTCATAATAGACGGTAAGCCTGCACACTTTAGAACTGATAACACCGCAGTACCTGCCCTGATAAAGATTGAGTATGGGCGCCTCTACCACGACAGTACAGCAGCACGCGAGTTTTGGCATTCGAGTTTAAATGGATGGATCAAAAATGGTCTTCGAGCATCTTTAAAGCCGGGTAACTTACTCACTGGCGCCGTGTACGTTGACTTAGATATTTACGATAATGCAGAGCCTGCCGAATTAAAGACAATAGCCGAGTACACCGTATTCCCGAGTGTATCAAGTGGTATTACAGTCATAGCTGACCAAGTCTCTGATGTATTGAATAAAGTAAATAACCTTAAAATTGAAGATAGCTTGGCACAAATGCAGACCACCTTTGCTGAGTATCAAGCACTTGCTCATGACATGAGAGAGCTACTAAATAAACAAGATACGCAAGACTTACCGGGTGATATTAATCGCAACTTTGCAGAAATGACTAAGAGCATGCAACAGTTCGATAAAACCATGAAACAATTTGAAAAAACCATGGCAAGTTACGAGCAAGGCTCAACATTCCACCAGCAGTTGCAAACAACTTTATCTGAATTTAAACGTTTAAGTGAAGAGCTACAGCCACTCACACGAGGTTTAAACCAGCAACCTAATATGTTGATCTTTGATAAAGAGCTACCTGCCGATCCAACGCCGAGGAAACAATAATGAACTATAAACTCTGTGCTTCAGTGGCATCAGTGCTGTTACTTTCGGCCTGCAGTCAGACTTCGTTCTCAACCATTGAGTATTATCAATTTTCGCAGCCAATTACTGCAATGCAACGCTTAGCAGAGAATACGCAAGCTCAGCTCAGAATTAACACCGTACAGCTACGTGGTGCGCTTAATAATCGTGGCATTGCTATGGTTCTCGACAACAACCGAGTCAATGCTGCTAACTACCATTTATGGAGCGAATCACCTGATTTAATGTTAACCGCCAGTGCCCATCAACAGCTTTACACTGACCTTGATAATTGGATGGTAATAAAAGGTTTACCGGTGATAACCGATTTAGATCAGCAAAGTTTCTATGAATTAGAATATGAGCTACATCACTTCAACGGCGATGAACAAGGCAATGCCAACATTGCCGGGCTTTGGCGTTTGTACTATACAAACCCTGAGTCGGGCCGAAAGTTAAAAGCGGTCAATTATTTTAATGAGCTTACGCCATTACAAGACAGTGATTACGAAGGGCTTGTTGCAACACTTGAGTCAACCTGGCTAAAGGTCAACAAACAGGTTGCAAACGAAGTATCAAAGCTTGCTCTTTAATAAGAGTTTTAGAGGCTGATTGTCATCATTAATAATGACATCGCCTAAAAACTCAAAACCAAGTTTCTGTAACACCTTCTGTGAACCAATATTTGTTTGCGAGGTTATTGCAGCAAGCACACCAAGCTCTAATACGTGTTTTTTGGCCATCAATAACCGAGCAGCAGCTGTAATGATCCCCTTGCCTTCATATTTAGCTAACAAGGCAAATCCTAAATCGGGGATAGCTAACGCATCGCGCTGAAAGAGCCCCACCATTCCAACCGGTGTATCATCAGCTAAACAAACAATATAACTGCCAAAGCCCAATTGCTGGTGGCTATTTATAAAGGTTTGTTGAATATAATGCTCAGCTTGTGCGGGCGTATTAATGTTTTTATTACCGATATGTTCTAAGAATGTTGCTTGGTTTAAAAGCTCAACGATAAAAGTCGCATCATCAGGCTGCCCGGCACGTAAATATATATCTAACATTTATTAAAACACCTTACTAACGACATCATTGGTAAAATTAAGGCAATCAAGAACACGCTCTTTTTGTACTTTAGATAACTCATCTAAATCGAAGTAGCCGAACTCTGTGTGCTCATCGCTCAACATTATCTCAGCGTCCTCAGCTATATAAGCACGGAAAATAAACGCATGAGAGTTAAACGCTGTGTGATAATAAACACCACTTAAATAAGCTATTTCTACGTCACAATTAAGTTCTTCTTGGCATTCGCGAAGTAACGCTTGATGAATGGTTTCACCTTTATCTAAAGCGCCGCCAGGTAACCCCCAACTTTTTTGACCGTAATCAGCTTTTAGTAATAACACCTGACCTTGGTTGTTGGTGATAACCGCATGGCTACTGAGTCTGTAAGTATCTGAAAATGCCATAATCCCTTTGCTCAATTAATAAAAAGTGACGTTATTGATGAGTGTAAAATAATTATCATCGCAATAAAAATTGTTATTGACTAAATTAATATTCAAGATTATTTTTCTTGCGATGTTTTGGGCAAAACAAAAGCAGTATACCCTCTATATTGTCTGGCGCCAGCCAACGCAGGCACTTTCCCTAATGGGTCCATAAAAGTGTGTTCGCGTAAAGCAGTTATTTGAGTCGATAGACTTTTGATTTCTGTAAGCAATCTCGCATTGCTTAACTGTGTGAAAAATATAATGCAAGAACCTTCTGCGTTAAGTTTACTGCCGCCAGTATTGGTGGTGGTTTTGGCCGTATTTTTACGCCGCCCTATTTTATCTTTACTAATTGGTGCTTTGTTTGGTTTAGCCATGCTAGGTCCAACCGCTGTGTTAGCCAATTTTGCTGATATTTCATTAAAAGTAATGCAAGACGAAACCATTGCCTGGCTAATTTTAGTCTGTGGTGGATTTGGTGCATTAATCGCTTTATTAGTAAGAACCGGGGGGGCAAGTGCCTTCGCCGAATTAGCGTTAAAGTTTGCCAAAGGCCAGCGCTCATCGTTAGTGATGACCTTTGTGCTAGGTGTGATTATTTTTATTGATGATTACTTAAATGCGTTAACCGTCGGTGAAACCATGAAACGTATCACCGATAAGTTTAAAATTAGCCGTGAAATGCTCGCTTATGTTGTTGACTCAACCGCTGCGCCTATCTGTGTGCTTGTACCACTCTCAACATGGGCCGTTTTTTTTGGTGGCTTGTTAGTTGACAATAATGTTGCACCAGAAGGCCAAGGTATTGCCGTCTACATTCAAGCAATCCCTTATATGTTATACGCTTGGTTTGCAGTAATTGTGGTATTACTGGTTAGCTTAAATGTGATCCCTGCTTTTGGTCCGATGAAAAAAGCACAACTACGTGCCATGAATAATCAAATCGAGATCTCGAATAGCCAATACACAGATATTCAAACAGCAGATGAATACGCAGTGAAAGCAGCGGAAGAAAACTTTGAAACAGCAGCATCAAACGGCAAACTCTATAACTTTTTAGTGCCGATAGTTTTACTTGTTGCGTTTACTGTTTACTTTGACATTGACGTATATAAAGGGTTGCTTGCAACCTTTGCCGTTGTTTTACCTTTTTACATGTTACAAAAGTTAATGACACTGTCAGAACTCGTTGAGCGTATGCTCGATGGTTTTAAAAGTATGATCCCCGCTATTGGGACTGTGGTTGCTGCATTTATATTTAAAGATGTGTGTGACCAATTAATGCTTCCGCAATATGTCATTAATACATTAAGCCCTTATATGACAGCACAGTACTTACCTGCCGTGGTGTTTTTAGCAATGGCAGTCCTTGCTTTTGCAACGGGTTCAAGCTGGGGTATTTTCGCGGTAACGATTCCTATTGTAATGCCACTGGCTTACGCTATAGATGCCAACATTCCTTTAGTGATTGGTGCTTTGTTGTCAGCGTCATCGTTTGGTAGTCAAGCCTGTTTTTATTCTGACTCCACGGTACTTGCTGCACAAGGCTCAGGGTGTGATTTAGTCAGCCATGCTATCACACAACTGCCTTATACCTTACTTGCAGCAAGCGCTGCATTTATAGGGTTTTTACTTATCGCATAAATCAAAAAGCCCAAGCAATTGCTTGGGCTTTTGTTTATCAACTATTAGGTTACTTTTGGAATTTGATCCCTTTGTAATAACTCTCTAAGTTTTCAACTTTTGTTTGGTCTTTCAGATCAGCAAATGGCTTATCTGCAAACTTACTACCACGCATTTGAATATTTAAACGTGCAGCTTCACTATTGAGCATCGTTTTCTTGTAGTAATCTTTCAGATCAGCCAATGTCACTTTTTCAACTTCAGCGATAAGCTTTTCTTTAGAGTCAAAGTTGAAGTTTTCACGGTACCAATCAGAAATAAGCGGTGACATTTCATCACTTAAATTCTTAGGTTGCTCTTTTAAAGACACAAGCGTTGCATTTTTAAGTTGTGCAAATGTTTCTTTTGTCATGTTATCAAGCTCAACAGCGTATTGCTTTTTGAACTCATCAAAACGCGCTTGCATTTCTTTAGGGCCTTTAACCGGTGTTTGAATATAAAGACCCAAAGCAGAGTAGTCTTCGATAGGACGTGCAAGCGCACCAACCGCATAAGCTAACTGCTCTTCTGTACGTAACTTATCAAACGCAACGGTTCTAAAGTGGCTTTGTAAAATTTGTGCCTGTGCTTTTTGCTTATAACCTGGGGTTGGGTGAACAACCATATCAATAATTGCTACATCAGCTACATCAATATCTTTTTGCAGTACAATACGTTCACCAGGCTGAGGTAACCAAGCTTTGCTTCTGGCAAACTCAGTCGCTTTATGACCTTTAGGTAAAATTGCAGTTAGCTTACTCGCAATAGATTCAACATCGTTTTGGTTATAGTTACCAAAAGTGAATACGCGTAGATCATTGGCTGCAAGTGTTGATTGTTTAATAGCCGCAAAATCGGCAAGGGTTAGTGCATCTGCCGCGGCAATCAAGGTTTCGGTGTCAAATTTACCACTACGAGTAAGCTTAGAGTACTCACCAAAAGCTTGATAGAACGGGAACTGTTTTTGCTGATTGAGTAAATCACGCTTAAAACGATCGATTGCTTGGGCAAAACCTTCTTCAGACACATCTAACGTTAGATTTTCAAGGGCCTGAGCTAAAAGTACGTCTTGTTTATCAGTAAAACCACTTAGTGATAACACAAGGCCGTTACTTGGTTGTAGCCCTAAGCTCATACCTGCAACGGCTGCTTCTGTGCTTAGTTTGCTTTGTTGTAAGTTATAGAGATCAGCCCACACTGCATAAAGAACTTGTGATTTAACATTCACAAGGGCATCAAGTGTATTAATATAAACTTCAACAAGACCTTTTGGTTGCTCAGCAAATTGCTGACTTGCTTGGCGCCAAACTTTTACACCCTGCTTATCAAATACCAGTTCAGGATGAGCTTGTTGTTTAAACTCCGCCGTTTTAATTGCAAAGCTTTCTGGTAATAAGCGGTTTACTGTTGGTAATGCTAAAGCGTATTCGCTCGGTTTGCTCCAGCTTGCAACTTCTGCTTCGCTGATATCTTCAATGCGGTATTTACCATCGTAAAAATGCAGCTGTGAATCTGTTTCTTCTTGTTGAGAGATATACCAAATACGTAAAGTATCTTCGTTTAATTGCGACAGCACATTTTGCACCGCATCTGCATCAAACTTTGCATAATAATAAGGTGCGTTAATTGCGTTGTTCACAGGGAACTTTTGCATGCTATCAGTTAAGTTACTTACATAACCAAACTCATCACCTTTTTCGAGGAATTGAAATTCATTGTTTAACGATGTACGGATTTCATTAAAGTATTTGCTATCAACACCCTGCTCTTTAATAAGCGCAATGTACTGCATAACCATAGCGACAATTTCTTCGCGGTTTTGCATGCCAGCATCAGTCAATTCAATATTAACCGTTAAGCTGCCGTAGTTACCATATTGTGTTGGAGCATCAGAAGCAGATAAACGTGACACCCAGCCTTTATCACGCAAGATTTGCGCAGGACTACCTTGCATTTCGTTACTTAAAAGGTATGAAACAAAACGATTTGGTTTAACCGCAAACTGTGAACTGTTATCAGCAATTGTGAACTCTAACTGTAGTTGTTTTACATCTTCATTTGGTGAGTAGTAAACACGCTTTCCGCCAGCAACAGAAAAGTCTAGCTTATCAGTCACCGTAGGTTTTTCGATTTTTTTATTTTCAATATCAGCAAAATACTGTTTAGCTTTTGCTTCCATTTCAGCCAGTGGACGATTTGAGATCATCGCCACTTTCATAATGTTCGATGAATAATATTTGTTATAGAAAGCAACGGTTTCTTTATGCAGATTGCTGCCTTCTTTGTCCCCTAAAGTTTCTAGGTTACCAATTAAGAAACGGTTTGCAGGGTGTGAGCCCATCATTTGACGCGCTAGTTTAAATTGGCCAAAAAAGTCCATTTCACGACGCATTGACCACTCTGCGTTTACCGCATTTTTTTCTTTGTCTGTGTATTCAGGGTAAAGCTTTGGCGATTTAAAAAAGTCTGCAAAGCGGTCAAGTGCTTCGTCGTAGGCATCATTGTTCACTTTGAACATGTAGTTTGTGATATCTAACCAGGTGTAAGCGTTATGTGCGCCACCATTTTTGGTCATGAAATCACTGTAACCTTTAGTGTCTGGGTAGCGGTCTGTACCAAGGAACAGCATATGCTCTAGGTAGTGCGCCATGCCTTGTTGCGACATAGGATCGTGCAATAAACCAACGCCTACACTCAAAGCAGCAGCTGATTTTTCAGCACTAGGATCTGAAATTAAAATTACATCAATTTCGTTATCTAGTTTTAATGTTTTGTACTCACGGGTGTCGTTTGGGCTGATAACTAACGAGTCAGGAATAAGGTTAGTATTAGCTGCAGGAGGCGTTGTGGTAGAAGTAGAAGAACAACCAGCTAACACTGCAAAAGCGATTGCACTGAGTCCAATTATTTTTTTCATTATTTTGTATCCATTAGAAATTGAATAAATTTTTATTTATCATGTGTTTTCGAGCGCCGCAATTCAATGCTTTTTAGCTAAGTTACAGCAAAACTTTGTAACACATTGTGAAAATGCAATACTTACGGTTAAGATTAATAGCAATAACTATAACAAAGGATGAGCTATGGAAAAGTGGCTAATTGTAGCAATGTTCACTCAGGTCTTTCTGACTTTTGCAGTCATGTACATTATGGGTAAGCGTCGTTTTCGTGCGGCAAAACAAAAAACCATCGAGATGAGAGACTTCTTAACAATGGAGCTTGAAAAGGCTGGGGATAATGTTCGCGTAGCAGATCGGAACTTTATCAATCAATTCGAAATGCCTGTGCTGTTTTTTATTGCGTGTTTAACAGCTCTGCAAGTCAATGCTGTAGGTACTGTATTTGTTGCCCTTGCTTGGGTTTATGTTGCATTAAGAATTATTCATAGCGTAATACACTTAACTTCAAACACCTTGAAGGCGCGCTATTATAGTTTTGTTGTCAGTAGCTTTATAATGCTAGTAATGTGGGTGCTTATTTTAGTTAGAATCTTCTAATAATCATCAATACAAAGAAATAAGGCGCTTTTTAGCGCCTTATATATACCCAAGCCACCTCAATATGCAGAATTCAGCGTTTCACAGCAGCTTAATATCAAGGCGTTACTTTGTTGGTTGGAATTATTTACGACGACTAAAGCCTGCAAGAGCTAATAAAGATAGCATCCACGCAAGACTCCCGCCTGAGCTACCACCGCCATTGTCTGAAGAGTTATCTTCATCAATTAGCGTGTTCTCTTTTGGTGATAAAGAAGCAGACGAATTAGGATCATCATCAATCACAGTCACACTGTTAATGTAAAACAAGTTTTCACCACTGAAACCTGATGTTGTATCTGGGCACTGCTCTTCATTAAGATTTACTACTGGAATTTCTCCACAGTGAACTAAAGAGGTGATTTGTTCTAAAACATCCATACTCTGTACAGTTACTTCACCAAAAACAGTAAAGCCACCATTTTGTAAGTCGAGGTTAGCGCTGTTATCTTTTAAATTGAAAAACCACTGACTTGTCGCACTATTAGCATTACCACCAAGCTTGGCCATTGCAATGGTACCTTTAACATTCGACAGCTCTGGCTCATTGGTAATAGCGTCAGCAGTTTCTATCGCCTCAAAATCAGTATCAAATTTAAAACCACCACCTTGCAATACAAAGTTATCAACTGAGCGATGGATAACCGTACCGTCGTAGCTGCCATCTGCAACATAGTTTAAAAAGTTTTCAACGGTAACAGGTGTATGTTGATCATAAAGGTGAACAGTAATACTGCCCAGATCTGTCTGCATTTCAACAATAGTAGCATTGGCTGTAAAACAGCTAGCCAATAAAGCAGTTGCAAGTAGATGTTTTTTCATTGTTTATCTTTCCTGATAATTTTTATTATAAAACTGCAAGAAGCTTAAACAAAATAGACAGGCGCTTAAATAGCAAACAAAACAGTTACACAAAACGCGCCAAAGCAATTACATCTCAGTTACATTAATTTACACCATGTATTCATTATGGTTATAAAAAATTTAAAGAATAAATCAAAATCGTCTTATCAAATAGGCTCAGTTTGTTAGTATCATCACGACAACAATGAACACACAGGAATGAACCATGGCGAATGAAGAGAACGCAATATGCGATTTTGGCCTACACCAAGGTGAGCCTTATAGTAAGTTACCCGCTAGTTTTTTAAATTGGATGGTCGGCAATAATCATCAAAAGTCTCATTACGCAGAACAAGAACTACAACGCAGACAACTTGCCGCAACAGGACAACTAAATACAGAAAATAGCGACAAAAGTTTATAAAAGACATTTAATTTAAACTTAAGTCGTTTAAACTAAGCGCATAATTAACCTACTGCTCTATTCAGGCAAACAATTATGCGCTTTTTTTTACTAACATCGCTACTGGTTACCCTAACCGCATGTAGCTCCTCTTCTAATAATACTGATTCAGCCCAATATTTAACTCTGCTTCATACTAATGATAACCATGGTCGTTTTTGGCATAACGAACAAGGTGAATATGGCATGGCTGCTCGTAAGACTTTAATTGATCAACTAAAAGCCGAAGCCAAAGCACAAGGTCATGCTGTTTTACTGCTTTCTGGTGGCGATATCAATACGGGTATTCCAGAGTCTGACTTACAACACGCGGAACCAGATTTTAAAGGTATGTCGGTAATTGGTTATGATGCCATGGCAATTGGTAACCATGAGTTTGATAATCCACTGGCAGTACTCGATCAACAACAAAAATGGTCAAACTTCCCTTTTCTATCAGCAAATATCATCGATAAAACAACCGGTGAAACTCTTTACCAAGGCTATAAAATCTTCGAAAAGAATGGACTTAAAATTGCTGTAATCGGCTTAACTACCACAGATACCGCTAAAATCGGTAACCCGCAATATATCGGTGGCCTAGAATTTAAAGACCCTACAGACGTTACTGCAAAGTTAGCTCCAGAAATTGATAAACAATACAACCCAGATATTACCATCGCTGTTACTCACATGGGTCACTATGTTGATGCTGACTTTGGTATTAACGCACCCGGTGATGTGACTATGGCGCGCAACTTACCAAAAGGGATGCTTGATATTATTGTTGGCGGTCATTCACAAGAGCCTGTGTGTATGAAAGAAGCCAATGTTGCTGACAAAAGCTTTATGCCAGGTAAAGAGTGTAAGCCTGACCAACAAAATGGAACTTGGATCATGCAAGCCCATGAGTGGGGTAAATATGTTGGTAAAGCTGAGTTCAAATTAGAAAACGATGAATTAACTTTGCTCAATTACTCACTTATTCCGGTAAATCTTTATATTGATGATGAAAACGGTAATAAAAAGCTAGCGGCTGAGTACATTGAACCAAACAAAAACTTACAAGACATCCTTGCGGTTTATCAGCAAAAAGGCGCAGCACAAATTGCTGGTAAAATAGGTAACGTGGATGCAAAACTTGAAGGTGACCGCAATAAAGTACGCTATGAGCAAGTAAACTTAGCACGCGTTATTATTGCTGCACAAATGCAGTCAGTGGGTGCTGATTTTGGTTTGATAAGCGGTGGCGGTATTCGCGATAGCATTCAAGCAGGCGATGTAAGTTATAAAGATATTTTAAAAGTTCATCCTTTTAAAAACCGTATCACCTATATTGATATGACAGGCCAAGAGCTATTTGACTACTTACAAGTTGTTACTTCTTTCCCACCTGATTCAGGTGCTTACTTACAATACTATAAGCTAAGCTTTAAGCGCGACAATGAAACTTTATCTGATGTTAAAATTGCCGGTAAACCACTTGATATGGCTAAAACTTATCGTATGAGCATTAACAGCTATAATGCCTCTGGTGGTGATGGTTACCCTACTCTTACCAGTAAAAAAGGATTTGTAAGTACAGATGATACAGATGCACAGGCATTAAAACGTTTCTTTGAACAAAATAGTCCTGTTAAAGCGGCTGATTACGCCCCTAAATAAAGACTACTTAAATAGAAAAAGGGAAGTCAGTGACTTCCCTTTTTACTTTTAAACTAGATTACTTGCCAATGACTTCAATATCGGCAATCTCAATCGCTTTCAATCCGTAATGATGTAATCGAGAACGGGAGCCTTCACCATGGGCCTTAGGTGGATAATAGGTTTCTTTTATCTCAGGCTGCTCTTGCCAAACTTCATCAAGTGCAGCCCGAATTTCACTTAATGTTTTTTCTAAACTATTGGTAAAGTTTGGGCGCTTACGTATTGTATGACCAAGCTCTACTAACCGGTAAAAATACTTGTTTGCTAAAGTCAGTAATTCTTCTGGTACATCTTTATTTTGATTAAGCACTACATCCGGATGTTCAATACAAAACTCAACCAATGCAAGGTAAAAGCACAGCGGTTTATTAGCAAGCGCCACTGTTTTATCAACAGCACAGCTAGCAGCCAAGGTTTTATTTTGAAGATCGACTATCAATTTAGGCTTTTCTTCTGCCTGAATTGCAACTTCTGGTTCGTGTTTAGCTATTTGGATTTTAGTGCGTTCACTTATAAATAGTAAGTAAGTAAATGCAGCTGCAAATAAACACACCAAAATCAACACAGCGATATCATCTTTAGCAAATAAAGACGATGCTACAACAAAGCTAACCGTTAATGATTTTTGTGGTGCATGCAATTGCTTAGTGATTAAATCTGCACGAGCAGGATAATCAGAGATCCCCTCAATGGAGTAAACCATCACGCCTGAGTCAGCTAATTGTGCATTAAGACGCGCGATATAATTAAGTACCATATCTTTACTACCTGAATGCTTTAAAAAATCATCAGGTAAATTTAAATGGTTTAAATCAAGGGCAATGCGGTTTTCAACTTTTGCTAGAGTCAGAGCATCATTAGTTGTTGTCTTATAAGCTTTTGCTGTAATAAAGCTGGCAAATAAAACCAAGCAACAGCTTATAAATACTCCGCCATAAGCAAGTTTTACTTTAATTGGCAGCATTGCTATCCCCTACTTTCATTGTTTGCTGAGTCGACTCACATTCCCAAAAAGACTCAACATGATTAAAGTAATGAGAATTTTGATTGTGTGCCAATTGGGTTAACTGCGCTTGTACTGCACATAAAAGGTCGGTGTTTTCATCCTGCATTTTTAAATACCAACGACTACCACTTATATTGTCGCGTATAGGCTTAATGTAGTTTTTAGAAAAACGTTGCTGGTCGCTGTCTTGCCAATAAGAAGAAATTAAATCGACCTTACCACTTGCAAGCAGCTCTCTTAATTCAGTATGCGAACTTGCGTAAGTGATATTAAGGTTTTCTAGGTTGATATCTAATTTTTTAAATAATTGTTTAGGGAGAATGTGTCCAGAGCGGCTCGTTGGGTAATCAAGCAAACCAATACGTTTATCTAAAAAGTAGCTTTTTTCAATGCGTGGCTTTTCTTTACTAGAAATTAAATAAGCAGTGTAGTCAGGAAAGCCAACAACTGCTTGGTAGTTATAGGTTGACTCGGCCATAAAGGCATTAATCAAGTTTTCTTTAGCCAGGATCAAATCTGCAATCCCTTTACCTAAAAACTCAATTGTGTCTGAGGTTTTATAACCCCAATAAGAGGTGACCTTGCCGTATTGTTTACTAATAATGTCATCTGCGCACAAAGTTTTAGCGACATCCTCAGCCAATACTTTGCCCGATGAATACACCACCAACTCATTAAGGTTAACCTCTGATTTAGTATCACATTGAAAAGACGTTTCAATAAATGCATCTATATCTGATACAGCCGGTTTACCCTGCAAAATTCCGATATAAAAAAACAAAATAACTGCTAGAAACAAAAATGTAACAATCGACGATTTTTTTATTAGTATTGTTCTTAAATTCAATTTTAATAGCCAACAACGCTCCGTTGTCTCTATTTGAACAATTATTCTTACTTATTACAACAAGTAATTTTACCTGAATATTTTAAGTTATTGATAAATAACATATATGAACAGGAAATTATGAATCTTATTGAGTCCTTTCTATTTGCTTTTAAATTCAGGAAAATATGCATCAAGAAATCGTGCTTCAGGGCACATTCATTTTTGGACACTGAGTCAATGTTACAAAAAACAATAAAAATGTTGCTGTTATCGACACCAGTTATTTCTGCGGTGTTAAGTAACCCGGCTAATGCATGGGGTCAGAATGGTCACCGTATTATTGGTGAAATTGCATCTAAGCATATTACAGACACCACCAAGCAAGCATTAGTTCCTTTACTTGATGGTGATTCTTTACCACAGGTAGCAACGTGGGCTGATGAAATGCGTTCTGCTCCAGAAAAATTCTGGCAAAAGAAATCTTCGCGCTGGCATTACATTAACTTTAAAGAAGGCGATGCTAAACCTCATTACGACTCACATGCCCACCATAACAAAGAAACCGTGTCAGATATCCTCGAAGGCATGGAATATTCAATCTCAGTATTACAAAACCAAAAAGCTTCTCTAGGTGAAAAACAGTTCGCACTGCGTTTTTTAGTTCACCTCGTTGGTGATAGCCATCAACCTTTTCATGCCGGTCGCGGTGAAGATCGTGGCGGCAACAATATTTCTGTCACATTCTTCGGTCAAGATACCAATTTACATAGCTTGTGGGACACAAAACTCATTGAAAATGAAAATTTGTCCTATACTGAGTTTGCGCAATTTATAAATACAACAAATCAAGCGTTAATAACGGACTATCTTGCCAGTTCACCTAGCGATTGGTTAATCGAATCAAATAATATTGCAAACTCTCTGTATAAAGAAAATGAAACAAACGTAAGTTATAGTTATATCTATAAAAACTTACCGATTGTTAAAACTCGCCTACAACAAGGCGGGATAAGATTGGCAGGTTTATTAAATAATCTATTTGATAAATCAGCAAAACCGTTAGTAAAGGCACTTAAGATGCCAACTGACAGCAAACTATAAATGAAACATAACCTCTAACACGGGAAATAACATAATGAAAATCCAACTCCGCAAAACAGCTCTATCACTTGCTATTGCAGCATGTGTTGGTGTGAGTGGTGCAGCGTTAGCAAATGAAACAACATCTGCTATCAAGGGTCAAATCAAAGGTCCTAGCGGCAACCCTGCTGCAGGCACTAAGATTACTATCGTTCACTTACCTTCAGGTTCAACTAAAGAAACTGAAACGAACGATGCGGGTTACTTCACAGCAAAAGGCCTACGTGTAGGTGGTCCTTACCGCGTTGTTGTTGATTCTGACGTATTCGCAGATCAAACATTCAACAACATCAACCTACAAGTTGGTGCTGACTACCCAGTTAATGTTACGTTAGAGAGACAATCTGATGTAGAACAAATTGTAGTTACTGGTCGTCCAATCAGCCGTATGTCTGGTGGTACAGGCCCAGCTGCAACGTTCACACTTGAAGATTTAGAAAACCAACCAGCTATCAACCGTGACTTAAAAGATATCGTTCGTATCGACCCACGTGTAACTATTGACGATAGCCGCGGTTCAATCAACTGTGGTGGTGGTAACCCACGTTTCAACAGCTTAACGCTTGACGGCGTTCGTATGAACGATAACTTCGGTTTAAGCTCTAACGGTTACCCTACAATCCGTGCTCCTTTCTCTTTTGATTCAATCGAACAGGTTGCAGTTGAACTAGCACCTTTTGATGTTCAATATGGTGGTTTCACATCATGTAACATCAACGCTGTTACTAAATCAGGTGGTAACGAAGTACACGGTGGTATGTTCTTCGATTACACAAATGATTCAATGAAAGGTGATAAAATCGAAGGTGAAGACTACGATAACGGTGATTACACTGAAAAACGTTACGGCTTCAACGTTGGTTTACCACTAATTAAAGATAGCCTTTTCTTATTTACATCTTACGAAAAACTTGAAGGTGTAAAACAATACAACTACGGCGGCCTAGACACAGGTAGTGTTACAGCTGCAGACGTTGCACGTGTACAGCAAATCGCTCAAGATGTTTACGGTTATGACGCAGGTGGCATGCCATCAAGCGCACCAGTTGAAGATGAAAAAATCTTAGTTAAGTTAGACTGGAATATCAACGATGACCACCGTGCAAACTTAATCTATAACTATAACGATGGTTTTACACTGTCTCAGTCAGATGCTTACAGCAACACTGTTACTTTAGATAATCACTTCTTCAAGCAAAGTGCTGAATTTACATCAATCATTGGTTCACTTTACTCAGATTGGTCTGATGAATTTTCAACTGAAATTCGTTTAGGTAAATCAGAATTAGATCAGACTGTTCGCTCTTTAGATGCAGCAAGCAGCTTTGGTGAAATGCAAATTCGTACAGAAGATGGTGGTACAATCTACATTGGTCCAGATGATTCTCGTCAATCAAATGCTCTTAGCTATGAAACAGTGACAGCAAAAATTGCGGGTACATACTACCTTGATCAACACACAATTACTGCTGGCTACGAGTTTGAAGAGTTAGACGTATTCAACCAATTCGTTCAACATACGCAAGGTGAGTGGCGTTTTAAATCTGTAGACGATTTTGAAGCTGGTTTTGCAGACCGTGTTTACTACAACAACGCGGCAGGAACAAATGATCCAACAGACGCTGCTGCAAGCTTTGCCTATGCTCAGCATACTTTCTATGTGCAAGATGAGTACAGCTTTACAGATTTAGATGCAACATTAACGTTTGGTCTTCGTTACGACAAATATACAAGTGACGACAAACCTAACTACAATGAAAACTTTACAAACCGTTACGGTTTCAGCAACCAATCAACATTCGACGGCATCGATTTAATTCAACCACGTGTTGGTTTTGAGTGGTACGCAACAGATGCACTAGAAGTACGTGCAGGTGTTGGCTTATTCTCTGGTGGTAACCCGAATGTATGGCTATCTAACTCATACTCGAATGATGGTATCACTAACATTGGTACATCAATCAGAGGTGGTGTTGACCTATTCGCTACGCCAAACGTGAACGGCGGCACACCAGGTTACGAAGTACCACAAAGCCTTTACGATCAAGTTGCAAACACAGTCATTGGTTCAGGTGATTCATCGGTAAACGCTGTTGACCCAGACTTCGAAATGCCATCAGAGTGGAAATACTCAGTAGGTGCAACATACACAACTGAAGATGAGTATGTATTCTCACTAGATTACTTATTCACTAAACGTAAGGATGCTGCTTTCCTAGAAGATATCGCGTTACAAGATTCTGGTGAAACAACATTTGATGGTCGCCCAATTCTTGAAGAAAAAGAAACAGGCCGTTACGGCGATTTACTACTGACTAATGTAAGTGGTGACAGCGGTGAGTCTCATGTTATCTCTGCTGCTATGAGCAAACGTTTTGATAACGGTATTAGCGTACAACTAGCTTACGCTTACACTGATTCAACTGATGCTAACCCTATGACAAGTTCGGTAGCGAGCTCAAACTACGGTAACTTAGCAACATACGATCCGACTAACCCAGGTGCACACACATCTGATTACGAGATCCCACATCGCTTTACTATGACATTAGGCTACACAACTGAGTTGTTTGATGGTTACAATACACGTTTCAACCTATTCAGCGAAACGTACAAAGGTCTACCTTACAGCTACACGTTTGATGATTCAGACGGCGTTTGGGGTGATAGCAACTCAAACGGCGGTCGTCAGCTAATGTATATCCCTGAAGTGAATGACCCTAACGTTGTTTACGACATGACTCCTGAAGAAGTAACTGAGTTCAACGAGTGGATTTCTGCTCAAGGCTTAGCTCGCGGTGAAATCTCGGGTCGTAACCGTCAAAATGCTGATTGGTTCACTAAAGTTAACTTCAAGATGACTCAAGAGTTACCTGGTTTCATGCCTGGTCACAAAGGTGAAGTATTCTTCGTTATCGATAACTTAACAAACATGTTAAACGATGACTGGGGCGTACTTAAGAAAGGTAGCTTTGTTGGTAACAGCATGGTGACCGTAGACCTTGATGACCAAGGTCGTTATGTATACTCAGACTTCAACCCTAACAATGGTAAAACTGCAACTCAAAGCAGCGCATCAGTTTGGGAAATGCGTGTAGGTGTACGTTACACATTCTAATAACGAGTTAACCTTGTTATAAAACAAAAGCCCGCCCCTACTGGCGGGCTTTTTACGTTTTGGAGAAAGTTAGCTATTACAAGTTACGAGAGTAAAGCTACTAGGGGAAAGTTAGCAAGAGTAAAGCTTCAAGAGTAAAGTTAGAAAGAGTAAAGCTTCAAGAGTAAAGTTAGAAAGTTGCAAGGTAACAGCGATTTTATATCCCGTCCTAGTACCTAAAACCTAGAGCCTAGGACCTGATAAATCTTTTCTTAGGACGGGCTTTAGCAGTGAATGGTTGTAGTAACGAGATACGAGATAAGAGTTACGAGAGTAAAGCTTCTTGGGGAAAGTTAGCAAGTTGCTAGGTAGCAGCGATTTTACATCGCGTCAGATGGCTGATGGCTGAAAGCTTTCTAAAAAATGCAGGCCAATGAGACCTGCAAAGATATTTTTATTTAAGCTGCGTAAACCGCAAGTGGGTGTGTTGTGTTAATAGATACATGCACTGCATCACCAGGGCGTACCATCACTTCATGGCTTACTCGGCTTGTCACCACAGTATCACACGCTAATTTTACAGCGCATAAGCGGCTACCACCTTCGTAACGTACCCAGGTCACTTTACCATTGCTAGTAGCTGCATTTTGAATAAGGTGAACATCATCAGGGCGAAGTAATACATCAACTTTTGCAGTATCATGGTCAACCCTAATCGCTGGTGCATTACCTAAATCAGTGGTGGCAATATCACCTTCACAATTACCAGCAATGAAACTTGCTTCACCTAAGAAGCGCGCTACAAAGCGATTGCTTGGTAAGCTAAAACAACGTTCAGGAGTATCGATTTGCTGAATAATGCCTTCTTTAAGTACACCAACTCGGTCACCTACAGATAAGGCTTCTTCTTGGTCATGGGTTACCCAAATTGCAGGAACACCTGCATCTTTTAATGCATTACGAATATCCCAACGAAGGGTGTCTTTTAAAGCTGCATCTAAGTTTGATAAAGGCTCGTCAAGTAATACAAAGTCTGGTTCGTGAGCTAGTGTACGCGCAAGTGCTACACGCTGCTTTTGACCACCCGATAAAGTAGCGGGCTTTTTATCACGAAATGCTTCAAGACCCAGTAACTTAATCCAATGATCAGCTTTTGAGGTATCGGTTAATCTAAAGCAAATATTTTGCTGCACTGTTAAATGCGGGAATAACGCAAAGTCTTGAAAGACCATACCCACTTTACGCTTTTCTGGTGGTACTTTTAACTTGGGTGTTGCACGCCATGAGCCTAAATTAATTTCGCCTTCACTGATAGGAATAAGCCCAGCTAACGCTTGTAAAATTGTACTTTTACCACAGCCAGTTGGACCAACTAGCATGAGGATCTCACTTTCCCCTAGTGATAAGTTAAGTTCACTTACCACACGATTGCTACCATAATCGATAGACAGCTTACTAACTGATAGCATTAAACTGATCCTTAATGTTCTAATTGACTGCGCTTTTCGCCTGAGAGCATTATAGCTAAGCCACATGCTGATATCACTACCAACAATAGCCCAGGAATGGCTGCGCGACCGAAATAACCTGCTTCATAAACTCGCCACAAATAGGTTGATAGGGTTTCAAAGCCTGTTGGGCCAAGTAACAAGGTCGCTTCAAGCTCTCTCATTGATTCTAAAAATACCAAGGCTGCACCAGCAATGATACCGCGTAGTGTTAAAGGCAAGGTAATACGCATAAATGCTTCACGAGGGCTGGCACCTAATACACGTGCCGATTTGATTAAACTCGAGTCTAAGTGTTCTGTACTGGTACGCACAGAGCCAACTGCCAGCGGTAAAAAGCGTAGCACGTAGGCTATCACTAATAATGCCAGAGTTTGGTATAAAAGCGGTAATTGCAAGCCACCATAAACAAGTGCAGTTCCCATCACTATACCCGGGATACCGAATCCGAAATAAGTGACTCGTTCCATAATGCGCCCTACTTTACCGCTTAAGGCAGCATGCGCTACAGGCACAGCAACGACAACAGCAACAATAGCCGCAATGCCAGATGCATAAGCTGAGTTCCATGCAATACTGAAATCAAAATCAGCAACACCATCACGGGCAAGCCAAAGGGTAAAAATGGCTAACGGCAAACAAATAGCCAATAATAAAACCGGTAGAAAAGTCACTAGCATTGCTAACTTTTGCCCGTTAGATGGAAATAACATTAGCGGTCTACCGTGGCGCTCAGAAGCTGTTTTAATTTGTGATTCGATAAACAGTAAAAAGCCTACAATCACCATTAATTGTAGCGATAACATCGCTGCTCGGCTTAAGCCAAAGGCATTGTATTCAACATAGATCACGCGGGTAAAGGTATCTAAGCGCATCATCGCCGGTGTACCAAAATCGGACAGAGTATAAAGTGCAACCAGTAATGAGCCCGCTGCTATACCGTTTATTACACGCGGTAATATAACTTTAAACACACTCATCGGCATCGACATACCTAAAGTGCGAGCCGCGTTTACCATGCTGGCATCTAGACTAAGTAAAGACGAACGCGTTGTAAGCATTACAAATGGAAACGTGTATAGCGTCATTACAATGGCGGCACCCGTTAAGCCATACATAGGCGGGGTTTCAAAGCCTAACAGCTGATTAATTTCACCACCGGGGCCAAAAGCTGCATATAAAGTAAACGCGCCAATATAACTTGGAATAGCAAGTGGAGCTGCAAACAAAACAAGCCAAAGCTTTTTAAAAGGAAGTTGAACATAGGCACTAATAAACGCCAGAGGCACGCCAATTAAAATAGAGCCTAAAACAGTTAACACCATAAGTGATAAAGTGTTACCTAGAATTTTTAAATTGTGACTATCAAAAACAGCCGTCGCATCACTTGCTAAAGTGATCAGAATATAAACTGGCACTAACGCCAAAAGCGCTGCAAGCAGCGCCATGGGATAAGAAGCAGGTATGCGCATTATAAAACACCGCTACTGCGCATAAGGTCGAGTGTTGGCCTTAAATCTGCCAATTGAGTTAAATCGATTTTCGGCGGTGACACATCCGTTAAGGCTGGTAATCCAGCTGGCTGGTCAATACCTTGGATCAATGGAATTTCATAGGCTTCACGTGCTAAGTAACTTTGTACTTCAGAACTTAGTAAGTAGCGCATAAAGTTCATTGCATTCGGGTTGTCTGTCAGCGATAACACACCTGATGCATTAACTAAACAACCGGCATCTTGATTGGTAAAAGCAAGATCAAGGTTTGCATCTGGTTTACCTGATTTAAGACGTAACGTGTAATAATGGTTTGCAAAACCAATATCCACTTCACCACGTTCAACGGCCATCACTACGCCAAGCTCGCCGGCATAAGTTTTCGAGCGTTTTTGAACTTTTTTAAGCCATTTAGCCGTTTTATCTTCACCTTCAAGAATGCGCATTGCCGTGACAAATGATTGGAAAGAAGCATAAGCAGGTGCCCAACCAATTGATAAATCGCTATCGGCAATAGCCATTATGCTATCTGGGATCTGATCTTTTGATAAACGCTTAGTGTTGTAAGGTAATGTACGAATACGACCTGTCACTGGTGCCCAGCCCGGATAGCGGAACTGCGGTTGTAATTGCGCTTCTAAGTCACTTGGTAGCGGTTTAGCTAAATTTGCGTCTGTTACTAAGCCAATCGCACCTGAGTCAACGGCCCAAAATAAATCAGCACGTTTAACACCCGCTTTCGCTTCAGCCACAATCATGTTGGCAAGTGCAGCAGTTGGGCCACGGCGAATTGATAAATTAAGTTTTGGATTTTTCTTTTGGATTGATTGCAGTACGTTTTCGTACAAACCACCTTCACCACGGCCTAAATATAAGGTTAAGTCACCCTCTAGGGCGGGTAAGTCTTTCACTGAACTTGGGCTTGCAGCAGAGGCTGCAAAGGCACGAGAAAGAGGTAGTGGCATTGCGCCCACTACCCCAAACGCAGCCAGGCCTTGAATAAAGGTCCTACGCTTCACTAAAATACATCCTTACGTGCTTTTTCGGCTTCTTCTAGTAACACCTTAGCGCGATCTAGTTTTTCTTGCATATCAACAACCACTGCACGTACTTGGTCAACAGACCCTTTATCAGAAATAGCTTTAGGCAGGGTTACGTTAAAATCTTTTTCGAGAACTTCTACTAACTTTGCATCTTTTTCGATAAGTGTACCTTCAACACCTTCGAATAAGTGAAGGTAAGTATCGTGTACAATTTGCGTTGCTTCATCGCTTAAACGTTCTGCGTATTTTGCAACAACACGGTCTAATTTATGTTTGATCTCATCGATAGTAGCGCTTTGCGTCATTGTTTCAGAAGCAGTTGCTTTTACAGCTTTTAATAAGCCTTTTTGCTGGAAGTCGGCAGCAAGTTTAACAGCTCCAAGACCCTGCCACAAGGCAGCATTTAAGGCCTTTTGGTGCTCACGTACTTCGCTTGCTGGTTTTTTGTCATCAATGGCCATTTTGATACCATAAATGCCTTGCCAGATTGATGCATAAACCGGTACATAATTCGTTTCAATCGCACTGTGAAACTTTACTGATTCCCAGTATTCAATTAAATCATCGCTTTTAACTGCTTTTGCGCCTTTTGTTTCATAATCGGTAACCATGGTGTCAACTTTACCGATCATCCACTCAACGTCTTCTGAGTAATCTTTTAAATTTTCTTTTAGATGATTAACGTGCTCACCAATTGGGCCATTTGCCAATACAGGTTGGGCAATAAAAGTAGATGCTAATACTAGGCTAAGACCTAGTGTTTTAACGGTGTTTAACGCTAATTTCATGGGGGGACATCCAAGTTTCTAATTGTAAATGATAGCCATTATCATATACGTATCGATTGTCTAAATCAATTGCTATAAAGCCTTGATTACAGAATTACACATTTTTATTTAAGTGATTGGAAAGCTTACTAAGAGTGTTCATAAATTGTTTAAGTTCTTGGCTATCTAAGTCGCTCACTAAACCGGCTTGCCACTCATTTGCTAATGGCACAATTTGCTCATGCAAACGGTTCCCCTCAACGGATAGTGATAACAAACTTGCGCGTTTATCCTTAGGGTTTTCTTTGGCTATTATAAGGTTTCTTGTCAATAGCGACTTTACTGCACGAGACACCGTTGATTTATCCATTTGTGCCATATCACATAACTCTTTGGCAGTACGCTCACCATATTGCGCCAAATTCGCAATTATACGCCATTGTGACACCGTTAAATCGAACTGCTGTTGATATAGCTCACTAAACTGCTCACTCATTTGCATTGCAATATTGGTTAATGAATAAGGTAAGAACTGTTTTAAATCGAGCGTTGTTTGATTATCTGTCGTCATGGCTGCACTACTGTCAAAGAATATTTACACAAGTAAATTCAGTGTAGTTTGAATTTAGTCTCACATGAGAGTATCTTACCTAAAACCTTTCAGGAGTCTAGTGATGAATAACGAATTACAATATATGACAGGCTTTGGTAATGAATTTGAAACCGAAGCATTACCCGGTGCATTACCTATCGGTCAATTCAGCCCGCAAAAAGTTAAATACGATTTATATGCTGAGCAGTTCAGCACAACGGCATTTACAGCGCCCCGTGCTGATAACCGTCGTACCTGGTTTTACCGCATTCGCCCGTCAGTAATACAAGGTGATTACACGCCAATTGATAATGGCCTTATTCGCACCGCTCCTATTACAGAAGTGCCAACACCACCGACAATGCTACGTTGGGATCCAATTGAAATTCCAGCACAGCCAACTGATTTTATAGATGGTTTAGTCACTATGGCTGCCAACGGTAGTGCCAATGCACAAACAGGTATTGGTATTCATATTTATGTCGCTAATAAATCAATGCAACACCGTTACTTTTATAATGCTGATGGTGAAATGTTATTTGTGCCGCAACAAGGTGAGCTATTACTTAGAACCGAGTGCGGGCAACTAACCGTTCGTGCAGGAGAAATTGCCGTAATTCCTCGTGGCATTAAGTTCGCAGTTGATTTGCTCACCGATACAGCACGTGGCTACATCTGTGAAAACTATGGCCATGCCTATATTTTACCAGAGCGCGGCCCAGTGGGTGCCAATGGTTATGCTAATGACCGTGACTTCCACTACCCTGTAGCGGCTTTCGAAGATATTGAAGGTGATTTTGAACTCGTTGCTAAATTCAATGGCAATATGTTCCGTTGTGATATTGGTCACTCGCCATTAGATGTGGTTGCTTGGACGGGTAACAGTGCACCTTACAAATATGATCTTGCTCGATTCAATGTTATGAATACAGTAAGTTACGATCACCCAGATCCATCAATCTTTACTGTATTAACATCACCATCGGGTACAGAAGGTGTCGCTAATATCGATTTTGTTATCTTCCCTCCACGTTGGATGGTGGCTGAGAACACTTTCCGCCCACCTTATTACCATCGTAATATTATGAGTGAGTTTATGGGCTTAATCGAAGGTGTGTACGATGCCAAAGAGCATGGCTTTGTACCTGGTGGTTCTAGCTTACATAACTGTATGTCGCCACATGGTCCAGAAGCAGATGCATTCGAAAAAGCATCAAATGCTGAGCTTGAACCACAACGCTACGAAAACACTTTGGCATTTATGTTCGAATCGCGTTACGTTATTTCACCAACTAAATATGCCCTTGAAGGTAAAGAGCGTCAGCCTAACTACACAGATTGTTGGCGCACTATTAAAAAACATTTCACAGGTAAACAGGACGTATAATGAAACTTTATAGCTATTTTCGTTCATCAGCTGCATACCGAGTTCGCATTGCGCTTAATTTAAAGAACATTGATCACGAGTTGGTGACGGTTAATTTATTAAAATCAGAGCAACAAAGCGACGAGTACCTAGCTAAAAACCCACAAGGGTTATTGCCTGCACTTGAAACTGAGCAAGGTGTACTTGCGCAATCGCTGGCTATTTTAGAGTGGCTAGAAGAAACTCACCCAGAAACACCGCTTTTAACAGGTGATGCATGGCAAAAAGCTCAGATCCGTAATTTATGTTACGCAGTAGCGTGCGATATCCACCCTATCGATAATTTGCGTGTATTAAAGTATTTGGCTAACGATCTTGGTGTTGATGAAGAAGCAAAAACGACCTGGTATAAGCATTGGGTAGAAGTGGGCTTTGAGAGTATCGAAAAGCTACTTGATGAAGCGAATACTTTTTGTGTGGGCAACAAACCAACGCTTGCTGATGTGTGCTTAGTGCCGCAAGTATTTAATGCCTTGCGCTTTAAAGTTGATATGACTAAGTACCCTAAAATTGCTGCGGTATATGAGCAATGTAATAAGCTTGATGCCTTTATAGATGCTGCACCACAAAATCAGCCAGATGCAATTTAAGCTTTAAGGTTTGTAGTTAAAAAGGCCCGAACACTTCGGGCCTTTTTTATATTTTATCTAAGTGCTGAGTTAATCACACTCACATGGTTAATTAAATCGAGGCCTAAGTCGGTTAAGTAGCCCCCATCAGGACTATCTGTAATACCTTTATCATAAAGACGTTTTGCTGCATCTTTAATTGAGCTTTCGGCATCGGAATGAATTTTAATTCCCTGCATTTGAGAGTTGCGAGGAAATTTTGCAAGCAGGGTTAGTTCGTCGATCATATTTTTATCAAATTGCATGTGTTCACCTTTTTATTATTTATTCCTTGTCATAAGCTTAGTGTAGTTATACAGATCTGCCCAACGGGAGGCGTATTTTGTTAAAGAAAATTTTACTGTTAAGTACTTTGTTTACTTTAGGGTTTCTAAACCAAGCACTAGCAAAAGAAAAACCACTAATCGTGCTTGATGGTCAAGAGGCATTAAACAATCAAAAAGTGTGTTGGTATGAAAATAAACGCTATACCGAAGGTGCGTATATTACCGTTGGCGATATTAGGTTAATTTGCACTGCTAAACAGCCTAATTTTTCAAACAGTGATTTGGCATGGCTCAGACTAAATGCCAATGGCGAGATTATTTACCCTAAACAACCGAAAACGATTCACGTCAATTAGCTTAAAACGCACAGATAGGGTACTATTGCGCGGTTGCAAATAACCTAAGATTTATCATGGACAATCAACCAAATAATCCGTTACATGGCGTTAAATTAGCCGACATCGTTACTAAACTTGAAGAAAAACTTGGTTGGGAAGGTATGGCAGCGCACGTAGATGTACGCTGCTTTCAGAATGACCCAAGTGTAAAGTCGAGTCTTAAATTTTTACGAAAGACCCCTTGGGCACGAGAAAAAGTAGAGCAGTTATATATTGATACCTTTATCAATAATGACCAAGCTGATGATGGCACTTTCCAATGGAAAAGCATCAAAAAGTAACCACTTATTCTTCAGCAGCTACAATCACCGAAAGCGATTTCGGTGATATCTCTACCTCTAGTTTATCTGCGGTTTTCACTTCACCATCAATAACATAGCTCAATCCTTTTTCTGCGCTTACAGTCACTCGTTTAGCATTTGTATGGTGACTGTTAATGGCAAAACTAGTTTGTGTAATGCTCGAGAACACTAACTCCGCAATACTTAAAGTACTCGCTTTAGAATCGGCACTTGGTGTTAACCAATTTACATCGAGTAAACCATCTTGGTGATCTGGCTGACCTGCAGATTGAGCAAGTAAAGTAGTAAATGGCGCAGCGTTGGCGATAATTAAACTGGTGGTATTGATTGTTTGCTCATCGTTATTATCAAGAGTAACAACATAGTCTTGCGCTTCATGCTCACCTAATGCTTGCCAAAACCCTTGTAAATACGCTAATTGCCCAGACTCATTTTTAGCATCACGATGGGCTTTTTCAATCATCTTTTGTTCAAAACCAATCCCTGCTAGTAATAACATACGCTCGCCATTACATACAGCGGTATCTATCCGACTCGCCTGCCCTTCAATTATTAGCTCACACGCCTGCTCTACCGGAATAAGCTTCGATTGTATACCCATCAACACATGAGCGAGGGCATTGGCAGTACCTAAAGGAATAATACCCAGTTTACAGTCTGTATTAACAAGTACACTTGCCACCTCTGTTACTGTGCCATCGCCACCGCAGGCGATGACTACATCAGGGTTCAATTCAAGTGCTTCTTTGGCTAACTCAGTACCATTTACCTGTTCTGACGTGGTGTAAACAGTTAAATCGTAATACTCAGACAAACGAGATGTAATTTGCTTACGTTTAGCTTCCCACAGTTTTGTTCCAGAAACAGGATTAGCAATGAGCACAGCTTTATTTTTGATTAGTAAGTCACCTCTTCGATGGCGACGCACAAGATGACGCAGCTGGCGCTTGTTTAAATTTGCAGTTTCTCGTGTCTCTTTAATTTGTGCGAGTACTTGGTGGACATCGGCATCTTTGTTTTGGCTAAGTAAGTAAGCCGCCATCACAAATACTGAACGGCCACGCCCTAAAGCGCAATGAACTACAACACGTCTATCTGCCTTTACTTGATGGTCAATCCAATTAATCGCTTGGTGTAATTGCGCACGTGTAGGTACGCTATGATCAAGAACAGGAATATTTAAATAACGAATATTCTCTTGCGTAGAGGACCATTCAAGGCCATCAAACTCGCAAGTTACATCTAAAATAGCTGTAATACCCATTTCTTTCATGGTGTCTATATCTGAAGGAAATAAACGACAGGCTAAAAATAAATGCTCATTAATTTGTTGTAATGGTGGCACTTTGTCGTGTTTTCTCGACCAAGCATTGTAAAGTTGTGCACCCAATAAAAATGGAATAAAAGCCCAACGAATATAGATAGGAATAACGCCATTTTCACGTTTTCTAAAAATACGTGCGATATTAAAAAAATATGCGCCACTAACCAAAAGTAACGACAAAGCCGTCCAATAAAAAAACAGCGCAAAGTAAACAGTTTCTACCCGAATAGCCGCAATTATAAATACAATCGCTAAAGCTAAGTAACTAAATGCTGCCCACATAATCACTCCTTGTTATTCTAATTGCATACTACGTTGCAAGTTTCACTCCAGTAAAAGCCGTTAAATTACCCCTACTGGCTATTTAAAATCAGTAACTTAGCATTTATAAAAAAGCTTACCATTTTAGTTTAGGACATTTTTTCACAATTTTATGAATAACTTACAATAATTTACATAGAACCAATTGCATAGATTTGCCAAGTACTCTTTCCCTGCTAGTCTAAGTTAAAAGCCATGCCTAATAATCACAGGTTTTTAGTAGAGCTTTCGTCAAAAATTTAAATCAACCCGAGCCTAATTCGTTATGAAATACGATGACCAAACGCTACTTAATTTACTTGCAGCAGAATATGTTTTAGGCACTTTACATGGCCATGCCCGTGATAGATTTAGCCGCTTAATGCGTACCTCTCCTCAAGCCCGATACGCAACCTCATTATGGCAAAGACATATAAAAAACCTAGAAAACGCGATTGAATCTAACCCACCTGATCAACAAGTTTGGGATAAAATAACAAAACGGATTGACCCACTATTTCTACCAACACAGAAGAAAGCAAAAGACCCTAACTTTGGAATATTTAAGGCTTGGGCTGCTATTGCAACAGCGGTTTGTATTGTGTTGGTATTAATTACTTGGCAACCGCAAGAGTCGTTTAGTGATAAAATCAATCACTCGGTAACGTTTTATGACTCAGCAAATAATCCAGTTTGGAATTTAGAAATAAGCGATCACAGTATTTTACTTAAAGCAGCTAGCGGCATGAGTTTGCAAACTGATTATGATTACCAGTTGTGGATCCGTTTAACAAACTACCCCAACGCCATCCCTATTGCTTTATTACCAAAAACAGATAGCAAAGAAATTGCCCGAAACGCAATATTTAAACCAAAAGATATCACTTTACTTGCAATAAGCCGTGAGCCAATTGGCGGCTCACAATCAGGTAGCCCAAGTGAAATTATTTATACAGCCGTACTCGATGCGAACTAATCATACACAGACTAGAAACAATATATAAATACGAGCAAAGCCAGTATTTCTAAGATAGATGACCTAGTCGATAAACCTTTGTACTTGCTATAGTTACAGCCTCTTTTTACTTATATTAAAAGAAATGGGGTCATTCGAGTATCAGACTTGTCTGCCTGTATTATCTTAGGAATAAAAATGAAAAAGTCGTTGTTGTTTACGCTATTTCTATTAATTTTTAGCTCTATCTGTCACGCCCACCAGCAAAGCACCGCTTATCTTAATTTAAAACAACAAACGAGCAATAAGCTATCATTAGTAGGCTCTTGGCAAGCCTCGGTGAATGATCTCGATAAAGCGCTCAACTTCGATAAAAATCAGGATAATGTAATTACATGGCATGAAATTACATCACAGCAACAAGCAGTATTAGACTATCTAAATAGCCATTTTAATGTGTTACAACAAAATCAAAGCTGCAAGGTCACGGTTGATGGTGCACTTAGTATAGATAACCACTTTAATCAGTCGTATATCCATGTGCCACTACAAGTTGATTGTCCATCTGATAGTTCTATAACAGTTAATTACACAGCCCTATTTGAATTAGATGAGCATCATCAAGCAATTGCTGCCATTGCAAAGTCAAGCCGCGTATTTGAACAAAATACGCCAAAACAAGTTATCAACTTTAAAGAGCAAAGCTTCACCACAACGTTTATAGAATATGTACATCAAGGCATATTACATATTTGGATGGGTACCGATCATATTTTGTTCTTAATCGCGCTATTGCTGGGCTGTGTGTTAGTTCGTAAGCAAGGCGAGTGGCAACATGTCGAGTCTAAAAAACAAATTCTAATTGATACCGCTTGGATAATCACCGCTTTTACACTTGCTCACTCACTTACCCTAACAGCAACGGCAATGAATATCATATCGCCAAACACCCGATGGGTAGAATTAGGTATCGCGCTTTCTGTATTATTTGCTGCAATAAATAATATTTGGCCAATGATTGTGCGCTTAGGCTGGATCACATTCTGTTTTGGTCTATTACACGGTATGGGGTTTGCGAGTGTTTTAGGTGAGCTTGGTTTATCAAATGAATACCAGCTAATGAGTATTTTAGCCTTTAATTTAGGGGTTGAGATTGGTCAACTGGTTATTTTAGCAATCTGTTTACCACTGCTAATGCTACTTAGAAATAACACTTGGTACAAAAAAGCTATTATGCCAGCAGGCTCAGTGGTAATTGCCATTATGGCAATCCAATGGTCTATAGAGCGCTTTTAATAAGCGCTTTATTCAAATGGTAACAACAAGGTTTTCATTGTTGGACGTAGCGCTTTAAGTAACTCATGAATATCTAAATCTGGGTTGAGCATTTTACGCAGTAACAGGCCACCCATTACTGAAAACATCACTTCAATACGGGCATTCACTTCTTCAAGTGCTGTGCCTTGTAATGGCCCTCTTTCACCCACTAATAATTCACGCATAGAATCACGAGCGTGGCTATCTGACTCTCGTAATAAGTTAGCCACTTTTTCATTACGAGCAGCTTCGGCGAGCATTTCTAAATCAAGCGCACCTTGATTCAAATCGGTATGGCGCTCAACGCCTCTGCCTAGACCATCTAGTAATACAGTGACACGATCGCCAGGTTTATCAGCAAACTCTTTAAAGATTGAGAACATTTCTTCCATATCACGCTCAACAATCGATTCTATAATCGCTTCTTTACTGGCGAAGTAATTGTAGATGTGGCCAGCACTCATACCCGCGGTTTTAGAAATTTCGGCCATTCCCGCGCCATGATAACCCTTACGTCGAAAACAATCCGCTGCGGCACAAAGCACTTGATTACGTCTTGCCTCAGCAAGCGCAGGATCATTGTGTCTTTTCGTTTTTTGCGTCATGGTTTCTCCAAGCTTTACTGACTAGGGTTAACTTTAATTTAAACAAGGTTTACAGGATCTTAATCTTTGAGGAGAGTCAAAACAACTAAGAACCTGCAAAACCTTAAATAAATTATGCTTTTGCTGATTTATTGCACAGATTTTTGTGCATTCCAGCCGCCACCCAGTGCTTTATACAAATTAATTTGGCTCGCCAGATACGCTTGCTTACCCAAAATTAACTGTTGTCCTGCACTGTACCAATTTCGTTGTGCATCCAATACTTGCAAGTAGCTGTCGGCACCCTTTTGAAAACGCGCATCCGATAAAGTAAAAGATAGCTCATTACTTTGATACAAGTCATTCAGGGCATCTAGCTGATGCATATAACCTTCACGATCAGCAAGGGCATCAGAGACTTCTTTGAATGCCTGTTGAATGGTTTGCTCGTAACTGGTTATAGCCATTTCTTGTTGAGCTTTTGCAACATCGAGATTAGCTTGATTACGACCCATGTTAAAAATAGGCAAGTTTACCGAAGGCACAAAGCTCCAAGTACCTGAGCCCGAATCAAAAAGATTACTCAAGTCAGCTGAAGCTGTCCCCGCATTCGCTGTTAAACTGATGCTTGGATAAAATGCCGCTTTTGCCACACCAATGTTTGCATTGGCAGCCAATAAATCATGCTCTGCAGCTTTGATATCAGGTCGCTGAGTCAATAGCTCAGACGGTAACCCTACTGGCACATCAGGCAAACTAAGTACATCATCTATACTTTCACTTGGTAATAAATCTGCAGTGACGGTTTTACCTACTAGAAAATCGAGGGCATTTTTATCACGCTTTAGTAAACGCTGATAGTTTGCAATATCGACTTTAGCGGTTGCTACTGTGCTTTCAAGTTGCGATAGCGTTAACTGAGAAGCAGCACCTAGAGCAAATGTCTTACGAGTTAGCTCTAAAGACTCCTGCTGAGACTTCAAAGTCTCGTTTGCAAGTGCCAAAAGCTCTTTGTCCGTTGCATAGTTAAGCCATGCATTTACTAATTCGGAGATCAAACTAATTCGCACACTAGTCAAACTGTATTCAGCCGAATATAGGTTTTGTAATGCTTGTTCTGATTGGTTACGTACTTTGCCCCAAAGATCAATCTCATAAGCGGTTAGGCCTACAGTTGCTGTATAGTTTTCAGAGATAGTTGCTTGACCAGTACCAGATAAATCTGCCGGAAGACGCTGACGTGTACCCGATGCATTGAGATCAATGCTTGGGTAAAGCGCTGAATCTTCAATCTGATACATTGCTCTAACCTGCTGCACATTCAGTGCAGCAGTTTTTATGTCTTTGTTGTTTTCAAGTGTGAGCGCAATCAACTGTTGAAGTTGCGCATTACTGAAAAATGACTGCCAATTGAGCGCATTTATATCGCCCGCTGTACCTTGGATATCATAGTTTTGAGCAACGGGTAATTCACGTTGCTCCATATCTGGCGCCATATTACAGGCAGATAACATAAGTGCAGCAACAGACACTGAGATAAGTTTAGCTTTCATTATGCCTGCTCCTCATTAGTTGATTTTGTTTTGCCTGGGAATACTCGGCGCACCAGTACAAAGAACAGCGGCACAAAAATTACCACAATGGTCGATGACGCAAGAGTACCACCAATAACAGCAATACCTAGTGCGTTTTGTGCACCTGAGCCTGCACTTGATGCAATTGCCAATGGTAGTACACCACACACAAATGCCATTGATGTCATAAAGATTGGGCGTAAACGTAGACGAATTGCTGCTACCGCGGCATCGACAAGTTTCATACCTTCATCCATTTTATGAATAGCAAACTCTACAATTAAGATGGCATTTTTTGATGCCAGACCTATGGTGGTTAAGAGACCCACTTGGAGATAAATATCGTTTGATAAATTAAATACAAATGACGCAATCGACGCACCAAATACACCAAGCGGTACAATGAGCATAACTGCTGCAGGAACTGACCAGCTCTCATATAACGCCGCTAAACATAGGAATACAACCAACAATGAAAGTGCATAAAGTAATGGCGCTTGACCACCACTTAAACGTTCTTCATATGAAATACCTGTCCATTCGAACGATACACCCGGTGGTAACTTCTTAACCATTTTCTCAACTTCAGCCATCGCTTGACCAGTACTGTAGCCCGGAGCAGCAGCACCTTGGATTTCCATCGCTGAAAAGCCGTTATAACGCTCAAGACGAGGTGAGCCATATGTCCAATAAGAGTGAGCAAAGGCTGTAAATGGCACCATGTCACCATTGGCGTTACGTACATACCACTCATCTAAGTCTTCTGGCACCATGCGTGATTCAGGCGTACCTTGTAAGTACACTTTTTTCACACGACCACGGTCAATAAAGTCATTTACATAGCTACTACCCCAAGCCGTTGATAACGTATTATTGATATCTGCTTGAGTAAGACCTAATGCTTCGGCTTTCGCTAAATCAATGTCAAGCTCTAGCTCAGGTTTATCTTCTTGACCATTCGGGCGCACACCTGATAACACCGGGTTTTGTGCAGCCATACCTAAAAACATGTTACGTGCTTCAAGTAGTTTTTCGTGACCTAGACCAACCCTATCTTGTAAGAACAAGGTGAAACCGTTTGCAGTACCAAGCTCAACAACCGCAGGAGGTGGGAAAGCAAATACGAACGCTTCTTTAATCGTTGAGAAGTATCCCATGGCTTTACCCGCAACCGCACCGACGGTTAGATCAGGACGCTGACGTTCATCCCAGTGTTTTAAACCCACAAAGCCGATTGCCGCGTTTTGACCAGAACCTGCAAAGCTGAAACCTGTTACCGTAAAGATAGACTTAACCGCTTCTGATTGCTCTTCTAAGAAGTGATGTTCCATCTTTTCAACAACTTTTAAAGTTTGCTCTGTTGTTGCACCGGCAGGTAAGCTTACTTGGTTAAACAAAATACCTTGGTCTTCATCTGGTAAGAATGCCGATGGTAATTGTGAGAAAATAAACACCATGCCACCCACGATTAAACCGTAAATAAGTAAATAGCGTTTACTGTGCTTGATCATGCGAGACACAAAACCTTGTGTACCCGAGTTCGTTCTGTCAAAACCACGGTTAAAGCCAAGGAAGAAACGACCAAATAAAGATTTATCGTTATGTACATGACTTGGTTTAAGCATTGTCGCACACAAAGCAGGTGTTAAAATCAATGCAACAAGTACTGATAAACTCATCGCAGTTACCAAGGTAATTGAGAACTGACGATAAATAACCCCTGTTGAGCCAGGGAAGAACGCCATAGGCACGAATACTGCCGACAGCACCATCGCAATACCAACAAGAGCACCTTTGATTTCATCCATTGATTTACGTGTTGCCTCAAGAGGAGATAAGTTCTCTTCGGTCATTACACGTTCAACGTTTTCAACCACGACGATTGCATCATCTACAAGTAGACCAATGGCAAGTACCATCGCAAACATGGTTAAGGTATTAATTGAGAAGCCAAACACTTGCAAGATAGCAAACGTACCTAGCAATACAACAGGTACTGCAATAGTCGGAATAAGTGTTGCTCTGAAGTTCTGTAAGAATAAGTACATGACCAAGAACACCAGCACAACAGCTTCGATTAGAGTGCTGACAACTTTTTCAATCGAAAGTGAGACGAATGGCGTCGTATCGTAAGGAACAACCGTTGTTAAACCTTCAGGGAAGAAAGGCTCAAGTTCAGCAAGGGCCGCTTTTACGCCATCAGCTGTATCAAGTGCATTAGCACCACTGGCAAGCTTAACACCTAAACCTGATGCCGGTTTGCCGTTAAAACGCGCAACAACACCGTAGTTTTCACCACCTAATTCAACATCAGCAACATCACTTAAACGAACAACTGAACCATCAGCATTGGTTTTTACAAAAATATTTCTAAATTGCTCAGGTGTTTGTAAGCGGCTTTGTGCAGTTACCGTTGCATTTAATTGTTGGCCACTTACTGCTGGCAACGCACCTAATTGACCTGCTGAAACTTGTGCATTTTGAGCACTGATTGCAGCACTAATATCAGCAGGAGTTAATGAGTATTTAAGTAATTTAGCTGGGTCTAACCAAATACGCATTGCATATTGAGAGCCAAACAGCTGCACTTCACCGACACCGTTAACACGAGAAATAATATCAAGCACGTTTGATGAAACATAATCACCGATATCGATGTTGTTCATACTGCCGTCTTCAGATACAAAGCCTACAACCATTAAGAAGTTACGAGCGGATTTTGCAACCGAGACACCTTGACGTTGTACTTCTTCTGGTAATAACGGTGTTGCAAGCGACAATTTGTTTTGTACTTGAACCTGTGCGATATCAGGGTCTGTATCTGCACTAAAGGTTAAGGTTAACGTCGCTGAGCCGTTAGACTCAGAGGTTGAAGACATGTAGAGCAAGCCATCTAGCCCTTTCATTTTTTGTTCAATAACCTGTGTAACCGTATCTTCTAGAGTACGGGCCGACGCACCAGGGTATGTGGCTTGAATACTAATTGCAGGTGGTGCAATTGATGGATACTGCGCAACCGGCAAACTTCTAATTGCTAAGATACCTGCCAGCATCACAACGATAGCAAGCACCCACGCAAATATGGGCCGATCAATAAAAAATCGTGACATTAAGTTTCTCCGTTACTGGCTGTTAGCTGCTGATTCTGCAGGCATTGCATTGACTGGTGCACCTGGGCGGATTTTCTGTAAACCTTCAACAATTAACTTATCGCCACTGTTTAGGCCATCTGTCACTAACCAGTTTGAACCAACAGTACGATCAGTTTTAAGCACACGTGCTTCTACGGTATTGTCTTTGCTTACAACCATGGCAGTAGGCTCACCTTTTGTGTTTCTGCTAACGCCACGTTGTGGTGCTAAAATCGCATCACTTTTCACACCTTCAACAATCACTGCACGAACATACATACCAGGCAGCAGTAATTTTTCAGGGTTAGGAAATTCAGCACGTAAGGTTACTGAGCCTGTGCTTGGATCAACAGTCACTTCAGAGAATTGCAATGTACCTTTATGTTGATAAGTACTGCCGTCTTCCATCTTTAATTCAACTTTTGAATGTAAAGCGGCATCTTTATCAAGATCACCCGCAGCAATGGCTTTTTTCAAACGTGTTAGTTCACTGCTTGACTGGGTTAAATCAACATAAATTGGGTCTAATTGTGTAATGGTCGCTAATGCTGTTGCTTGATTAGCACTCACAAGGGCACCGGCAGTGACATCTGATTTACCAATTTGGCCACTAATTGGCGCTAACACTTTGCTGTAGTTTAAATTGATTTCAGCGGTTTTAAGCTGCGCTTGAGCTGTCAGTAAGTCAGCTTTTGCACCTTTGTATGCTGCATCAGCTTCGTCGTAATCTTGTTGGCTTACTGCTTTGATGCTCAATAGCTCTTTATAGCGTTCTGCTTTTGCCTTGGCATTTGCAATACTTGCTTGAGCTTTAGTAATAGCGGCTTTACTAGTTGCTACTTCAGCTTCAAATGTAGATGGGTCAATCTGATATAAAGCTTGGCCTTTTTCAACCTCAGCACCTTCAACAAACATACGAGATTGAATAATACCGTTAACCTGCGGACGAATTTGCGCGATACGTGAAGCAGCCACACGACCCGGTAATTCTTTAGTTAGCGTAAGTGGTTTGCTTTGCATCTCAATAACGCCAACAGGAACAGCTTGAGCTGCCTGCGTTTGCCCTTGAGCCGATTCTGATTGGCCGCAGCCTGATAATAAAACAGCACCAGCCAAAGCTGACACTGCAAAAAATGGAATGCGAGAGCGCTGCATGTGTAGTTCCTTAGTTTAGAGTGAACGATCATTCTAAACTAAAAAAGGCACAGATCAACCATCTTTAAAGAACTTTACATTAAATAAAATGCTTGCTTTAAAGCATGAATTTTGTGCAATAAATAAATTGCTAATTGAATTATTACGAACGTAACTGAGAAAGTTGTTTTAAAACTATTAGTTATGCGAATTGAAGTTATATCAATTCGCATATTATTCGCCTAAACACATGCCCATTGCGCGGGCACTTGTTATTAAAGAATGTTCTAGAGGGATGACGCGATATTCAGAAGTAGCTTCTTTTAAACTGATTGGTTTAATTTCACCGTCTTTACTGACAGGAATAAAACCAAACTGACCTTGCCTTACTAGCTCGAATGCTTGCACCCCAAACTCTGCTGCAAGCACCCTATCAAACGCATTAGGTGTGCCTCCACGTTGAATATGCCCTAATACGGTTACTCTTACATCAAGATCAAGCGCCACACGTATTTGTGAAGCAAGCTGCTCAGCAATGCCACCAAGCACTGGGTTTTCGTAACCAAGTTCATTTGATTGTTTACTAACAACACCACCAGCAACAGGCTTTGCTCCTTCTGAAATGACAATGTTGGCAAATCCATGGCCTTTATCAAATCGTGATGTTAGTTTGGCTTTAATAGCTTCAATATCGTAAGGAATCTCTGGAATAAGTGCGACTTCTGCGCCAGCTGCAATAGCAGAGTGCAAACAAATCCAACCGGCATCGCGCCCCATTACTTCAGTCACAATCACTCGGTTATGACTTTGCGCTGTTGGTATTAAACGATCAATGGCTTCGGTGGCGGTGTCGACAGCAGTCTGAAAACCAATTGTGTAATCAGTGCCATATAAATCATTATCAATAGTTTTTGGCACGCCTACGATATTTAAGCCATGTTCAAATAAGTGCTGAGATACCCTATGTGAACCATCACCACCAATATTAATTACGGCATCAAACCCAAGTTGCTTAATAATACTGATTAACTCATCAGAGCGGTCAATAAACACTTGTTCGCCCGCTATTTCAGCAGGAAATGCGGTTGGGTTCCCTTTATTAACTGTTTCGAGAATTGTTCCACCACGAACATGAATACCCGCCACAACTTCACTAGTTAAGTGTATAATATCATTTGGCTTTTCAAGCACACCACAATATGCTCTTCGGCTACCATACACCTGCCAATTGCCATCATGTTCGGTTGCTTTAACCACCGCTCTGATCACCCCATTGAGCCCAGGGCAATCACCCCCACTTGTTAATAGCAGTAATTTTTTCATTGTGTTACCAACTTCGTTCACTGATTAATTACAGATTAGCTTATATGTTGAAGTTTCGCGTATGACTTACATCAACTAAAACTTGGTTTTTTATGCGTAGAAAAAAGCGCAACAAATAGCACTAGTAATACATACTTAGGCAGACTTGTCAGTAAAGTGGTGTTATCAATATTTGCAGAAAAGGTGTTAACAGCAAAATATAAATGCAGCGCTAAAAATGGTGTCAGCAATATAAAGTATGAATACGTTTTATCTTTAAGATACAGCGACTTACTAATGAGTAAAAATACTAAGAGTAACGCTAATAAAGGAAGACCTAAAGTAACGATATCAACCATTGATAAAGCAAAGTTAGGTGACAAATCATAAAGGGCTGAAAGTACTTCGGTTGGAATCGCAATAGCCGAACCATAACCTATGACTGGTATAGATAAATAGGCAAATAAACAGCCAAAAATAAATAAAAGTAGTACGTTATATTTCATACCCCATTCCATGGTTTGTTCATTATTAGCCTTACGCTAACTAATAATGAACAAATTATCCACTACTTTTTCAGTACCTTACATCGTTAAAATGTCTTAACTTTAAAGGCTAGGTTTTCTACCGCACAGCCTGTACTACTAGTGTTTACACGATAATAATGAGTATTGTCTGTGGCATTTAAATCTAATAAAAACTCATCATGCTGAGCGACTGCTTGTTGCTCTTGTGTTAAGCACATAGCTTGTACAAGCGAACGTAATTTAGCATCTGAAAAAATAGTGCCAAAACGCTGCATCGGCAGTGGCGGAATTTTAATACTAGGGAGTGCATTATCAACAGTTCGTTTAGCTAGAGTAAAACCATCCTTTGTTACATCAATAACGGCACCAGCAGGCCAATAACTGATTGCTCCGTTGTTTTTAGCGTTAGATTTAACATGCACGACACCGCTTTTACCAATCACCGTCATTAGTGCGGTTTCACCAGCTCGAATTGATACAAGGGCGGTGGTCTCATCAATGCCAAAGCCATGCTGTTGCCCGGTATCTGCCAGTAATCTTGCCAAACGCATTGTTCTGTTGCGCTCGCTAAAGTGTGTATCAAGAACACCATAAGTAAAGCTGCCAAGCCCACCTTGTTTTTCATAGGTAAGACTATCAGCCGAAATCTTATCACCGCATTCATTTTCACAGCGCTCACTCGGCGCAGACACCGCAAACGAGCCTTCTCTCATTGCCGCTAAACTTGTACCATTTGAAATCATCGGCACTATCCCGTAGGCATTTTTACCACCACTTTGCACCGCTGTACCTGCACTTGTGCCAACAAGTAATGGTCTTTGTAAAATTGCGTGAGTCCAAGGATATTGCTTGCCGTTGTCATCAAACAGTACTTTTCTGGTTAAACTCTGATCGCCACCGTTAAACATCACCCCCGTAGCGTTTTCAATCAGTTTAACTAAATGATCGACTCCTTTATCACAAAGCGCTTTTTCGGCCTTAATTCGATCAGGGTAAATTGTCTCACGATTAAAAACGCCCATAGAGTCAGTGCGTAAAGAATCCAAACTCTCACATTGCTTACTGGTAATCGCTTTTGCTAAGGCGGGGGTTAGAGGTAACCAGCTTGATTCTATACCAGTAAAGTCTAATAGCCCTTCATAAAAGTCAGCTGATTCATATGGGTCTCTGCTTGAAGCCGTAACCGCTAAAATTGTTGGTGATCCGGTGGTTGTTTTTAATGATGCAGCAACAAAGTCTAAAATATCATTGGCTGCACGTTCGTTATTATCGCTTGTACTGACCTGCTCTTTTTGACGGGTCGAATCTGTATTTAATACAGCGACTTCAAGTGAGTCTATGACAAAGTTGTATTCTGAATCAGTGAGTTCGTTTAGTAACTTGTTATCTAAATCACGCCATGCCCATAAAATATCACTTTTAGTGATCACACCTGACTTTTCACGTGCAATCTGTGCTAATACCTTAAGCGTTTGCTGACGATTTTTTTTATTCTTGGTTGGCCAATTTGTCTTTATTGCAGATAAAGCATCATTATTTAATCGATATTGATTAGTTTGTTTACCACTAATCTGTTTATTAGAAAGACAATTTTTAGGGCTCATACTTGAGCAGGTGGTCAAAGAACCGCCGACTAAGACCAGCGTTTGCTGTTGATCATTTGCATAGACTTTGCTGCCAAATGATGCGAAAAACAAACCAAATACCAAAGAAAAAGCTGAAGTTTGATATTTAGTCTTTTGCTCCTTAAGGATGTTCATATTGTTACACTCTTGTAAAAAAATATTAGAAAATTGCTTGCGCAGCTTTTTGTTGCTTGCTATAAAAAAAAGGAACATTTAAAAACGCGAGTAAGCTAGCACTGTATCGCTAGCTTTGTCAAAAGACCTTACGGATTGGAATTATGTTGAAAAACGCATTATCGCTTTGCACATATTTCTACTCTCCACACTACCTTTCGGAGTGGTTTGACGAGTAGCCACACCTCACTTCCTGTGAGGGGCTAGTTGTGTCTATAACCCACTGCCCTGTCTAAAAAATTATAACAATTATTCAAAACGTCACGGTTTTGCCGTGTGTTTTTTAAGACAAAGGTAAATCAATATGTTTCGTCAGTTATCAATTGCTGTAGCAATCAGTGCTGTGCTGTGCCCAGTACAAGCTGTGTATGCTCAAAACGACCAACAATCAGAAAAAATTGAACGAGTAGAAGTAACAGGATCACGAATTAAAGGGGTTGATTTAGAAGGAACCATCCCGCTTACAGTGCTTGACCAAGATGCAATCAAGCGCTCAGGAGCGAACACTATTCATGAATTATTAAAAGATTTATCCGTTTTTAAAGGCGGATCCGGTACCTTTTCAACATCTGAAAGTGGTGGTACATCAACCTCAACGCCAGCGGGTCAATCCGCTGCGAGCCTTAGAGGTATGGGTCCTTCTGCAACATTAACGCTGATTAATGGCCGCCGAGTTGCACCAAGCTCGTTCGCAGCAGGCACTGAAAACTTTGTCGATGTGAACTCAATTCCACTTGCTGCAATCGAGCGCATTGATATTTTAGCCACTGGCGCATCAGCAATTTATGGTGCTGATGCTGTCGCTGGTGTTATTAACTATATTCTCAAAGATGACTATCAAGGAGCTGAAGTAAACACTTCTTACACCAATAGTTTTGACAGTCATGACGAAGGTAAGAAGCAGCTTAACTTAGTCTACGGAACCAATATCGGTGAAAGTAACTTAACGGTATTTGCTGATATTTACGACCGCAATGCCTTTAAAGCGACCGACAGAAGTTATACCGCAACACCTAATCTAGTGAATGGTTACTCATATTTACCGAAACTTGAGAACTCACCAAACATTTATTATTACAGCAGCCGAGATGGCAATGAATTACCAGCGCCAAACTGTAAAACAGAGCTAGTCACGACTGAGTATGGTGAGCAAATTTGTGCTTACTATGCTAACCAAGATGATTACCTAGAAACCCCATTTGAAAGCCTTTCAACTGGCTTTATGTTTAACAGCACCTTAGGTGATTTAGATTGGCATACCGATTTCTTCTATAGCCAAACTATATCAAAAGCCTATTCATCACCTGCACCAATCAATCAAATAAACGACGATGATGGTCCGTATATCATAGAGGATGCGCTATTCATTTATGATAACGATGATGGCAGTAACGACTTAATGGACCAGCTTTATATTGATCCATTTACCACTCAAGCCGGTCGAGAAGTGTATGGCTTTGCATTTGATGCACGTTTTAATTCACCGCGTACAGTTGAAGTTGAAACTAAAAACTTTCGCTTAGTCAGTAGCTTAGCTGGTTACATTGAGGACTGGAGTTGGGAGTCAGGTGTAACATTTTCTCGTTCTAAGTCAGAGCAAGAAGCGATTGATGGAATTTACAACCGCTACCAATTTCATGCTGCAATCACTGGTGAATTATGCTCTGACGGATCATTAGCTACATACGATGGAACACAGCTCAATTGTGCGCAAGGTCAGTTAATGCCATTCTACAACCCTTTTTTACAGGGTGATGCTAATAATGATGCGGTGCTTGAGCTTGCAAAAGCAAACCCAAGTAGAAGTGGTGAAAGTACAGTTTACGGATGGGATTTAAACTTTAATGGCGACTTATTTACATTTAATGAGTTACCCATTTATGCTGCATTTGGTATTGAGGCTCGCCGAGAAGAGTTAAAAGATATTCCGTCTTTAGACTCTCAAGCGCGTGCTGAAAATGGTTATTTAGTTGATGTTTTTGGTTTTGGCTCGAGTTTATCAGAGGCAGACCGTACGCAGTACGCTGCATTTGTAGAGTTGAATATGCCAGTTACTGAGCAGCTAGAACTGCAAGTTGCTGGTCGTTACGATCATTACGATGACTTTGGTGGAACGTTTAACCCTAAAGTGGGTTTAAGCTACCGCCCTTCAGATTCTCTAATAATTAGGAGCTCTTGGTCAACGTCGTTTAGAGCACCTTCATTAACTCAAGCTGGTGTAAAATTACGTACCACACAATCAAGCTTTGATTGCGGCGCAAATCAGGCAGTTGCAGACTTATACTGTATGGGTGATGGTACAGAAGTCAGTGTTAACAGCCTAGAACTTGGGAATCAAGCACTCAAAGCCGAAGAGTCTGAAGCGCTCAGTATTGGCTTTGCATGGAGCCCATCTGTAAATACCAATCTCACTGTCGATTATTGGCATTTTGATCATGAGCAAGTCATCGATACCAATATGACTGCCGTGCTAGATAGAGCAATTACGGATGCTTCTCTTCGTCACTGTGGCTTAGTACCACAAGGACAACAAGGTATTTCGTACGAGCAGCAGCTGTGTGAAGTAACCGATAATGCTGGCCTTAATATCGAAAGTGATGGCGCAAATATTTCAGAGATCCTAACAAACTATATTAGTGAGTTTAACCCGCGAGAAGATGAGCTATTCCTGCCACTATTTAGAGACCATGTTATTCCACTGGAAAATACCGGCACACAAACCTTAGCGGGTATCGACTTTAAATTCGATCATCGTTTTCTTTTTGCAACAGGCAACTTAACACTCGCTTTCGATGGTACACACTATTTAGAGTTTGAGCGAAACAAACCCGGTTCAGATGCAATCGAAAAGTTAATCGGCACTTATCGCTACCCTGAAAATGTAGGCAGATTCTCTATCGATTGGGATGCCGAGAGTTATTACATAAATCTAGGTGCCAATTATACCAGTAGCTATGAGGATGATATTGAAGGGCTGCGTGGCCGTGAAATAGATGAGTTAGAAGAACTTGGCGAGCTTAATGATGAGTTAAAACGCGATGTTGATGACTGGCTAGTATGGGATTTATCTGCCGGGTATTTTATCAATGATGCATTATCAATCCGTGCTCGTATCGATAATATCTTCGATAAAGAAGCGCCTAAACTGTATGGTTCAAGTCGAGGTTTTGATTCTATAAACCATAATGCTTATGGCAGTCGCTATACGTTAAGTTTGAGCTATCGCTTTTAGCAAGGTTTGGGCGGCTTAATAGTCGCCCACACTTTTGAGCTTACGTTATCTTAAACTGACGACTCTCAGTATTAATCTTTCTTAGCAAGGGCTACAATACCTTGCTTATCTTATAAACGTCGAATGACATTTAAGTGACTTTATGAAAAACAAACAGTTTGCGATGCCAGATGCGAGCATCATTTTGTTGTGCGTCGCAGTTATCGCCTATTTTGCCAGCCTATTTATAACCCCCGGTGTGTTTAATGCCGAAAAAGATAGCCATAGCGTTGAATTATCACAATATCAAACAGCCTCAGATCATACACCGCCAGCATTTTTTGCAGAAGGTGGTGAAATTGGCCTAGCTAATGTCTTATTTGAAGGGTTAGTGTCAGGTGATAAGTATGGCGCAGCGATTGGTGTAATGGCGTTTATTTTAATCACTGGCGGTGCGTTTGGGATTATCTTAAAAACCGGTGCGATAAATAACGGCATAATGGCACTGATCAACAAAACACAACATATAGAGTGGGTATTCATTCCTCTCTTGTTCGTGCTTTTCTCTTTAGGCGGTGCAGTTTTCGGCATGGGTGAAGAAGCCATCGCCTTTTGTATTGTGTTATTTCCGATTATGAAACAGCTTGGCTATGATGCAAAAGTTACCGTGTTAACAACCTATGTTGCCACACAAATTGGCTTTGCTACCTCATGGATGAACCCCTTTAGCATTGCCATAGCTCAATCAATTGCTGAAATTCCCGTTTTTTCTGGCGCTGGCTTCAGAATGTTTGCTTGGCTTGTTTTTACTTCATTTGGCCTTGTATTTACTATTCGCTATGCCAACTCTATCAGAGCAACTAAACATCAATCTAACCAACACAAAGACAGTGCAATAAATTTAGATAACGCAGATAAACTAATCTTACTTACTTTTATTGCTGGCATTATTTGGGTTATTTGGGGCGTGATGGCTCGGCAGTATTATATTCCTGAATTAGCAGCGCAATTCTTTTGCCTTGGTATTGCTTGCGCTGTAATCGCTAGCCTATTCAAAAAACTAACTGCCAATGAAAGTGCAAATGCATTTAAAGAAGGTGCCCAAGAGCTCCTACCTGCAGCACTTTTAGTGGCACTTGCAAAAGGCGTTATTTTAATACTTGGCGGTAGCGATTTAACGTCGCCTTCGACCCTTAATACCTTGCTGTACTATAGTGCCACCAGCATCTCAGTTGTGCCCGATTATATTGCGGCTTGGGGCATGCTATTATTTCAAAGTGTGTTTAACTTCTTTGTTTCGTCAGGTTCAGGACAAGCAGCCATAACAATGCCGCTAATGTCGCCGCTCGGTGATTTGTTAAATATCTCACGTCAAATTGTGGTGTTGGCATTTCAGTTGGGTGATGGTTTAACGAATATTTTTATTCCTACTTCTGCTAGTCTCATTGGCTGTTTAGGTATTGTTAAATTAGATTGGAGTGAATGGGCACGTTTTATTTGGCGCTTCACTTTAGCTTTGTTTGGCCTTGCCAGTGGTTTTATTTTTCTCGCACACTTTATTAACTATCAGTAAAAGATTTAATTATGTTAACACTTATAAAAGGCGCAGACGTTTTCGCCCCCTCACCTTTAGGCATTCAAGATGTCCTTATTGCTGGCACAAAAATAGTTGATATACAGCCTGAAATCACCATCGATACCTATCAGGGGATTACCACGGTCGATGGCACTCATTGTATTTTGGCCCCGGGGTTTGTAGATTCACTCGTTCATATAACTGGCGGAGGCGGCGAAGCTGGCTTTGCAAGTAGAACACCAGAAATGAACCTTACTGATGCAACACTGCATGGTACAACAACCGTTATTGCAGCTCTTGGCACTGACTCAAGTAGCCGAACTCATAGTAATTTAATCGCTAAAGCAAAAGAGCTGAAAGAGCTTGGGCTCAACGTTTTTTGTCATTCGGGCTCATATCATTTACCTGCGAAAACACTGACAGGCTCTATCACCAGCGATTTAATGTACATAGATGAGTTTATTGGCGTGGGAGAAGTTGCTATATCTGATCATCGTAGCAGCCAACCCAAAGTGCAACAGCTTGCAGAACTGGCTGCAGAGGCAAAAGTGGCCGGCATGTTAAGTGGTAAAAAAGGCACTGTCAGCATTCATGTTGGCCCTGTTGATACACATTTATCGTTATTGCATGAGGTTGATAAGCTAACCGATATTTCGCTGGCACAATTTTACCCAACTCACATGAATCGTAATATCGACTTACTTAATGCTGGGGTAGAGTTTTGTAAAGCCGGTGGCACTATCGATTTTACAACAAGTACAACCGAGTATGACCTTGCTCATGGTGAATACTCTGCCGCACACGCTCTAGCTTATTGCTTAGAGAATAAAGTCGACCCAACAAAACTAACCATGAGCTCAGATGGCCATGCCAGCCTCCCTATTTTTGACAAAAGCTTTAACCTGCTTGGCCTTGAAGTAGGCAAAGAGTCCACATTGCACGGCTCGTTTGTAGAAGCAGTGCAAAAATATAATGTTTCGATTGAACACGCTTTAATGGCTGTTACATCAAACCCTGCGCAGATACTGGGTATAAATAAAGGTGTAATTAAGCAAAATGCAGATGCCGATCTTGTGTTACTTAATAAAACAACGCTTGCGCCAACAGAATGCTGGTCAAAGGGTGTTCATATGGTGAGTAAAGGCAAAGCCCTTGTGAAGGGCGCCTTTGAGTAAGGCCGCATCGGCGGCCTTAAACACTATGCTAAACATGTTCAGAAATGCGAGTAACGAGTAGTTGCTCGACTTTCACACCTTCAACATCGACAACTTCAAACTTATAGCCACCGTAATTAATAAACTCTGCACGTTTAGGCAGGCGTTTCATGGTGTAGATCAAAAACCCTGCGACAGTTTCGTAATGAGACTGTTCAGGAAACTCTTCAATTTCAAGTACCTTAGCAAGCTCAACCACAGGTGTTAAACCATCAACCAGCCAAGATGAATTATCACGTTGAATAATTAACTCTTCACCCTGGTGGCTAATTAAGTCGCCCATAAATCCTTTCATTAAATCTTTAACAGTAACAATACCTACCATTAGCGCATACTCATTAACCACTACGGCAAACGGCTCTGCCGCTTTTTTGAAAGTATTTAGCGCCTCTGAAAGACTCAATGTTTCTGGAAGATAAAAAATATCTTGGCTTATCAGTTCTTTATCGATTTCAGCGGTTTGCCCTTTTAGCACCTTGCGAAGGATATCTTTTGATTCAACCGAGCCAATTAATTTATCTAAACTACCATCACACACTAAAAAGTGATTATGAGGGTGTTCAATAATTTTGGTTGCAACTTCTTGAGCATCCGCTTTTACATCAAAAAACACAATTTGATCGCGAGGAGTCATCACACTCGATAAAAAGCGTGCCTCTAAATCAAATACATTACCAATTAGCTCATATTCTTGTTGCTGTAAGCTGCCGTACTCGGCTCCTGCATCCATCATCGCGACGATGTCTTCTGTGGTGACAATATCTTCTCGTTCAGCGGGTACTTTAAACGCGCGTAAAACCAAATTAGTTATACCATTAAAGAAAACAACAAAAGGAGTGAGCGCAAAGGTCACCCAGCGCATAATGGATACCACGTTAACTGCAACTGCCTCTGGCATAATCATGGCTAACCGTTTAGGTAATAGGTCAGCGAATAGAATAAACAAAGAGGTAATACTCAAAAACGAAATCAAAAAGCTGATTTGACTCAATAACGGGCCTTGATAAATCATGCCTAAGATTTGTTCTATGTAAGGAGATAATGCTTGCTCACCAACAATACCACCTAAAATGGCAATTGCGTTGAGGGCAATTTGTATCATGGCAAAAAATGCCCCAGGTTGCTCTTGCAAGCTAAGCACTGCTTGGGCTTTTTTGTTGCCTTCGTCCACCATAACTCGTAATTTGATCTTACGAGATGCCGCAATCGCAATTTCGCTCATTGCAAACAATGCACTGATCAAAATTAAAATCATGATAATGAGTAAATCACTCATTGTAGCTCCTAATAATTAAGCGCATTCAGAGTGTTGAATGCAAACAACTTTTTGCTCGTTTAGGCTAGCGAGAGTTTGGCGAGAATGGACAAAAAGCAGCTGATTATAGCCACTTTGTGGCAATCAACAAGTGCTATTTTTAATCGTTAGCAGCAAAGCCTTTATTTAATTTTTCAAGAGTCACAGGATTGATATTTTTATTGCAGGCAAAGTATAACTGAGGTGTGCCAACGGGCAGTTTAAATATCGGTTTTAAATCTTCAAGTGTGCTGTCGTTATCGCGCTCATATTTAAATTGTTCATCGCTGAGGATGACTAAATCTATACTTGAGCGTCTACTTTTAAGTACATCATAAATGTTGTCAAAACTATCAAGTAAGATCAGCTGATTACGTTCATCAAAGCCGTTTTCTTTTAAGTAAATATGTGAATAGTTATTTTTTAATACTGCAATTCGGTACTTTTTAGCATCATCTATACTCGCTATTTTTAATTGCTCAGATTTAAACGAATAGAACGACGCCGAAAAACCACCGATTTGTGCCACCCAAGTAAATTTATCTTCGCGTGCAGGAAGCCTTGCCATAGAAAAGATGCAGGTATTGCTATCACGTAATGCAGCATTATACGAAATTGACCAAGAATTTACTGACAGCTCATAATCCACACCACTTTTATCTAAACCTGATTTAACTTTATCAACTACAGTGCCAGTTAATTCGCCATTTTCATCTAGGTATTGGAAATTAGGGAAATTTTCTGTCACCACAGTAATTGCTGCAAAACAAGGTTGCAGAAAAAGCAGCAATGACAAGGTGATAATTGAGCGCATGATGAGCGATACCAAATAAATTATAATTATTTTTTATAATAATATAGCTCGAAGTTGCAGATATTGAAATATTATTTAGTAAAAAGGAATGAGCGGAAACAGGGTGTTTCCGCTATAGAGTCAATTACTTATTCATTGCATTAATCAAAAAAGCTGAGATTTTAGCGCCTTCTCTTAGAGTTGTTTCAGAACTTGTCTGACCGATTAATGAGCTATCTGTGAATGGTGCAATTTCCATCATGTCAGCACCAGTAATTGGGAACTCGTCAGCCAATTCAACTAGAATGTCTAATGCATGCTGAGGTGTTAAACCACCGGCTTCTGGTGTTCCTGTCGCTGAAGCAAAGCTTTCATCAAGTGCATCAATATCAAAGCTCACATAAAGCTCATCAACATTATCTGCTTTTAGCTGCGCAATAACTTCTTCAGCAACAGCTTTAGCGCCACGTTCGATGATTTCGTGTGCCCAATGTTGTTTAACGCCAAACGTGTCTTCCCAGTGTTGCTTAGGCTTACCACTAGAGCGAATACCAAATTGAATTAAGTTACGTGGAGCTGGTAAGTACTCAAGAATATGTGTACACCACGAACCAAAACATAAATCGATACCTAAACGTTCTACTAATAAGTCTGTATGAGCATCAAAATGAATGATTGCAGTGCGTTTACCTGCATCACGTTTTGCTTTTAAGTAAGCTTTAGTCAGCGGGTAGCTAATTGAATGGTCGCCACCAATACCAAAAATACCCTTATCTGGGTAATTTGCATAAAAGCCATCACAGACATCTTCAGTGATAGACAAAGGCGATACATGATATTCGCTGTTTTCATCAGCATATAACGCTTTTTGACAGTTTGTAATGGTTGCATCGTTAAGGTATTTATCATGCAATAAATGCGGGATCACACGAACATCGCCTAAATCAAAGGCGCGCGCTTGTGGTTGTTGATCAATCAAAGTAGAACGTAAAAATAATGGACCCCAGTTAGCACCACGTAAAATACCACCGCCACAGTCAGAGCTAATACCTAAAATTACCGCTTTGTGTTCAGACTCTGCCAGTGTTTCAAGTGACTCTTTCCAAAGCACATCAACATTATCTGTTTGACCGTATAATTTAGTACGCAGCGCATCTTTACGTTCTTTTGCTGTATTAACTGTAAATACGCCATCGCCAGGAGGACAAAGACACTGACTTAGTTTTTCGTGGAAGGCTTTTTGTGTGTTACTCATCTCTACTCCGCTGATCTTTATCTGCATATTCATGCGTAATTAAAAAAGTTACGCAATTAAGTTTGTGTATAGTCTAGATTTTTGAGACTCAACAATCACTTGCTCAACCAAACCTATAACTCACTGATATTAAATGGTTATAATTTTAATGCAGATGAATTTAAACTGCTCTAGTCAAATAAGAGCGCTGTATTTTGGCAGGTATAACATGCGCGAAAAGAAAGTCAAATTTTGCGGCAACCTAGGTGATTGCCGCTATAGATTTATATTCAAACGAAGTGAATACTCATTATTCGTAGCCTCTTGGCTTCTTAGTTTTGATAACGGCAATGTATGCATGCCAGCTGGCGTAGCTCAATAAAGGCATAATGACAATAAACCCAGCAGTGCCTGTAATAAAGCCGACAAATACTAAACATAGTATCAAACCAGCCCAGACAACCATGGCACCGAAATTGGTTTTAACCGCATTCATTGAAGAAATTACCGCAGTCATAATATCAACTCTGCGTTCCATCATAATTTGCGGGGTAAACGCTGAGATAGCAAATACAGTGACCAGTAAGATACCACCGACAATACTACCGAGCGTTAAAAACGCAGATAACTGCTCAAAACTCGGGTTAACAACGTTCGGGTACAATGCATGAATAAGTGCAGCTAAGCGCATCCAAACAATCATAATTACCATTAATAACACCGCAAAGCCCCATTCACCTGCAGGGTTTCTAAACATCGATTTAAGGCTGTGCATTAAAGTGGGTTTGTGGCCTTTTTCAAGCTCCCATGCGACATCGTAAAGTCCGGCAGCAAAGGCAGGACCAATTAATGCAAAGCCAACGACTGCAGGCAATATAACTAAGTGCGTATCAAACTGATAAACAAAATACATGATAGTCGCAGGTATCAAGGTAAATACTAATCCGTAGACTAGACTCAGTATGGGCGCATTAGCGATATCTTTAAATGCAAGTGCTAACCAATGAAAAGGCGCACCAATTGAAATTTTCGAGCTTTCTAAACAGCGTGCAAACTCATGGTGTTTACTCATAGAAGATGAAGCAGGCATAATATATCCTCTTTTATCGTTACTTCTTTAGGTTTAGGTTATCTGTGCAATTCTTGCAACATTGGTGATCTAATAGGACATCTGTCCTGTACTTTAAACACATATGATTAAAGTATTACGCTTTAGACAAAAATAAGGTTTAATAATGGAAAAGGTATTTCACTTAGGGCTTACTCGTCAGGACTTAAACGGCGCAACCCTTGCGATTGTCCCTGGCGATCCTGACCGCTCAGCACGCATTTCAACACTTCTCGATAACCCTGAATGCTTAGCGAAGACCCGTGAATTTCATGTATACCGAGGTGAGCTAAACGGGCACAGCGTTGTAGTTTGTTCTACCGGTATTGGCGGCCCATCTACATCAATTGCTGTTGAAGAGCTTGCTCAGCTAGGTATTGATACCTTTTTGCGTATTGGCACGACCGGTGCAATTCAGCCACACATTAACGAAGGCGACATTTTAATTAGCCAAGCTTCAGTTCGTTTAGATGGTGCTAGCCAGCATTTCGCACCACTAAGCTACCCTGCTGTGTCTGACTTCTTTGCAACACAAGCGATGGTAAATGCATGTGATAAGTTAGGAATTAATTTCCACATTGGTATTACTGCATCGAGTGATACTTTCTACCCGGGTCAAGAACGTTACGATACTTATTCTGGATATGTTCCTCGCTCATTCCAAGGCAGCTGTGAAGAGTGGCAAAAACTAGGCGTGATGAATTATGAAATGGAATCAGCAACACTATTTACTATGTGTGCCGCCCTTGGCTTACGCGCAGCCTGTGTTGCAGGTGTATTAGTAAATCGTACTAAACAAGAAATTCCGAATGTTGACCACGGCGAGATTGAGAAAAAATCAGTCGCCGTCGTCATTGAAGCTGCAAAACTGTTGCTAAACTAGTTTAGCAACACAGTGCTCAAATGCTGGTGGGTTTGCAAAGCTTGCCAGCACACTTTTAGCCACCTCATATTGATTTTCTGCCCCTTGTGTTTCTAACAAGGTAATCGACTTAACTGTTTTATCATCAAAGGTTAAGCCCGCAAGATAAAACTGACTCAATGCACTTTGTAATGGCGAAAGGCTTGGACTATAGGCAGCATTTTCAGCATAACTTCCGTAAAAGTCACCTTCATCAAAAGTCGTTAATTTAACCGCACTAAAGTTACCTGTGTAAGGCACGTATGCATTGAGTGCCAATTGAATAAGTTTATTATCAGCAATCGAAAGATCAGTAAACTGTTTATCGCTTTGCTTATTAGAAAATAAACAGGCTTCATTGCCTAGGTCTTTTGGGCCAAATGAATAAGGTAATAACTCATATAGATTAAAGTCACGTTCTGGCAATAAAATCTCAAGTGAGTCTGCGGTGCTCAATTCATTCATAAATTGACGGCAGTAACCGCAAGGTGCATCGCTAATAGCAATTTTTAACACTGCTTGCGCGCCATTAAGCCATGCATTATTAATGGCTGATTGCTCAGCATGAACGACCAAACTCAATGCTTGATGAGAAAACTCAACATTTGCGCCAAAATAGAAATTTGTTTCGCCTTGCTTGTTTAACCCTACTGCAATAGCGCCCACATAGAATTTAGAAATAGGCGCGACAGAAAATAAACTTGCGACGGGTACACAGGCTTTTAGTAACTCAAGTTGGCTAACTTGAAACTGCTGACAAAGAGAAGAAATATCAGATTGAGATAAGATGCCACGTTGCTGTTTAAGCTGGGCAAAAAGAGAATTTTTTTGTTGATCATTGAAGCTAAACGGCTCTGAATTTTGAGCTAGTTTGCTTGCATCTATCCTAGTTGCTGTCATAACAAATTATAATTATTAATTGGCTAAACAGTTTAAAAGGTTACGTAATGAATTGCTAGGTTTTGGCGGTAAACATCAAGGTAAATCGCACAATAAAAGCTAAAAATTAGCGGTATTTGTAAGCCCAGATATACACAACAAAAAAGCGATGACTAGCTCGACCAATTATTGACGAACCAGCCAATTTTTTGCTTTGTTAAAACATTCAAAGTTTTCAGCTTGTAAGTTATAGCGTTTTGCTTTTTGCATAAATAAGTCGTGCATAAAACCATCAAAACTTACAACTATTGCTACAACAGCTTTTTTCAAAGAGTTTGCCACTTCCGGCATAATGGTGAATAAATCAGCAGGTGCGAAATTGTGCGTCATCTCAGACACATCAACGAGTATTTTCTCTGACCCATGTAATTCTGAATATTGTTGGGCAATTTGGTAAAAATTTATCACATCCTGTGCACTAGCAGTCCCTCTTAACGTCATCATCACGAGTGACGTCGATGCATCATAAGTGATGCAAGTAGACACGTTTGGCATAAGTTACTCTAAAAAAGCGTGGGGGTTGATTTGGCTTAACGGTAGCTGAACCAAAAAGCTGGGCTATTTTATTAATATCGCCTCTCTAGTCAATACCTAGCAATAAAATAGGTATGACCAGTTGTAAAATTCAGATTTTAGGATTAGATCTACTTTAAAGAGTTGTTATGCAAATTCATATCTTATTTACTTTAGACACAAGTATGAGTTTTCCTTTCATAGAATCAGCTTTTTCAGATAAACCTATATTTAGTTAAAATTTATAATATTTAGCGTTAATTAGACAGCAAAATGGGTGAGCGTTTTTTAAGCTCACTTTTAAATGGATTGGTGTGTCATGAAAGCGCGATTGGTTATATTATTTGGCTTTACCTTGTTGATTTTATTAATTTCAACAACACCTAAAGCGATGCCCATTAAAGAATTTGAAAAGCTTAGAACCTCAATAAGGCAAAGCTACGCCAGTTCACCTCAAGAAGGGCTTGAGTTTGTCAATGCGCTGATTGAAACTACCGAACTAACACTAGAACAAAAGATTATAGTCACTAATTATAAAGCTTGGTTTTTGCTTGAGACTGACAAGCTTGAACAAGCCATGGAAACCATTGTTAAGTACATGAATATGGTTTCTCAATCTGATGAAAAAGACCTCATGTATGGCTATTTTAATATTTCAGGGGGCATTTATGCGCGCTTAGGTCTATATGAAGAAGCCTTAGCGTACTATCGCGATGCCATGCCATTTGCACAATCTCGAGATGAGCGTTTAGTTTATCAAACCGAAAATAATATCGCTTTAGTAAAGCTACGTTTAAACCGTTATAAAGAAGCTGCCGACTCGTTCACATACTATCGAGATTATGCCCACAGTAAAAATCAAACTCTCAACGAATCATTTGCAAGTAATAATTTAGCGCTAGCTTTAATTGGGTTAAAACAGTATCCAGAAGCACTCAAGATTATCAATGAAGCTATTGGGCTGCAAAGCCAACACAACTACACCACTCACCTTGCTTCAAGCCTTGTTTTAAAAGCCAAAGTATTACGTTTTCAAGGTTTTTTAGAAGACTCAGAAAAGGTACTCAACGAGGCTTCAACGCTTATTGAAAATAAACAACTTGAGAATGAGCAACTTAATATTATTTTATGTTTAGCAGAAACGTATGAGGCACAAGGACATACTGATAAAGCACTCACAACGCTTGCATCCGTTGATACTCACACTGTTAGCCATACTAATTTTGAAACCCTATTATCGATTGCCAAATTAAGTGCAGAGCTTTACGAGCAACAAAAAAATTATGTAAATGCACTTAGCGCTTATAAACAATATTCGTACATTAACGCCGCTATTTTAACCAGACAAGCCAAAGTGAATTTAGCAAAAGCACTTGCAGAAGCCGATGTTGCCGCAAAAGAAGTAAGAATTTCTAACCTAACTCGTGCTGAGCAAATAAAAGCAACTAAAGCCAACGCATTTAAAGACCTCACGATTGTAGTAAGCATCTGTTTAGTTGTTATTTTATTTGGCTCACTTATCGCCATTAACAGCATAGACAAACAAAAACAAAAATTAACTAAAGCATTAGAGCAGTTAAAAGATACACAAGATCATCTGATTGAAATCGAAAAAATAGCCTCTTTAACAGCACTGGTATCTGGTATGGCGCATCAACTTAATACCCCTATTGGCACCATAGTGACCGCAAGTTCATTAATCGATGATTACATGGAAGGTTTAGAAGAAAAATTTAAAGCCCGAGAGCTCTCTAGCAAACATTTTCATAAGTTTATTACCGATACCAATAGCGCTAAAGAGTTGGTGATCAGTAGCATTAATCGACTTGCCGGAATTGTCGAAGAATTCAAAGCGCTCAATGTGTCTATTCACCTTGATAAACCAATGAGCAAAATACAGCTACCAAGCTTTATTAGTCATCGTTTATACCCTTTGAGTAAACATCTTGGTAAGCAAATTGAGTTTAAAATTCATGGTGATGAGGCTGTTATTACGTCATATCCAACTATCTTAAGTGATGTATTAAAAACCTTGGTTATTAATTCCTGCGAGCATGGCTTTGTTAATTCTGACCAAGGTGTTGTCGAGGTAACAGTTAAAGCCTATACACATGTGGTTGAAATTACTTACCAAGATAACGGCGTGGGAATAAACGACGAAATACTTCATGAAATATTTACGCCATTTTACACCACTAATTTAGGCGGAAATCATTTAGGGCTTGGTTTAAACGTGGTATTTAACGCGGTTAAATATAACCTAAGAGGGAAAATCGGCGCCGAGCCATGTAACCACGGCGCACGATTTGTTATTAGCCTACCAATCGATGCTCGATTGGTCGATGATACTAGCTATTAACCGGTATTACGCATACCTGCAGCGATACCTGTCATAGTGATCATCAAGGCATTATCAATATCGCCTTCAGATCCCTCGTCAGCTTCGCGTGAACGACGCAGTAACTCGACTTGTAATAAGTTAAGTGGATCTGTGTACGGGTTACGAAGTGCGATTGACTCTTTGATCCAAGGTTGGTCTGCAAGTAAGCTCTTTTGTGGGCTAAGCGACTGAACAAGCTCAATCGCCTCGCTCAATTCTTGACGTAGCTTCACGCCTAATGGCTTATATTGTTCAGTTACTAGTGCATCATCGTAATGCGCACTTAACCATGTATCTGCTTTACTAAATACCATTTCTAGCATCTCTAAACGAGCACGGAAGAATGGCCATTTTAAGCTCATTTCATGAAGTGTCTCGATGCCATACTTATCTAAAGCAGCTTTAAGGCCTGTTAATGCACCCAACCAAGCTGGAAGCATTAAACGGTTTTGGCTCCATGCAAAAATCCATGGAATAGCACGAAGGCTTTCTACTCCACCGTTCGGGTTACGCTTCGCAGGGCGAGAACCAAGTGGTAATTTAGAAAGCTCTTGCTCTGGCGTTGCCATTCTAAAATAAGGCACAAAGTTTTCATCATGGCGCACAACTTGACGGTAATGCTCACAAGAATCTGCACTAATAAGCTCCATAACATCACGCCATTCGCTCTTAGGCTCTGGTGGCGGCAACAAGTTACTTTCTAGAACTGCACCGGCATAAATATTTAAGCTTTGTAGCGCTACAGCAGGCAAACCAAACTTAAAGCGGATCATTTCACCTTGCTCTGTTACACGTAGGCCACCTTTTAATGAACCTGGAGGCTGTGAGCGAAGAGCTTGGGCAGCTGGCGCGCCACCGCGACCAACAGTACCACCACGGCCGTGGAATAAAATAAGTTCAATACCGCGATTTTCGGCTAATTGTACCAGCTTATCCATAGCTTCATATTGTGCCCAACCGGCAGCCATCATACCTGCATCTTTTGCTGAATCTGAGTAGCCGATCATGACATTTTGCTGGTTTTGAATATGACCTCGGTACCAAGTGTTATCAAGTAAACATTCGATAACCTCTTTACCATTATTTAAGTCGTCTAACGTTTCAAATAATGGCGCAACCGGTAAGTTAAACTTACAACCACTTTCTTTAAGCAATAACTGCACTGCCAGTACATCAGATGCGGTACGTGCCATCGAGATAATATACAAGCCAAATGTTTGAGCATCTTGCGCTGCGATTACATCGAATGTATCTAGCACCTCTTGTACTTCTGGGCTTGGTTGCCAATGTTTTGGAATTAGCGGACGTCGAGAGTTTAGCTCAGCAAGTAAAAACGCTTGTTTGTCTTCTTCTTGCCATTGATGGTAATCACCTAAACCTAAATAACGTGTTAGCTCAGAGAAAACATCACCATGACGCGATGAATCCTGACGTACATCAAGTTTTGCAAGGCGCAGACCAAAGCTATTAATACGGCGCAGAACATCAAGTAGCAAGCCATCGGCAACTACTTTCATGTTGGTCTTAATAAGCGAGCGATAACACACTTCGATTGGGTGTTTAATTTGCGCGATATCGGTAATTAAATCTTCAGAATCAGTGCGCTTTTTCTTAATTTTAGCGCCCAAATGCGTCACAGTTTCAGCAATTTGATTCTTTAATTTTTTAAGTACCGCACGGTAAGGTTCAAAGTCTTGGCCCGCAAGCTCAATAAGCTCATCGCTTGCATCCGACATAGATAACTCATTGCTTAGCGTTTCGATATCACGCGAATACAAATCAAGTGCCATCCAGCGACCATGATCAAGTACTTGCTGTGTGACTTCAGCAGTTACAAACGGGTTACCATCACGGTCGCCGCCCATCCAAGAAGTAAATTCAATTGGGCTGAAATCAATAGGTAGCTCTAAATCAAGCTCTGCTTTTACGTCTTCGCCAAACTCACGTAAGAAACGCGGAACAGCGTGCCATAAGCTATTTTCAATAACCGCAAAACCCCATTTAGCTTCGTCAATTGGCGTTGGGCGTGAGCGACGAATGTCATCGGTATGCCACGCTTGGCTAATAAGTTGGGCAATGCGGTTTAATAAATCTGCACGTTCACTAGGTAAGTTGTCTTTACGCTCTAAAGAGGCAAGGCAATCACTTAATTCTACGTGTTTATTGATCATTGTACGGCGTGTCACCTCAGTTGGGTGAGCCGTCAGAACTAAATTGATGTGGAGTTTTGAGAGTGTTTGCGCCAAGTGATTAGGATCAACTTGACCTTGCTTTGATGCTGTTGCTAACGCTTTTAATGTTTGAGTGAGAGGGTTTAGTTGGCAAAAACCAACATCATTAAAGCGAGATACGGTATGAAATTGTTCAGCAACATTAGCAAGATTCAAAAAATGATTAAATGAGCGTGCAACCGGTAATAGTTCTTCATCTGTGAGAGCGTGTAGTACTTCGATAAGCGCTTGTCTGTCGGCTTCGTTACCACTACGTGACGATTTAGATAAAGCACGAATCTCTTCTACCTTATCTAAAATGGCTTGTCCTTGTGCATCTTTAATGGTTTGACCCAGCATTTGTCCAAGCATACTAACATTACCGCGAAGTGCAGCGTATTGTTCACTCATTCTCATACTCCTTTCTTTAACTAAGTTGAAAGTACTTACTGCACAGTATTTAGCCAAGCACGAACGCAGCTAAACACTGATCCCTTTTATTAATATCATTGTCAGCGTTAATTTAATAGATCGAATTTTCTAACATACTCGTAAAAAAGAATAACCAATCTATAAACATAAAAGTGTAATAAATACGCAGCTTAGTCAGCTGCAAAGCGTTAAAGCCAGCTCAATTGGTAAAATGGACTTACCAATTTAAAAGGTAAAATCCCCGTAATTTAAGGCATCCTTAAAGTTTGCATGGTCAAATTTTTACCCGCCTTTTTTATGTGTTTGTAGGTTTAGATCAAGACAAACAGAGCTACTATCACTTTATTAGTTGGTGATAGTTTGAGCGAAAAAATTTTCAAATATTTTTATAACAGGTCAAAATGCAACTCTATATTTTGTGCGGTGCAAGCAGTGAAATTGCAAATGCCTATTTCACCACTCTATATAAACGAATAAACACGGGTCATATCGTAACCATCAGTCGAGGTGAATTTAAGGCAAGTTTTAATGAATCTATAAGCAATGAGATAAGCCACCAGCATTTTATTACTGACTACTCAGAGCAAAGCTTAAGTGGTATTGCGAAAGAACTTGCCGGTGGCCAATATGATTTGGCCCAGTTGATGATATTTAACGGCCTATTGCATGATCCAGATAATGTGCCTGAACGTAAACTTGAACAAATATCTGAGCAGCACTTTATAAATAGCATGATGACAAATGCTCTACTACCAATTCGCTGTGTGACGTTATTCTCATCGCTTTTAAAGCCACAAGTTTCAACTGTGGTGTGTGCCCTTAGTGCACGTGTTGGTAGCACTCGTGATAACAAGTTAGGCGGTTGGTATAGCTATCGGGCATCGAAGGCGGCATTAAATATGTTATTTAAATCTGCAGCAATTGAACTTAGCAGACGCTATAAAAAATGCCACTGCGTGTTATTTCACCCAGGTACTACTGATACGCCATTATCAAAACCTTTTCAGGCAAATGTGCCCGAAGGAAAGCTATTTACCCCTGAGTTTGTAGCTGAGCAATTGTATTTATTGATAAGTGATGCTGACTATTTACAACAATCACACAACCCTGCCTACTTTGACTGGCAAGGAAAACCCATAGACTGGTAACAGGAAATTTATGCATTTAACAAAACAAGCCATTGCTGATTTAGAAAACCGCTACCGCGCCCATCTAATTAATAGTTTGTCGGGGTTTAAAAGTGCCAACTTAGTCGGCACACAAGATAATAATGGCCAAACTAACTTAGCGATTGTCAGTTCAGTATTTCATCTTGGAGCACATCCCCCTTTAGTAGGTATGATCATCAGGCCTCATTCAGTGCCTCGCCATACCCTAGAGAACTTATTAGCCACTAAGCAGTACACGATTAACCACGTGAACAAAGACATTTATAACAAAGCACATCAAACATCGGCACGCTACGACAAGGACGAGTCAGAATTTGATGCAACAGGGCTTACTACTGAATACCTAAATGACTGTACAGCGCCTTTTGTTAAAGAAAGTAAGCTTAAATATGCGCTTGAGCTGAAAGAACACCACCACCTTGCCATCAATGGCACTGAGCTGATCATAGGTGAAATAACCGATATCTACTTAGATGAGGCTTGCTTGCAACAAGATGGCTTTGTCGATATTGAAGCCATTGACACAGTCGCAGTGAGCGGGCTTGATAGTTACCATGTAACTGAACGTTTAGCCCGCTTAGCGTATGCTAAAAAATAACCTTTAATTTAAGCACTAGATTATAAATGGCTTAGGCGCATGGGTTAACACCTCAAAGCCAGATTCGGTGACAACTATGTCATCTTCAAGGCGCACACCACCATAGCCTGGTATATAAATGCCAGGCTCAATGGTGATCACATTACCAACTTCAAGGTTGTAGTCTGTCAATGTGTTAATAAATGGCACTTCATGTAAAAACAGCCCTAAACCATGCCCAAGCCCTTTACCGGCGTATTCGCCAAAGCCCGCCTCAGCAATCACCTTGTTTGATATAGCATTTAAATCTAAACAATTAACACCCGGTTTAACCATTTCTAGTGCCGCATTTTGTGCATCAAGAACAGTATTATAAATACGGGTTTGTTTTTCTGACGCTTCGCCAATGATGTAACTGCGGGTCATATCAGAGCGATAGCCATTTACAACCGCACCAAAGTCAAGGGTTACAAAATCACCTTGCTTTAAAACCTGATCTGACGGGTTACCATGCGGCAAGGCTGAGCGTTCTGCAAACAGCATAATAGTAGCAAACGACATTCCTTCTGAACCGAGCTTTTGCATTCTAAATTCAAGCTCTAACGCAAGGTCACGCTCAGTTACACCCGGTTTAAAATAAGGTAGCGTTTGTGCTAATGCTTCATCAGCGATGGCTGCAGCAGCTTTAATTTGTGCAACTTCCCAGCTATCTTTAACGCGTCTTAGTTTTTCAATTAAACCGTTTACCGCTGTTAAAGTGTGGCCGCTTAGCTCATCTGCCACACCTTGCCAAATTGCTACCGTGACATAACTTGCATCAAATGCGACATGGCTGTTCGGGTTAAGGTGTCTATTTATACAATGGCCAAGGGTTTCGTTGTCTCTGTCTCGACAAACAATTTCGAACCCTGTTGTTTCAGCAATTGCACGTTGGTGGTATCTGTAATCAGTGATCAACACACACGCATTTTGAGTAATTAATGCATAAGCAGCATTACCGCTAAAACCACTTAAGTAACGAATATTTTCATGACCAAGTACTAACATGGCGCTGTAACCGTGTTGCTCTAGCAAGGCTTTAAATTCAGCTTGTCTTTTTAAGTAATTAACTTGCATTGTCGCTCCTTATTTTTTGCGCATGCTAACAGTTATGTCCATAAATACGAATATTATGCGATTAGTCGCAGTGAGTTTGCATCAGCTGTTTACTCAAGCCACAATGCACAAAAAACCAAGGAGTACACAATGACAACATACGGTATTGGCACACAAACGCCAGAGCAGGCGCTTGACTCTTTGTCAGATATGACAACAGATTTAACCCCTATTCAAAATGACGAATTTCATGCGCGTATCGCAAAGGCACAAGCGTATATGCAAGCAAACAATATTGATGCAATATACTTAAATGCAGGCACTAACCTAGCCTACTTTACAGGTATGCGTTGGTACGCAAGTGAGCGTTTAGTTGGCGCTATTTTACCTGCTAAAGGTGATGTGCAATACATAGCACCGTTTTTTGAAATCGGCAGCTTAAACGATTTTATGGTGATTGATGGCCCAATTCGTGGCTGGCAAGAACACGAAAACCCTTATCAACTGTGTGTAGATGTTCTTACAGAAATGGGCATTAGCAAAGATGGTACCCTTGGTATTGATGAAAGCGCACAGTTTTTCATCTACGACGGCATTAATAAAGCGAACGGCAATTACAATATTGTTAACGCACAGTGCGTAACAGCTCACTGCCGCATGCATAAGTCAGCTAATGAACTTGCCTTAATGCAACGTGCAATGGACATGACTTTAGAAGTACATAAAGCAACGGCAAGTATGCTTTATGAAGGTATCACCACAACTGAGGTTGAAGCCTTTATTAAAAAAGCGCACCAAAAAGTCGGCGCACCGGGTAACTATTTTTGTATTGTGTTATTTGGTGTTGCGTCGTCTTTCCCGCATGGCGTTAAAAACCCGCAAACCCTTAAAAAAGGTGATGTGGTACTGATTGATACTGGCTGTAAAGTACATGATTACCTCTCTGACATTACCCGTACTTATGTATTTGGTGGAGCAACCGATCGCCAACGTACGTTTTGGCAACACGAAAAAAATGCCCAACTTGCTGCTTTTGCTGCCGCAAAAAATGGTGAGCCATGTGGCAAAGTAGACGATGCTGCAAGGCAGTACCTCGCCGAAAATGGCATGGGACCAGAGTATCAAACACCAGGCTGCCCACACAGAACAGGCCATGGCATTGGTTTAGATATTCATGAATGGCCATACCTAGTGGGTGGTAACCCTACCCCACTCGCAACAGGTATGTGTTTTAGTAACGAACCTATGTTAGTAATACCGGATGAGTTTGGTATTCGCTTAGAAGATCACTTTTATATGACAGACGAAGGCCCGCGCTGGTTTACCGAGCCTGCTCATAGCATTGATGACCCATTTGGTTTAGCTAAATAAAATTCAAATTAACTTTATAAGGCCAGTTTTCTGGCCTTTTTTGTATCTGAATTATTACAATCATTAACAGTGTGGACATTTTAGAGACAACCTATCAGCTTTTATCATGTTATGATTTCAAGAATTTAACCTAACATAATTACGGAGAATAAATGGGTTTACGTTTTAAAGTTCCACATACCCTGATACTGCTGCTGTGCATGATGGTTGTTGCGCTTATTGCTACTTGGTTAGTACCACAAGGTTTTTTCACTACTACATTAAGTGAATCAGGCCGAGAAATGGTTGTTGCGGGCACCTATCAAACAGTTGCTGAGCGCCATTACTTAACTCCATGGGATTTATTACAAGCCATACCTCGCGCTTTTGCTGCTGCTCAAGATGTTATTTTCTTTGTGTTAATTGTTGGCGGTGTATTAGCTGTTGCACGTGCCACAGGCACTGTTGATGCTCTCATTGGTAGGCTTTTAGAGCGACACGGTAAAAAACCACAACGATTAATCTTTATGGTGGTGTTTTGCTTTGCCTTAGCATCAAGCAGTATTGGTACCGCCGGCGAATATATTCCTTTTGTTATTATTCTTGTAGCGCTTTGTAAGGCAATGCGCCTAGATGCAATGACTGCCGTAGGTATGATAGTCGCAGGTTATGGTATTGGTTATGGTGTTTCGGCATTTAACCCATTTACGGTATTAATCGCACAGCAAATTGCAGGTATTCCTGTTTACTCTGGTCTGTGGTTACGTTTAGCTATATTCATTCCATTTGTGCTCATTGGTTTTCATCATGTTTGGCAATACACCAAAAAGGTAGCGAACGATCCGTCTAAATCGATGATGATTGGCGTGCCTTGCCCACTGGAAAATCAAACAGCAACAAGTTACCCAGCACTTGCCCTGCGCCATAAACTCATTTTAGGCAGCTTTATTATTACCCTTGCAATTGCAGTATGGGGCATCGCAACGAAGGGCTGGTACTTATACGAGCTAGGTGGTGTTTTTATTGCTTGGGGTGTGGTTGTCGCCATTTTAGGCAAACTGTCTGCTGATGAAGCAGCTAACAAATTTATAGAAGGCGTGTCTGATCTTGTTACTACTGCAGTGTTAATTGGTGTAGCACGGGGTATTGCACTAATTTTAGAAGACGGCCAAATCCTGCATAGCCTTGTACATGGCATGTCGTTACCGCTTTCTTATGTATCAGCTGAAATATCTGCAATTGGTATGTTGGTTATTCAAACCCTGCTTAATACCTTTATTCCTTCTGGTTCAGGGCAAGCTTATGTCACCATGCCACTAATGGCGCCACTAGGTGATTTAGTCGGTGTACCAAGGCAAGTCGCCGTGCTTGCTTATCAATTTGGTGATGGCTTTTCAAATATGATCATCCCTACCAATGCCGTACTTATGGGTATTTTAGGCATGGCTGGTGTGCCTTACGGATATTGGTTTAGATTCTGTTTGCCACTACTGATCAAACTAATGGTCGCAGCATCGGTTGTATTAGTTTTAGCAGTGATGTTTGGCTATGGTTTAGATGTGCAGCCCACACTAAATTAAGTTAGTTGAGTGAGCTAATTGGCTCCTAAGTTAATGATGCCCGCTAACACCTGTGTGTTAGCGTGGCTCTGTGCATTACATGCCACGAAATATTGTCAGATGAAAAAGCTAATTATAAAAACTTCTGTACGAAAGCTTTTAACTCATCTTTTTCAGCTTCACTAGCAAATGAATTTGCCGGAATGATCAAGGCTGACAATTTATCGACAAAGATATACACGTTACCTTTATGTTCTTCAATTACCTCTACTGTTTCCCATTTATAGAAGCAATGTCCTAGACTATTTATTTCAGTTATTCCGTCAGCTTGAAACTCTAAGCTTTTCTTTCCAATCACTAAACCATTATCATTTGGAATTGATAGTCTTTTGAATTTATTAATGTTGTATAGAAAAACAATAAGTAATATCGAAAAAGGAATTGCTGTGATCAGCGCAGATTGCCAATGAAAATCATTAAAACGAATAGACTTTAATTGGAACACAGACATAAAAGTTACAGCCAATACAAACCAGATGATCATACTCTTAAGAAAACTAGAGCTTGCTTTACTTTTTGCATTACACAGCCTACTCACTGCAAATTTGGAATACTCTAAGTAATCTTGCTTTGTAATGGTTATGTTTTTAATCATGAATTGAATATATCCTTATAATAAAAGTTCCATAAATACAAAGTCCCTTGGTACAAAGCAACTAATTAAGCTGTGAACACTCAACAGCCTAACCTGTAGAGTGTATTAACAATATACGTTAAGACTTCTTTAAATAGTTTGTGATGTACGTAGTGAAGTTTCTTGAGCAGAAAACAAAGGTTTTACAGATTTAGCTTCTTCTTGATAACGATTTCTCGTATCCCATAAATCTACAGAGTGCTGGATATTAAGCCAAAACTCGGGTGTATTCCCTAAGGCAGCAGCCAGTTTAATTGCAAGTGGCGCTGTTAAGCTACCGCCATTGATCAAGTTACTAACCGTATTTCTATGCACACCCATAGCTTCAGCTAAAGTTTTTGATGTAATGTCCATAGGCTCTAAAAACTCTAGCTTCAGCATTTCACCTACACTCACAGGACGACGCTTTGTTATACGCATAACTCTTACCTCAATACTTATGAGGGTCTAAATAGGTGTTTTCTGCTACACCATCAACCCACTTAAAAATCAATCGATACTGTTTATTCACTCGTATTGAACACCAATCTTTCAAGTTACCTTCAAGATGTTCAAACCGATTACCTGGTGGTACTCTTAAGTCAGATTCAGCCTTTGCTGCATCTAATATTTCTAGCTTACGATATAAAGCATTCTCGATAACCTTAGGGATTAATCGATGCCGCTTATCCTCTTCATAGAATGCTTCGAGCCACTCATCCTTAAAATCTACAGCCATATCCTTGCACTGTCCTATTGTGCATCAATATACAAATAGTAGCGCACAGTAGCAATGTGCACAACACATATATTTAAAAAGTACTCCAGGCACTTTTGTCGTGTATAAACTTATTCGTAGAAAACCATTTTTGGATATAAATGGGTTGGTGCTGAAGGACAGTTCTGTGCCAAAATCAGAAAATAAGCCTTACCTTGATTATGCCCCAAAACAAGTTAGTGTAAACACTCTAATAGCTGCTTTAATTGTGCAAAAAATATAGTTGATTATTTAGCCAAACTTAGTTGTAATGGAAGCATAATAAACGCTGAGTAACGCAGGGATTGCTTAGATGCGATAGGCTCGCCAGTAACCTTGGCTTGATACCACTTAGGCCAAAAAAAAGCAAATTCCCATAGCATAAACAACACTAACTCTGACACACCGAACAGGTAGCGGCTCAGTCCAACAAGCGATTATGCAACACAAACTGCGTGTCGCATAAATACTAAAATGTTAATTCGTCAGCTCAAGGAAATGAATGTGTCTGAAAAAACTAAAGAAGAAATGGAGTACGAAGAAAGGTTACGCAGGCGGCTCAAAGTTTTGCAAGAACAAATGACGCAAGGCAAAGTGAAAATTGCCGAAGAATTAAAGGTCGTTGATAGCCTAAACGCTGTTCGCGTAGGACCTGATGGCGAAGTTGATCTTGATACCGTAGATGGGCTTGTTAGATCTATGGCATTGGGTGTTACAGCAATGCATGACCGAGAAGAATTGAAAAAACTCGCCTCTTTATCCGAAGTCCAAACTTCATATTTCAATTTCTTTGAACAGAATTTCGGCCATTTTTACGAATTAATGCTCAAGCGAAAACTGACACCTCACGATGCTGGTAGAGCAGCAATGCAAAGTGAGGGATCAATTCGTGAGATTACTGAACATCTAGACAAGCTTTTGGAGTTTATTGAAGAGTTTTGGTCTGAACTGGGAGAAATTGCGCATGCACACGTCGAAGACCAACACAATAATATTAAAGGAGTTTTCGGAGGCGACCTATTTCCAGCACATGATGAAAATATAGCATCAAAGTGTGGAATATATACTGATACCATAATACTGCCAGATCCGTTTCTTCGTTCAAAGCATATTTTCCAAAACTCTAAACCCGCAGATCAAGCTTATTACATTATTAAGCATGCAATGAATATCCTTCAGTACAAACAGTTGGCATGTGCGGAAGTTGATATTCCTATTGTTGTAGTTTTGCCTGACATTACTGCTATAAAAAGTGAAGAGAGAGAGTTCGTTCATAAGCTCGGTTTGGCAGACTCCTTGAAGCACTCCGGAAAACTATTCGGTCGTAAATTTGAGTCAATAGAGGAACTCTTAGAATTTACGCATGAACTAGACACCATTGAGAGAGCTATAGCTGCAATCGATGATAAATCTAGGCTCCTATTTGATACCGAGTGGCAGGGTGATATTGCTAGCCAGTTAGAACGAGCTATCAATTCACCGCAATCTGAACTCATAGGAACAAAGAACCCAGGGGTAATACTTGCCAATCAAGCTGTGGGAAGAATGTCTGTTAGTAATGAGCTACTAATAAAATCAAGAAGGCTCAGAGGTTCGCCTTTAGTTGATGCTCCAACATCTTGGCAATATCTCGCATGGAAAATGGAATATGATGCTCTTGATGCAGAGATCGCTACCCACACCAAAGATTTGCATATTACAAGGGGGCTGCAAGGCCTTTCTGACGGCGATATGCAGTGGTTGGGGCGAGTACCGCCAGATGCTCTTATTGAAGTCAGAAAACAAGGTGCTCTAGATGAAATAAGGGGGATATTAGGTAAGGGCGTTCAGGAATTAACCTCTAGTAACCCCAATAATTTTCATCGCACTAGGGATCAGATATTCGATAATATTAATGAAGCGTTTGAAAATCACAAGGCAAACATAAAAGATCTTAGAGCAAAAAATTGGAAGTTTGCCGGGTCAGATATAGGTTCTTGGCTTGTTACGGGTACATTGGGAATCACTGCGGCAGCTACTGGCTCACCTATATGGGCTTTAGCTGCGATTGGGGCAGACCAGATTCTCGGCGCGCCAAAATTAAAGGAATTACCGTCTTCTATCAAGGAACTTGTTGAAGAAAACAAGAAAGTTAATATGTCGCCAGTCGGCATGTTGTTTAACGTAAAAAAGCGACTAAACAAGTAAATTCAGCCGACGCAAAAAGCGCGCGGCTGATTTAAGCGTTAGGTGATTACGTTTGTGCGCTTATTTTAAACCATGAGAAGAGTTAATAATGGGAATAATAACACTTATTATATTATTAGTAGTGGTGCTTGTGGTTGTAGTCACTCTTGCACAAACAAGAGCCTCTTCGACTCAAAAAGTGGTAAGCAATCAGGTTGTTTCGCGTAGTGGTATGAAAGATGCCAAGTATTCAGGGACTATGTTTACAACATCGTACTCTAAAAAGAGTAATGTAGATGACAAAATACACAATTCCAGTTATTGCTTCGATACTAATGATTACCTTGGCAAAGCTGCTGATGCGAAAAGTGAGGCTAAGCAGGCAGTTAAAGAGCGGGACTTTGATAAGGCGTGGGGATTATTTCATGAACAAAAAGAATATTATGTGAAGCATGCAAATCGAATTGGATTCAGTGCGCGAGATGCCCTTTCATTGGATTCTACTGTACATGAAGATTTAGCAAATATACTACGCGTTGGTGGTAAGCATCATGATGCTTTCTTTAATATCCTGTATTGGGTTATTGCTTCTAGGCATAGACCCATCAAACGTCATGAGCAAAAATTGAAAGCCTATTTCAATCGCTGTAAATTCAAGAATACAACTATTGAGGATGTATGCGACTATATTGCTGGTTGTGGGAACACGATAGTCAACCCTATAAAGATTAGAGAGCAAGTCGAAAGGTGGCGCTCTTTCGAATAATCACCTAACAAGTGACTAAGGTATGAATGTCTCCTTATGGCACAGAGCCATCCTTCGGCGCTAAATTGTTTCTGTCCAAAAATGAGTTAAAACCACAGGCTTCAACTCACTAATAATAAATATTAAGGGCTAACGACATGTCTTATTAGTTTTAGGCATGCTTTAATCTTTAAGTTCTGTATAGCACTTTGATCACATGCCAACCAAAGCGCGTTTTAACTAAATGTGGTTCTAAGATTTCGCCACTAAATGCTACTTTGTCAAACTGGGGCACCATTTGACCGCGTCTGAATTCACCCAAATCGCCGCCTTTTTTACCCGATGGACAGGTTGAATATTTTTTAGCTAGAGTCTGAAACTTAGCACCCTTTTTAAGTTGCTTGATGATGTCTTCAGCTTGTTCTTTGTGCTTAACAAGAATGTGCAGTGCGTGCGCTGTATTTGCCATGGAAAATCTCGAAAATTAAAACGCGAATATTTTATCACGGCAATCACCACTGAGCTACTAAGGCTATTTATGTTTGCTCGTTGCTTGCAAAAACCCTTTTACTAAACAAAATTGCGCTAAATAATAACTACACATTATTGCGATATCTGCATGCGCTATTTCTAAATAAAAACGATTAAGGCCAAGAATAGAGTCTGATATAACAAACACTGCCCCACCTAACACTAAAAAGCCGTTCGACTTATCCGTCATCCAAGTAAGGCTTGCCATTATGGTAAGTACCAACATATAGAAAAGCACAGGGACGAGCATGTCATTTAAGTTTGGATAAAATAAGCAAAAAACGATGATGGCCAAAAATAGATAAAGAAGTACAACGTCTAGTCGCCAGCTTTTGATTGGCAACATGGTAATGATATAAAAAGCGTGGCTTACAAAAAATGCCGCTAAACCGCCTATAAACAATTGCCCCGTATCAAGGGCTAGCAGCACATCACCTAGTGCTGAAAAGCTAAGAGCGAATAATAAAGTAATAAAAGTGCGATTTTGTACCTGACTGCGTGCTTTTAACACCATCACAATTAACAGACCAATTGGTAATGTTTTAAATAGCGCCATAATAGGCTGTGGCAATGCTAGTTGTAAGAGCAGTAAAGCAATGTAAACCGAACTTAGGATTAGAAAGAGAATGTTCATATTGTTATTATTGTTGTTTGTTCCCAATAATGAGAATAGCAAGCTTTGCTTTAAATGTTTATAAAAAATGCTGCTTTTGTCTTTCAGTCAGTAACTTACACTGTGTCCGTTTGCCAAAAAAACGATAACGATTACGACCAACCCAATCATACATACGATCGCGAATGCATTTTGGCAGTAGCTTGAAAACGTTAGCCAAAGAGAATGGAAAACCTAGTTGAGTTGCGATAAATAACACAGCATCACTTTGTTTATATAGCTGGTTTTTATCAATGACTAACATTGAGGAAAGTGGATCTTTAACTGCATGAGCCTTTAATAAACGCTCACCTTTATCGCTTTGCATTGGGCATAACTTAAAAGTGATTTGCTTATCAAAGCGAACAATAAACCGCACACAAAAATGGCACAGATTACACTGACCATCAAACAGGATGACTGGGCAGTGAGTTTGCAAAATTAACCGCTTACTTGCACGACTTGTTTACCAGTAAAGCCACCTGCAAGTTGTTTATTTAAAGCTGCTGAAACAGCCTCAGCGTTAAAATCAACGGCATGGATTTGTGGTAGTTTGATCTCACCACGGGCTGCATTATCGAGTAATAAGTTACCCATAAAGCTCAGCTTTTGTTGCGCACATAAACTATTTGCAAGCCACGCTCCGCCTAAGGATACAATGCCTATATTTGGTGCGCGCCTAAACATAAGTTCTTGTTCAAATTTAGGTAATTCATTTAAACAGGCAATACGGCCACAAAAGCGCATTAGCTCAACGTTGCGAATAGTAGTATCGCCACCAATACAATCAAGCACCGCATCAAAACCTTGCGGACCTAATTCACGACGAATCTTATCTTCAAGTTTTGGGTCTTTGTAATCAAACACCACATCAGCACCTAATTGCTTAAGTAACTTATGATTGTGTTTGCTGGCAGTGGTAAACACAGTTGCGCCACGTTGCTTAGCAAATTGAATAGCGAATTGGCCAACGCCGCCTGCACCTGCATCAATAAACAGTGAATCCCCTTCGCTTAGCTGCAACTTATCAAGAGCAATTAATGCCGTCATACCTGAACAAGGTAAAGTTGCAGCGTTTGCCGGTGATACGTTATCTGGCACAACCGATACCGCATAGTTTGGTACCGTTGTGTATTCAGATAACACACCTTGGTCACCAAGACTGGCGTGCCATACAACACGTGCACCCACACCTGGGAATACTCCTTTATTTGCTTGAACAACCACCCCTACAGCATCATGGCCTAATACATGGGGGTAATGCCATTTGCAAAAACCTTGTTTTGCAAAGTTGGCATCACCATGATTTAAGCCCACATATTCAACTTTAATCAAGAGCTCGTTGCCTTCAGGGCTCGGTACTGGCACAGAAAGCTCAGATAACGCAATCGCGTCATTTGGCTCAAGCAGTGCAAGCGCGCGCATTGTTGACGGAAGTTCTGTAGTTTGTTGAATATGTGACATTGAATACTCTGGGTTAAAGGTTGTTTAGTTCAAAGCTCCAGCGACCATTAAACGCTTGATAAGCACTTACTTTGGCCTGTAATGAAGCAATTGTTGAATCAACAGCGTTCTCTTGCGCTATTAAAACATCCTGTCTCGCATCTAACAACTCTAAGTAAGGAATTTGTCCTTCTTGGTACATTGCTTGAGCTTGACCAAATGCTTTATTCGCATAATTAAAACGTTGATCAGCATAACTTAACTGTTGCTGCTGTTTGACTAGCCTTTGTAAAGTAAGTTCACTATCGCTAATGGCTTTTAATACTTTACTTTGATAGTCACTGTAAGCGGCTTCACTTAAAACTTGCTGTGCATCACGCTGCGCTAATAATGCAGGATAGCTGAGTAATGACCATTCAACTTTTGGCGTTACTTGCCATTGTTGCACGGTATCTTCTAAGCCATTGCTGGTTAAGCTCACCACACCTGCAAACCCGGCCAGACTAATATCTGGCAGTAATGCTTTTGAGGCGGCAACACTTAGCGAATAAGCCTGACTAAACTGATATAAAGCACTGGTGATATCTGGTCTGAGTGCCATTGCTTCACTGGCTTTAGTAAACGACACGCTAAATTCATGGCTTAATAACTCAGGCTCTTCAACCAGTGTTATATCGCTTGCAAGTCGCCCAGTTAGCACCGCAAGGGTTGCGAGGTCACGATATTGCAAGTAGCTAAGCTCAGGAATAAGCGCTTGTTGTTGCTTTAACTGGGCAAGAGTGCGGTTAAGATCAAGTTCATTCGCAACCCCCTCTTCTACTCGCGCTTTGAGCACATCAATACTTTGCTCGAGCGCCTCGATTTGCATCTCAATGATAGCTTGCTTTTGTACATTACCTTGATAGCTCACATAGCCCTGTACCACAGCTGAAACCACTTCAACCTGTAATGCTCTTAGCTGCTCTGCTTGGTTTAGTGCACCTGCATTAGCAGCATCGACTAACGCGGTAATACGGCCAAACAAATCAAGCTGCCAATTAACATTAACCCCTGCGTTTGATTGGCGCGTAATAGCGCCATCTAAGCTGCTTCGCTCTGCCCCAACGCTTAGGCTGCCCTGCGGATAATAATCCGCGCGGGCTGCACCTAAACGGGCAATGGCTGCATCAAGTTGAAGTTGACTGGTTTTTAGGTCGTGATTCATTGCTAATGCATCAGTCACTAAATTGTTTAACTGCGGCGAATCTAAACGGCGCCACCAATTATTTTCGCTCGCACCTTCGTTTTGTTCACCAATTTGTGTATCGCTAACAAATTGTGTCAGGCTCACTTGCTGCTCTTGCATATCGACGCTTTGTGCGCAGCCTGCCAGTGCTCCGGCTAACAGCATTGCACTAACTAGTTTGCCGTGTTTAAAGATTGCTTGAAGAGGCTTATGCATCATGTTGCTCCTTCTGCGATTTTTTAGTTACTAACATATAAAACACCGGGGTGAACAATAAGCCAAACACGGTTACACCAATCATGCCTGAGAATACTGCGTTACCCATGGCATGACGCATCTCTGCACCTGCACCAGTTGCTAAAACAAGGGGAACAACACCTGCTGTAAAGGCAATTGACGTCATTAAAATTGGGCGAAGTCTTAAGCGACAAGCTTTAATAATGGCTTCAAGGTGAGACAGCCCCGTTTTATGCTGATCTCGTGCAAATTCAACCATCAAAATGGCGTTTTTGCTTGCCAGTGCAACCAGTACGATGAGTGCAATTTGCGTGAAGATGTTGTTGTCATCACCAACAAGCCACACACCTAACAAGGCCGAGAAAATCGTCATAGGCACAATCAAAATAATAGCCAGTGGTAATCTTAAGCTCTCGTATTGCGCAGCAAGTACCATGAACACAAGTAATACAACCAGTGGGAAAACATACACCATGGTATTGCCTGCTAATATTTGCTGATACGTTACTTCTGTCCATTCAAACTCGATACCATTTGGTAATGTATCCGCAAGGATTACTTCAATCGCATGCTGTGCTTGGTCTGAGCTATAACCTGGCGCAGGGCTACCATTTAGTTCAGCTGTTGGATAACCGTTATAGTGCATTACACGATCTGGGCCTGTTGTAGGCGTGACCGTTAATACAGAGCCTAATGGCACCATCTCACCCATACGGTTACGTACCTTAAGATTCAAGATTTGATCTGGATCTTGACGGTAATCGGCATCAGCTTGTGCATTAACCTGATAAGTACGACCAAACAAGTTAAAGTCATTCACGTACACAGAACCTAAGTACACTTGTAAGGCATTAAATACTTCATCAAGTGGAATACCTTGAATAAGCGCTTGCTCACGGTCAATGTCAATATCCATTTGTGGTACTTGAATTCTAAAGGTTGAGTATAGGCCCATTAACGCAGGGTCTTGCTGTGCTTTAGCAATGGTTGCTTGTAAGCTATTAAAGAGTGCCTCAAAGCCTTTGTTAGCACGGTCTTCAATTTGTAGTTTAAAGCCACCTGTTGTCCCTAAACCTTGAATTGGTGGTGGCGGGAATACCGCAACAAACGCTTCATCAATAGTCGCAAACCTTTGATTTAACTGAGCCGCAATTGCCATTGCTGACATACTCGGATCTTGGCGTTCTTCAAAAGGTGCTAGTGGAGTAAACATAATGCCGCTATTTGGGCTATTTGTGAAACCATTCACCGATAAACCAGGAAACGACACTGTGTTTGCAACACCCGGTACTTGTAATGCAATTTGTTCCATTTCTTGCACGACTTCTTGAGTTCTGTCTAAGCTTGCCGCATCTGGTAGCTGTGCCACAGCCACTAAATATTGCTTATCTTGCTGTGGGATAAAACCACCTGGTACTGCATCAAACAATTTAACTGTGCCACCAACAAGCGCAACATAAGCAACTAATAAAATTACACTCATACGAATTAGCTTTTGTACCAGCTTTTCGTAGCCATTGGCGCCTTTATCAAACAAGCGGTTAAAAGGTTTAAATAACCAGTTACCGAATACACGGTTTAATAACTTAGTTAAGCGATCTGGTTTTGCATCATGGCCTTTTAGTAACAGCGCTGATAATGCAGGTGATAGTGTTAACGAGTTAAACGCTGAGATAACCGTCGAAATAGTAATGGTTAATGCAAATTGCTTATAAAATTGACCAGATAAACCTGTAATGAAAGCAGTAGGAATAAATACCGCACACAGTACTAGTGCAATGGCGATAATTGGCCCTGTTACTTCGGTCATCGCGACACGGGTTGCTTCAAGGGGTGATAAGCCCTGCTCTATATTACGCTCAACGTTTTCAACTACAACAATGGCATCATCAACAACAATACCAATGGCAAGTACCAAGCCGAATAACGATAAGGTATTAATAGATACACCAAGCCATTGCATTACCGCAAACGTACCAATCAAAGACACCGGTACCGCAATAAGCGGGATAACCGATGCACGCCATGTTTGTAAGAACACCACTACAACAATAACCACTAACGCAATTGCCTCTAGTAGCGTTTTAATAACAGCATCAATTGAGCCGCGTACGAATACAGTTGGGTCATAAACAATGTCGTATTCAACACCAGCCGGAAAGTCTTTTGATAAACCTTTCATGGTTTCACGCACTTGATCAGAAAGCTCTATCGCATTTGACCCCGGGCGCTGGAATACCGGCATAGCAAGGGCTGGTTGACCATCTAACATCGCTCTTAGTGCATAAGTGTCTTGGCCTAATTCAAGGCGTGCAACATCACTTAAACGTGTAAGCTGACCTTGCTCACCTACTTTGATGATCACATTTTCAAATTCTTCTTTTGAGCTTAAGCGCCCTTTTACATTCATCAGAATTTGAAATTGATTACTATTCGAAGTTGGTTGTGCACCTAAACTACCCGCAGCTACTTGTTGGTTCTGCGCGCGTAATGCATTTACTACGTCCATGGCTGTTAAGTCACGTGCAGAGAGTGCATCAGGGTTAAGCCAAACACGCATTGAATATTGACCACCACCAAACATACGAACATCACCCACACCAGGAAGACGTGCAATTTGGTCTTTGATATACAAATCAGCATAGTTCGCTAAGTAAGTTGTATCATGCGTTTTTTCAGGTGAATATAAATGCACCACCATGGTTAAATCTGGTGATGATTTTTCAGCTACAACACCTAAACGCTGAACTTCTTGCGGTAAGCGTGGTAGTGCACTATTTACACGGTTTTGCACTTGAACTTGTGCACGGTCTAAATCAGTGCCTAATGCAAAGGTTACCGTCAACGTCATGCGACCATCACTGGTTGCTTGCGAAAACATATACAACATGTTTTCAGTACCATTGATTTCTTGCTCAAGCGGCGTCGCCACTGTTTCAGCAATTACCGTTGGGTTTGCACCCGGGTAACTTGCCGTCACAACAACAGTCGGAGGCACTACCTCTGGGTACTCACTCACTGGCAATTGAAATAACGAGATTGCCCCTGCGATGAGAAAGATAAGCGACAGCATCGCTGCAAAGATGGGTCGCTGGATAAAAAAGTGTGAAAATTTCATTTTGACCTACTGTTTAGCAACCAAATCTGAGTGATTATTTGAAAGAGTGAATGCAATTCCATCGCTATTAATAGTGACTGTGTTTGGTGAAATAGGCATACCAGGACCAACACGCGCCGGGCCATTAACAGCAATCACATCATTTTCGTTTAGACCTGACGTAATCGCTCGTAAGCTTCCGTAACGCTCACCCACAGTCACTAATTTATATTCAAGAACATTGCCTTCACCAACGGTAAGTACAAAGCGATTCTTTAAATCAGTCCCAATTGCACGTTCTGGCACGATGACTTTTTCGCTCACTTTATTGGCAGCAAGTTTGATACGAGCAAATGAACCCGCACGTAATTGTTGTTCATCGTTTTCAAACACTGCACGTACACGAAGAGTGCCGGTAGTTTCGTTGATTTGGTTATCAATGAAGTTGATTTTGCCATTGTAGTTAAAGCTGGTTTGACCCACTTTTTGCATCACAACCGCTTGTTCACTTTGCGCTGTCACATCAGCAAATGACCGATTCCACGTACGCTCATCAATATCAAAATAAGCATACATTTGCTGGTTTGAAACAATGCTTGTTAATACGCTTTGACCTGCAAGAACATTGTTACCTTTGGTGATATTCGCGCGAGATACAACGCCATCAATTGGCGAACGCACTTGAGTAAATGCTAAATCAAGCTCAGCGGCAGTAAGCTCAGCTTGTAGTGCTAGCAATTGTGCTTCGCGTTGTCTTAGTGTTGATTTACGAGACTCAGCTTGCTCCGTTGAAATCGCTTTTCGCTCTGTTAGGCGATCTGCGCGTTTTGCTTCACTTTTAGCTTGCTCAAGTGCTGCCTTAGCACTTTCGATTTGTGCCTTTAAGCTATCTACTACGGCAGCAAATGGACGAGCATCAAGGGTGAAAAGCAAATCACCTTCTTTAACGCTATCACCTTCTTTAAAGTTAATTTTATTGATAACACCCGAAACACGCGGCATAAGCGCAACTTCTTGTGGCGCCTCTAAACGCGTTGTATAGGTGTGCCAATTTTGAACTGGCTTAACAAGTACTTGTGCTACATCGATAGGTTGTAATTGCTGTTGCTGCGCTGCTTGATTGGCTTCTGTGCCACACCCTGCAAGCGTTAAGCTCGCAATGGTCACTGCCACTGCAAGAATAGATTTGTTCATCACGACTCTCCTGTTAATAGATTGGAGACAATGTTACGTAACTAATTAGCGGATAAAAATGATAGATTTTTAAATTCATTAATGCCAGAATGGCACCAATAAAGTTTAAGGAACTGCTATGGATACCACCAGCCGCTTATTAATGTTGCTTGAAGTGATTGAACGAGGCTCATTTGCCAAAGCCGCAGAGTCTAGAAATATAGACCGCTCTGTCATTTCAAAACAAATTAGCCGTCTTGAAGATGAATTAGGAGTGCGTTTACTTAATCGAACCACGCGCTCTTTTTCGTTGACTGCCGCTGGCGCTGAAATGGTAAAAAAAGCAGCTGAACTGAGAGATTTGTTATCTGATACCGTAAGACTTGCAGAGAATTACCACCAAGAACCCCGTGGTACTTTAAAAATTACTTCATCAAGTATTATCGGTAAGCGTTATATTCAGCCTGTAATTAATGACTTTCAAAAGCGTTTTCCGCAAGTTGAAGTAGAGCTTCGTTTAGACGACAGACTGATTGATTTAGTATCAGAGGGCTATGATTTAGCGTTTCGTGTTGGCGAACCAAAAGACTCGTCATTCATTGCTCGTAAAATCGCCCGCAACCGTATGTTACTTTTAGCCTCACCTGAGTTCATCGAAACATACGGTATGCCTAAACATGTTGAAGACTTAAAAGAATTACCTGCTGCTAGCTATTCAAGCCCAAGTAAACGCATTGGCGGTATTCGTTATCGTAATGCCGATGGCGATATTATTGAACAAAATATCAAAAGCGTCTTTCGTGCGAACGATGCCGAAGTACTTTTGATGAAGGCTATCTCAGGCAATGCTTATGTGCTAGCACCGGCTTTTATTCTTGATGATGAAGTTAAACGTGGCGATCTCGTGCCTATTTTAACCGATATGGAATTACTCGATTACAGTGCGGTGTATGCAGTTTACCCACACAGAGACTTACCTGTAAGAACACGTTTATTCTTTGATGCTATGCGTGAATACATAGGCAAAGATATTCCAGTATGGGAAGCAAACATTCCTGACTTTGACACTATGTACAAAGGCTAACTTGCTAAGCTTGAATAGCCACTAACTCGCTTTATTTTGTTTGCTTAATTCATAAGCCGTTACCACTCTATTTCGGCCTTGCTGTTTTGCTTGGTATAGTGCATCGTCAGCACGCTTAATAAAGTTTTTAAGGGTTTGGTTTGGCATGTAGCAAGCCACACCAATACTAATAGTCAAATTAATAGCTTGCTCGTCTATGTTGTGGATGGTTGTTGCTAAGTGCTCGCGCAGCATATCTGCAAATTCATAGGCACTTTGCGGGTCGCTGTCAGGTAAGAAGATAGCAAACTCCTCACCACCAATACGAAAAACATAGCCTCTGTTAATGCGCTGCCTGAAGAAACTGGTTACTTCAATTAAAATGCGGTCGCCCACATCGTGGCCGTATTGATCATTAATATTCTTAAAGTAATCAAGGTCTAGCATTAAAATAAACAAACCATTTTTGTTTTTTAGCTCAACTTCAAAATAATGGGTCATCGCTAAGCGGTTACCTGCCCCGGTTAAAGGATCAAGTAAGGCTAAGTTTTCGAGCCGCTTACCGTATTGTGCACGACTATTCTCAAAAGTATGAGACACCGCCCATATACTGATGTAGGTAAACGAAAAATTAAGTAAAAAGTTAATACTATTGAGAGGTTCAAGACTTGGCTTGGTTAATAGAATAACACCTTGTAGCACAGCCACTATCAGCGACAAAACTTTGCCGTATTGTTTACCTAATAACAGATAAAACAAGACCGGTAGTGAGCAAGTCCAAATAAACAACAAACTTTTAATGTCGCTGAGATACGTGCCTAACGTGATGAGTAGCGATAAGAAAACGCACAATGTGAGTGATTGCCAAAGATGACCGTTGCGTTTTCGAGTATAAAAAAAGATATAAAAACAAAACGATGCAAAAACGACTTCTAATGCCCCAAGAACAAAAAAGTCATTAATAAAAAGATTAAAACCAGCGAATATTCCTGCAAGTACACCAAGACAAAAGCCCATCCATTTAAGAACGTTATTTCGTAATGCTTGAGTGCCTCTTAGCGCCCCAATATCCATCAGGTTTCTCGTTATTGTTTAAGTTGCCTAATTTTAACGCGAAACAAGAATTATAGGAACAAATTATTAAGCAAACTTGCATAAAAATGCAAACGTTTACATAAACACCAGAAAAACTAATACTTTTTAATTTTGATTTTCAAATCATAAAATGTGCTATGAGGTACAAGATGCTAACAGGAAGCGATTTTACAGCGCGTCCAAATACAGCGAGCACCTAGCAGCTAATCATTAATCAAGTCACTGACCTCTTCAATTAACTCATCAAACTCATCGTGAATGTTACGACGTTGTTTTTCGGTTAACGTAGGCTTTAGCTCCAATAGTAAGTTAACGTAGTTATCGAGATTTTTATCATCGGCGGCAACTAACTCATCGCTCATAAAGGCAAAACGATCATTAATAATAACAGCAAGTTGTTGGTTAAAATCTGCTGGTTTTTGCTTTTGCATAAACAGCGTTTTTAATGTATCTAAACGCTTTTGTTTGTATTGCATCCACAGTAAAAATGTACTGACTCGAGTATTTGATGAGTTCTCTATCAGTGTTTGTTGCTGTGCAGATAGCTTGGTACCGAACCACTCTTTATAGTTTTCAAGGTTTTCTTCTAAACGTTCTTTTTTATGTTGCTCAGGCGATTTCTCTTCGTGTTCTTTGTACTCATCGTTAATGTTTTCTTGCAGTGCAGCAACAAACTCAACTCGCTGTTCATATGAAAGAGAGTTTGCTAAATCAATAAGTTCAGGCTCGATTTTATCAACCAGCGTTTGCCAATGCTGCTTTGCTTGTACGAAGTGTGCTTTAAGCTCGTTATGATCAACTTGCTTATCTAACATGGACTTTAAGCTTTCAAGATCACGTTTGTATAAAGGGAGTTGTGTTTCTCGATGCCAATCGCGGCTGGTTTTGACGATATGCTTAAATTTATCAGTTTGGTCGCTGTTGAGGTCAACATAATCATCAATCCAAAACCCTGATAACCAATCCAAGTTATTGTAAGTAAAGCTAGGAGAACACCCAGCAACGGTGAACAACAAACTAAATACGATTAAATACTTTGATAGCTTTTTCATTGTAGTTTTTTCAAATCCTGTTTCAAAACAAAGTAAACTTACCACTAAGAACAAAAATTCAGCAACCGCAATTAAATGAAATTAATTATCATTTAGGTGTTGACGAACGATTAAACCTAAGTAATAATCGTTATCAACAACTTGGTTCGCTAAACTATTCTCACAGCAACATCATGCTGTTAAAGGCTTTGATGCTGTTTAACCAAGTTAGTTCAAGACGTAACTCTTGATTGTCGTCTGTTTCCTCGACCCGAACATAGACATAAAACGTTACACTTTACTTGCTACATTGCTCATATCGGTGACGGTAGATATGACACGAAAAAGCCCGCTACGGGCTTTTTTTATTTCTTTAATTTTTCTGTAAAATCTGTATCTTAAGCCTACTTGTTAATTGCAAAGCTTGCCGCTGTCTATAAATTGGGCATTTGCAGCTGTTGGGTCTAAACTAAAAGTGATGTTTTGCTCAGTGGCTGTTTGGCAATGCATTTTATCAATAGCTCAATGCTTTGTTATTGATACCTAACACACATTTGGAGGCAGACTATGATCAAGCCTAATTTTAAATCACTATTGCTCGCTAGCACGTTAATCTTGTCACCTTTAGCAAATGCCAGTCTTGAAGATGCCCAATTAGCGGCAAATGAAGGTCGTTTTGAAGAAGCGCTTCATGAATTTAATTACCTTGCAGACAGAGGTTATGCCCCTGCAATGTATGAGCTTGCTAAAATGTACGAAGGTGGCTTTGGTGTGCAACGCGACTACCGTAAAGCAGCAGAGTTGTACGAAAAGGCAGTAAAAAAAGTACATGCTGATTCAATGTTTGCATTAGGTGTACTTTATCAAGAAGGTAAAGGTGTCAAACTTGATAAAGAAAAAGCAATTTCATTATATGAAATGGCATCACAAAAAAATCACCCGGCAGCTCAGTTTAATTTAGGGGTTATGTACGCCAATGGCGAAGGGGTAATTCAAGATTACCGCACAGCACTCAGCTGGTACCAAAAGGCGGCAGCGAATAACTTTACTCTTGCTCAGTTCAATATGGCCCTGATGTATTATGAAGGTTTAGGTGTTCCTAAGAACCTCGAGAAATCATACATTTGGAATACCATTGCTGAATACAACGGCAACATGGATGCAAGCCATAGCCGTAAGCTTGACGAGCGCAATATGATGCCTGCAGAAATTGAAGCTGCGAAAGAAAAAGCAGACGCGATTTATGCAAAAATTCAGGCTGGTTTATACGCACCTGACGGGCGTCTATAATGAGCTTTGTACTTGCGCTTATCAGCGCAAGTACATCCATTTTAATAGTTTGATCAGCAACTTATTTTGCTTTAGCAACAAGCTGGTACGAGGATTAAACTTACCTGATACTAAGGTATTTCTTGCATGGCTAAAGGTTTTAAAGCCCTCAATACCATGATAGTGCCCCATCCCAGACTCACCAATACCACCAAATGGTAACTGATCGGCTGTTACTTGCATCAATACATCGTTAATTGCCAATGTACCACTTCTGATTGATGAACTTAACTTACTTATTTTGTCTTTGTCATGACCCAAAATATACAAGGCAAGAGGTGATGAATCGGCATTGATGGTGTCAATCACCTGTTGCAGTGATTCATAACTCATAATTGGCAGTAAAGGGCCAAAGATCTCATCTTGCATTACCCGCATATCGTCATTTAGTTGCGTTAAAATATGCAAACCCATGCGATGTTTAAGTTCATCGACTTGATGCCCTTCTATTGGCTCGAACACTTGAGCCCCTTTGTCTTTTGCATCATTTAATGTCGCAATTAAACGTTGATATTGCCTATCAGAGACAATCGAGGTGAGATTCTTACCTTCAACACCTTGTTTAAAGTGCTTTTTATACAGCTCACTGAGTTGCAGAACTAACTGATGCTCAAGCTTTTTGGGCACAAACACATAATCAGGAGCAACACATATTTGCCCTGCGTTGTTTAACTTGCCGAATAACAGGGTTTTTGCAGCCTCTTTGATATTCACATCATCAAGAATCACAACCGGCGATTTACCGCCTAACTCAAGGGTCACTGGGGTGAGGTTTTTACTGGCCGCTTGCATCACTTTACGCCCTACTGATGTTGAGCCAGTAAATAGTAAATGAGCAAAAGGTAAATCACAAAAAGAGGCGGCAGTGTCGGCTTCGCCTTCAACAATAATACAGTGCTCAGCAACGTCACCGTCCATTATCTGCTTGATAACAGCATTGGTATGTGGGGTAAATTCGCTTAGTTTTAACATCACGCGATTACCCGCCGCTAATGCGCTAAGAGCCGGTACTAATGCTAATTGAATGGGGTAATTCCATGGCGCGATAACACCCACGACCCCTTTAGGTTGGTAATGAATATGTGCCGATGAAGGCCATAAACTGATACCCACACTGCGTGATTCGTTTCGTGACCATTTGGGTAAGCGCTTGATGATGTCGGTTAATGATTTTACCGTTGGCAGTAAATCACCCAGTACCGTATCGAACTCAGTACGGTAACCAAAGTCTTTGCTTGTTGCTGCAACTAGGGCTTGCTCATTTTCAATTAGGCGGGATTTAATCGTTTTTAAAAGCTTTATACGCTGTTCAATAGCTAAATAAGGCTCGGCCATAAAAGCATCGTTGAGTTTTATAAATTCACTCTGTAATTGTGCGTGTATATCAGTCAAAACATCATCTCTTGATAAACGATTTTAGCCACTATAACTAGCTAAATTTATCTGAGCAACTTTATAAATGTAAAAACAGCGCTCATAGTGAGCGCTGCTATTGGTTGGAATAGGTTGAAAACTTAAAGGCTTAACTAAAAACCAAATACCACTGCGGCAATAGTCATAGTAACTACCGTGATCATCGCAATAGCAATTATGTTCAGTGCAAAGCCAGAGCGGATCATATCGCGCATTTGAATTTGCCCAGAGCCGAACACTATTGCATTAGGCGGTGTCGCAACTGGCATCATAAACGCACAGCTACACGCAATAGCCGCTGGAATGACCCATACCAGCGGTGTACCAAATACTGACTCAGCAACAGGGCCTAAAAGTGGTAAGAAACCTGCCGCTGTAGCTGTGTTACTAGTGATCTCAGTTAAGAAAGTGATTAAGGTTGCCACTGCTAGAACACTTAACACCAATGGAATTGCACTCGCCCCTTCAATCATGTGAGCAATATACTCAGCTAGGCCAGATGATTTAATTTGCGCAGCCAGTGTTAAACCACCACCGAATAGTAGTAACACGCCCCACGGTACTTTAGCGGCACTTTCCCAATCAAGAATACGCTCACCATCACCTTTGTTTGCCGGTAACACGAACAATAATAATGCTGCAGCAATAGCAATACCCGTATCAGAGATTTTTAAGCCCGATAAGTCGGCAAGTACAGGTCTGAAGATCCAGCATACTGCCGCTAAAACGAACACGGCTGCTACGCCTTTTTCAGCGCGCTGCATTGCACCAAGCTCTTGTAACTGCGATAGGAATAACGACTTAGTATCTTTACTTGCTGCTTTAGCACAATCGGTATCTACTTTATAAGCAAACTTAGTTAACCAAACCCAACATAAAGCCAGCATAACAGTTGCAAGAGGTACACCTACTTTCATCCACTCAGCAAAGCCAATATCAATTTTGTAGCTGTCTGATAAATACGCAGCCATAAGTGCATTAGGTGGGGTACCAATTAAAGTAGCAATACCACCGATACTTGCACCATAAGCGATTGATAATAATAATGCTTTACCAAATTGATCATTTTCAGGGTTAGACTGTTTAACCAACATAGTAATCGACATAGCAATTGGTAACATCATCACAGCAGTTGCTGTATTTGACATCCACATTGATAAAAATGCCGTTACTAACATCATGGCTAAAATTTGTAGGCTTGGCTTAGTACCAGCACGAAGCATGGTATTAAGTGCAATACGCTTATGTAAACCCCAACGCTCCATCGCGATTGAGATCAAAAAGCCGCCTAAGAATAAAAAGATCAAAGGGTGTGCATAAGGTGACGCGACCCCTTTGATTGCTGCAATGCCAGCAAGAGGTGATATAACCAGTGGCAATAATGAAGTAGCAGGAATTGGCACAACTTCGCTTACCCACCAAGTAGCCATCCAAAATGCAAGGCCTGCGGTACGTAGTGCTGATACACTCATACCCGCTGGTGGATCAATTAAACACGTTAATAACATTACTAATGGGCCCAGTAGTAACATCACTGTGCTCATTAATGGGCGTGGCTGTGAGCCATCTTTTGTTTGATTTACTAATGACATACCGACTCCTTAGAACTTGTATTTAAGGCCAATTGCAACGCTGTTGTCTGATTCAAGTTCTAAATCTAAATCAGTATAGAATAAGTATGCTGTGGTTTGTTTATCAAAAACATAGTCAACACCTGCTGTCCATTGTTTACCTTCTTCAGCATGGCGAATTTTTGAGTCGTCTTTAACATATTGCAGCTTAGGTACCCATTTATCGATTGCATAGCTTGCGCTAAGTGCATAGCCATTGCCTTCTTTCGTACCGTCGGTTGATTCGCTGCGCTGGAATAAACCCGCTAACTGTAGGTTTTCAAGTTTCCATGCTGCAACAACGCGGCTTGCTGTTAACTTATTAAGTGCATCAACATGGCTGATAGCAACATAGTAGTCTTTAGATTTTAATGCACGGTCACCATAAATAACCGTTGCCGCAAAACCATCTTCATCGTTGCTACTGTCATCTTTTGGTGCATAAGTTAGCGCTAGTGATGCGCCACCGTATGTTTTTGAGCTGTAGGTAATGGTATCGCCGATACGGTCTTGACCAGGGATCAACTGAGCAATATCTGCTTGGGTTTCGTTAAAACCGTCGACTTTACCTTCTGAGTATTTAAAACGAGTGTCATTACGACCGACAACCACTTCACCAAAATCACCTGCAAGGCCTAAGTAAGTATTACGAGCTGAAAATGGCTCACTTGTATCGTCATGCTCAAAACCTTTTACTTGTACTTCGTATTTGAATACTGCTTTAAGCGACTCAGTTAGTTTGTGGCTACCTTTAATACCAATACGAGAAAAAGGTGCTTCGATTTGCGTACCTTCATCTGCATAGCGCATAACGCCTGTATCTGTGTTTGCTATTTGAACTTCTGCTTTACCGTATACCGCGTAGTCTGCTGCCATTGCTGAGCCAGCTGTGCTCGCTAAAATCACAGCCGCTGCTACGCGTGTTTTTGTATGAGTGAATATTGTTGTCATTATGCGCCCCTTATTAGGTTCAAATTGTTGTTCCTAACTATTAAGGCAAGTTGGTTGCCAACTTAGTTAATTTTAAAAAAGCTTTTAAATAACAGTGAATTAACTTTATTGACGTAAAAGAGGCTGTTTTTTATGGGTGGATATCCACACATTTTTAAAAATGTGCTGTCACCAGTTCCACCCATTATGAAGAGTTTTATATGAGAGGGTTGCTTAGTCTTTGAACATTTCGCGATTAATACCGTACTTGGTCATCTTGTCGTAAAGAGTTTTACGAGCAATTTGTAATGTGACCATGGTGTCTTTTATGCTGCCGTTGTTTCGTTCTAGCGCTTCTTCGATAAGTGACTGCTCATAAAAGCTAATTTTCTCGGCAAGGCTTAAGTCTTGAGCAAGCTCGTTGTCACTGTTTGCATCACTGTACGAGGCAAAGGCCAGATCAGAGCCTAGCAATACCGCACGTTCAGCCTGATTTCTAAGCTCTCGCACATTACCCGGCCAATCGTAGGCAAGAAGTCGCTGCTTTGCTTCACTACTTAGTGGTGCAGGCGGTTTATGAAAACGTGTCGCTGCTATCGAGCTAAAATGTTTAAACAGCAGTGGAATATCGGCCTTTCTGTCTCGTAATGCCGGAATACTCACTTTAACTAAGTTTAATCGGTAATATAAATCGGCTCTAAACTCCCCCGCTTCGACCAGTGTCATTAAGTCTACTTTTGTAGCTGCAACTATACGCACGTCTAAATCAATGGCGTGGTTATCACCTACAGGCGTTACTTTACGCTCTTCAAGCACCCTTAATAACTTTACTTGTAAACTTGCAGGCGTTGACTCTATTTCATCTAAAAAGACAGTACCGCCTTTAGCAAATTCAAACTTACCTTGGCGAGATTGCGTAGCACCTGTGTATGCACCACTGGCTGCACCAAAGAGTTCGCTTTCAATCAGTTGCTCGGGGATTGCACCGCAGTTTATGGCAACAAAATTAGCCGCTGATCTGTTACTTTGATCGTGCAAGTAACGGGCAACTAACTCCTTACCTGTGCCTGTTTCACCTTCTATTAAAACATCAGCGGGAGTATCGATAACTGCATTGAGTAAATGCATCATTTGTTGCATTTGCTCGGTTTCACCTAAAATTCGCACACCGGGCGCAGAGGTTTTCTCTACTGCGATTTTTAAGGCGCGGTTTTCCATCACTAAGGCACGTTTTTCTGAAGCTCGCGCGATACAGTCTAACAATTGCTCGGTCAGTGGTTTTTCGAATAAATCATAAGCGCCAAGTTGCATGGCTTTAACGGCAACTGATACATCAGCAAAGCCGGTAAGAAAAATAACCGGTAGCTCACTATCAAAGGCTTTCACTTGTTCTAAAAATGCCAAACCGTCCATTTTTGGCATGTTTATGTCGCTTAAAACAATTCCCTCAAAGCGACGACTCAATTTTGAAAGTGCCGCAGTTGGCTCACTAAAACACTGAACTTGATAACCTTCAATCTCAAGGAGTTGCTTTAATGAATCGCGTATCACCGCTTCGTCATCAATAACGATTACCTGATTACAGGTCGCTGCAACTACACTCATGATGGTTCCTTATTTGTTTGTAAGGTTATTATAAATTGTGCGCCGCCTTCAGGGCGGTTATGCGCAGATAATCGACCGTTAAATGAGTCGATAATTTGCCGTGAAATAGATAAACCCAAACCTAAACCGTTGCTGGTTTTAGTACTGTAAAATGGCTCAAAGATGTTACCTAATGCGTGTTGATCAATACCTGGGCCTGTATCAAGAATTGATAGCTTAACGCGGTCGTCGAATAGTTCGAGGTCGAAACTCAATTCGCGCTTTTCAGATTCACTCATTGCTTGGCTGGCATTGGTGATCACGTTTACCAAGACTTGTTCAAACTTAACGCTGTCGACCCACACCGTTATGTTTGCATCAATATCAGCAGCTTTTACCTCGATATCGTCTTGCTTTAACTGGGCGCTGGCGATCATTAACGCATTTTTTAACATGCTCGCTAAGCTTTGCTGCCTAAGTTGGGTTTGTGCGGGTTTACTAAAATGCTTAAGCTGAGCGACAATTTTGTGAACACGCTCTATTAGAGATTGCACCAGTACTAAATTTTCGCTGGCTTGCTCAATATTGCCTTTAATAAGCAACCTTTTTGCACTTACTAAATAAGTGTTCATGGCACTTAAGGGCTGATTGATTTCATGGTTAATGCCCGCACTTAATTGACCTATCGTTGCAAGCTTGGCTGTTTGGATCAGTGCTTTTTGCGCTTTTTCGAGCGCTTGGGTTCGTTCAATTACTTCTTGCTCAAGGCTATGTCTTGAAAACAAGAGCTTTTTGTAGCCCGCAAAGCGCACCATAGCCATATGAATAAGCACAACAGCAATAGCATAAAACACACTAAACCAAAGCAGTCGAGGTATTTGCGCAAGCTCCACATTAGTTACATCCACCAGCACACTGGCTTTGGCGTTTATAATGTCTATTGTTTCTGTGGCACTAATAAAGCGCGCTTGCTTGCCATTAAGCTGAATATTTTGCTGTGCGGTTTGTTCACTTAAAGACTTATGATTATGATTAAGTAAACTCGGTTTATGAGACAAGTAGCGGCGCGACTTAACCAAAGCAGCCATTTGTTCGTCGTTAAGCGATTCAAGTGACTTTAATCGCCAGTCCTCAACGTCTGACATCACAATAACGCTATCTTCTAATGCGATATAGAAGTGGGTGCTGTCTGATGCATTAAGTAGCTGGCGGTCTTGTTCAAACTTTTTAGCATTCACTTTTAAAGTGACAACGGCAATAACTTTGCCTTTATCAATAACCGGCTCTGAAAAGTAAATGCCCCGCTCACTTGAGCGCATACCTAAAGCAAAATAAGCTACTTTTTCACCCTGCTTGGCTAAATAAAAATAAGGCCGAAAAGCAAAATTACTGCCCAAAAAGGTGTAATCAACCTGCCAGTTACTACTTGCCACGACCGAGCCTGTTAAATCCATTAAATAGACATCTGATGCACCACTGGCACGTTGAATATCTTCTAAATAATAATTAACGGCTTGCTCGCCTATACCTTGCTTAACCACAAAAGATTTAACTAAATCATTGGCACTCACTAGAGTCGGAATTGTTTTAAATCGGGCTAATTCGCTTGAAAAATAATGACTTAACTGAGTAGCTTGAACACGGCTTTGTTGCTCTGCTTGTTGATAGTCGTGAGCGCGTCCAACGTAAAAAACTAATACAAGCAACAATAAAAGCATTGCACCTGCAATAACTAACTTTTTACTTAATGACGACATTCAAACCTTTGAGAGCAGAGCAACTAAAAATTGAACTGGTAGTGTAACGATAAATCTTCTGTTGTACCAGCGACAGCGCCATTGTCCATTCGTGGATCAAACACATTATATTTTTTACCTAACAGGTTTTCTACTTTGAGCATTAGTTTGCTGTTAGCGTTTAGTTGCCATTTTAAGCTGCCACCTAATAAGCTATAGGCAGACTGTTTAAAGTGAGCACCGGTAACTGAACTTACTTCTACTTTATCACGCCATAGTAGGTTTAAACTCACTTGCCAGCTGTCAGATAAATTATAACTACTCACTAAGCTTGCAAAACGCTTAAAGCTCGCATTAATTGGGTCTTCAAAGTATTGCGTATAGGTACCTGTTACAGAGAACTCTTTACTTGATTGCCAAGTAGCATCGAGCTCAATACCGCTGTTTTGGGTGTTAAATGAGTTTGTAAAAGTAAACAAGGCATCATTAGATTGCGTTGGCTCAATATTTATAAAATCATTGAGTTCATTATAAAAAAGCACCGCATTAGCTTGTAACTCTGAGGTCTGATAATGCCAAACAAGCTCAGTGGTTTTTACCGACTCAGAGCGAAGCGATGGGTTACCTACTGTGACATCATCATTTGAAAAAAGCTCATTCGTAACGGGTGTTCTGAACGATTCGCCATATTGCACTTTAACGGTATGCTCTGGGTTTATTACATAAACACCCGCAAGGCGAGGCGAAAGTTTGCTGTCGATGTCTTTCACATCGTCATAGCGTGCCCCTACAAATAAAGTAAGTGCATCTGAATAAGGTACTTTTAACTGCCCGTAGGCGCTATATGTTTCGAAGGTATATTTAAGTGATGCAAATTCAGGAAAGTCCATCACAGTCACGATACCTTGCTGATAATAAGCGGGGCCAATAATGACTAACATCGACTCATCATCATAGTAATTAGTACGCACCCCAGCTTCGACCTGTTTAGCCTCTGCGTATTCTATACCCGCTGCAAGCTGCCATTGATTTTCAAATTGATAACTCAGTTCAGTCTCAAATTTGCTATCGGTCGTTTGCCAAGCTGGACCAAGTAAAAAGTCAGGTATATCGTCAAACGCAGCGATTAAACCAGCACTTGAGATATTATGTTTAGTGTACGAGTAACTAGAGTCTAGCTTTAACTTATCGTTATTAATCCAGTTATATTTAACGCCAACAAAGGTGTTATCACTGGTGTGTTGATTTTGCGTTGAATAGCCGGCAAGGTTTAAAAATTCATCAAGAGAGGTTTCGTTGTAACGAGCACGTAATTGCAGCTTTTTGTAATCAACACCTGCTTCTAGGTAAAGCGCCTCAAGAGGATCTTTTACTCCTTGCGGGTAGCTTTCGCCGTCTTTTTGATCATACGAAAAAATCGCAAAGAGTTCGGTATCATCACTTAAAGAGGTATTGAACTGCCCTGTTGCCCCGTAGCGACCATTATTGCCAACCACAAGTTGCAGAGCATTTCGCTCTTTAGAGGTAACAATATTCATCACCCCTAAAAACGCATTACTGCCATACAGCGCCGAGCCTGGACCGCGAATAAACTCTATTTTTTCAATGATTTCAATAGGAATATAAGGCATGTAAACAGAGGCTTTACCAAATGATGATTCATTGACACGCTCACCATTGATCATCACCAGTACATTGCCGCTATCAAGGTATACACCTCGAGCATGATCTTTAGGCACAGCACCAACCCAATCGCCACGGGTTGATTGCATACCTGGCACAAAATTCATTACCTCATAGGCGTTATCAACACCAAGCGCTTGAATTTGTTTACGGCTAAATACACTCATGGTTGAAGGAACAGATGACAAGGTTTCGCTGGTTTTACTAGCAATATCGACTTGCACATTAAGCAAGTCTTCAAAACTTAAAGAGAATAAGTCTTGCTCGTCAGTCGCATTTGCAACCATTGGAATGGTTGAGGCAACTGCAATTGAAAAAAGTGCTGAACATCTTAAAAGCTTCACGCTGCGAGATACCTGTACTAATAGCCCATGCTGCAAAAGCAACACCTTGTTTACACTATTAATACAAAAGATTGGCAAGCTTGCAATGTTTTTATAGTTTTAGTTGAAGAGTTCTCGGAAGTAGATACAAAAAAACCCACTTTCAGCTAAAAATGGGTTTTAATTTTATTGAGCTAAGCTTAATTAAGCTGTTTCAACATTAGCAGTACGCTTTGCCTTGATGTACTTATATAAACCAATAAGTGACGCCGCTATCCAGAAAATTTCGATAACAAAACTAGCAAGGTTAAAGTTATAACAAAGACTAATCAGTAACAGAATTGCACCTGTTAAGTTCATCATGTTATACACAAGGCCGGTTGGCGATGCTTTATTCAGTTGTAATAAAAAGAAAGCACCAACCACTAAGAATGTGCCTGTCATGCCAATAATATCAAATAAAAGTGCTATCACGTGCGTGAGTCCATTTTGTTCATGTGTTTATACCCATACAACTGGCCCAATCCATGGGGAGGGTTGTTTTCATTCATTGAAACAGCAAACCGGTCAATAGTACCAGAGCATGAGGGATAAACGAGGATAAATGTCCGTATTTTAATTACAGTTAATATTTACTCAAAGCAAATACTCAGATCTTCATGGTTAAGCTGCTCTAGCTTTGTCAAAGATGATTGACAAAATTCAGTAGTATACATGGTTTTAAACTCCGCAGGCACTTCATTTACCCACCAAGAGGCTTGATCAGCAATAGATAAAGAAAGGTAAAAAACATCAAACTTTAGACCATCTGCCACATAAAAGGATGATTTGCCTAAATGAGTAGTGTCACTTTCTATTTTCAATATGCTGTTTGAGGACTCGACAGTAATCCAATCGAATTTAACGACATTAGCTTCATTTTTTATAGGCTTAAGTCTAAATGCGCCATATTTGTATAGGTTATCGCTTGGGTTTATAGCTCTTACGAACACATATTCATTGTTGTTTATTTTTGAAGCTGTCTCTCCACATGAAGTCAAAATGGGCAAAACGCCAAAAACCATAAGCAAAGCAGCAAATGCATGTTTAACCAAGTTAATGTTTTCCTTGTTGATTTTGTTTCCCAGTAAAGCCAATTTACAGAAATGGTATTAATACTCTTTAACTAACATTAAATTAAACATCAAAGATGTGGCAAATACTAATCTACTTATGCGTTACCTTACCACCGATAATTTTTAGAGCAGGTGCGCCGCGGATCATGGTTTCGCGGGCGAATTGACGTTGGCAGTCAGGGCAGATACCTGTTTCATTGGTAAAGTCTTGGCTAATACGTTCAACAAAACATTTAACCAACGCCCCTTTTCCGCCTTTACGGTATTTAAATAATTGAGTTTTACATTGTGAGCAAAAAATATCGACTGTTTTGGTCGGGCCTTTTTTATTTGGTTTTGCCATTACAACTACATTGCTAAAATAAAACCTTACCTTAACATGTTAGGGCCAGAGCCCCAAAACTAAGCCGATAACAGAAAACTGTAATATTGAATAACTTGCATTAACTAAGAACAATTTTAATGGGCGTTGTTCAAAAATATAGCCAATCCCTAAAGCACAGCTAACCCAGCACAAGCCAATAATAAACCCTGTGCCAACAGCTACTCCCACATTGACATTTGCGCCAATAAATAACGATAAACTAAATGCAATTAAACAACATAAAACAAAGCTGCCGCCAAACACCATAACTGGGTTAATACTCTGTAGGTCAAGTTCAGTTAAACCACAGCTTTCCATCCAAATACGTTTAAAAAGCCAAGGTGAATACCACACAGTGCCCAATAAGAAAGATGCAAGGGCAGCAAAAAAGATCGCGAAGTAATTAAGTTCTGAAAAATGCATACGCCAGACTCATACAACTAACAGGTTTAATTTGACTTTAGTTAAGGATCAGCGATGCAGCAAATCAAAAAGGCTGAGTTTTGTACCTATTAATATCTAAACCATACTTTAGGATTAACCGCAGAATTATTTCAGTTTAATAAACAATCAATTTAGTGTTGTACGGGTTTTTTCTGCAATTTACGTTGTAGGGTTCTTCTGTGCATATTCAGTTGGCGCGCAGTTTCAGAGATATTTCCATTGTTGCTATGCAATACATGTTGAATATGCTCCCACTCAAGACGCTCTGGCGACATTATTTGGCTTGGCTCTGGGTTTACCGATGAGGCACCAGCTTCAACATCACCCAAGATTGTTTTTAATAATGAATTGAAATCGACAGGCTTTGGTAAGTAGTCATCAGCACCTAAACGTATCGCTTCTACTGCACTGGCAATACTGGCAAACCCCGTGAGCAATACGATACGAGCTGAAGGAAATTGTTCTCTTAAAGGTTTAATTAGCGCAAGGCCGTTATCATCCCCGAGTTTTAAATCCACCAGAAAGTGGCTTGCCTCAAAAGTGGTTGTTTTTTGTAAAGCTTGCTCAGCGTTATGAGCAAGTGAACATGTGAAGCCTTGTTTTGTAAAGCGCCTCGCAAGCGTGCTGGCTAGGTTTACATCGTCTTCAATAATTAAAAGTTTCATACAATTTTTAAACTAACCATCGCAATCGCGCCTTGCTGTGGGTGATTACTTAGTGTTAATGAGCCATTTAAGCGCTCTAAGGTTACATTAGAAAGCATAACTGCCATTCCCATTCCATCGCTACTTGGCATGAGCTGACCGCCTAATGATGCCATTTGTTGCTCGCTAAATCCTTGACCGAAATCACGTAACGACAATGAAAGTATTTGCTCATCGATTTGCCACTTAGCTTCGATGCAGTGTTGCTGATTATGGTTATTTGCCGATACGGCGTTTTGCAACAAGTTTAAAATAGCCGGTAACAGCATGGCATCACTTAAAATCGAACAATCAGGGGCGTCATTTAGCCACTGTAAGCTTTGCTCAGGAAAATGCAGTGTCATCGCATCCTGAATAGTGTTTTGCAGTGTTTTAGCACTAATCACTTGTTGTGTTTCACCGGTTCTTAGTGCATTTGAAAGTGACCTAAAATGAGCAAGTTGCTCTTTACACTGAGCTAATGGCTTGGCCATTTCGTGCACAATGGGGTCATCAGCTTGTTGCTCTTTAAGCTCTTCAAATAACAGCTGTAAGTTTGCTATCGGCGTTGCAAGTTGATGCGTTACTTGTGCGGCAGCGCCATCAAGCGTTAATAATTGCTCATGCCTTAATTGTTGCTCGCGGGTACGGGAAATAGTAGCTTCTCTGGCTCTTAACGTGCTGTTTAATGTGCCAATTACAAAGGCAATAACGATGGCGCTGATAACAAAGTTAACCCACATACCAATAAAATGATGAGTCATCTGCATTTGGTGCATGGTGTGTTCGGGCATTTTTATCAGTAAAAAACTATAAGCTGCGATTGCCAGCACAGCTGTGTAAGCAAGCCCTTTCGCATTAACAGTCACCGCCGCTATCATGATTGGTAACAGTAATAACGAAACAAATGCATTTGTTGCTCCACCACTTAAGGAGAGCAAAATAGTTAAAAACAATAAGTCGGCTGTCAACTGCATTAACACACCTGCTGGCCTTGCTTTCGTGACATTTCGGTAAGCGAATATACTTAACAGCTGAAAGATTGCTTCAATACAAATTACAGCAAGTAAAGGCAGTAAGGGGATTTGGTATTCAAAAAGAAAATACACTGCAATCACAGCAACAAACTGCACGGCGATTGCGGCGCTTCTTAAAATTAGTAGGCGACTGATCGCCGGATCGGTTTGCATAACGGACTCTTTAAAGCTTAATCATCGTCCATTGAAATTGTAAAAACAGCACAAGGCGTTCCTTGATGAAACACCATTTGCCATTGTTTACCATTAAAACGCCACAGTGACATACGAACTGAGTAGTTAAACTCTGAGCGAGCTGAACGTCTAAAGGCTGCTTGATAGCTTAGCTGTGCAATATCATCACTAAGCATTCGGCCTTTAAAATGTTGATTATAAAACTGCGGTACCACCTCAGTTGGCAGGCGGGTTAAAACTTGGAACTTATTAAATGACGTGCCATCAGCGGCTATTTCAATAAAATCATCATCAAGTAATGCATCAAGCGCTTCAGCAGATTGACGTACCTCTGGCTCAAGGAGCTGTCGCTCTGCATCAATTAAATGATTAAATAACGTCTCTTTAATTTTACCGCCCATAGTAACCCTTACTGTTTGAGCACTTTACCGCCCTTCATAACAAACTGAACCTGACTAAGTTCACTAATGTTATCAAGTACATTCATATTCACGCTGATAATATCTGCTTGTTTACCAACACTCAAGTCACCGAGGTTATCACTTTGACCTAATAGTTTAGCAGCTTCAACGGTGGCTGATTTAATAGCTTGTTTTGGTGTCATGCCATATTTAACTAATAACTCGAACTCTTTAGCATTATCACCATGCTTAGATACGCCTGAATCTGTACCAAAGGCTATTTTAACCTTGTTTTTTAACGCCAATTTAAACGATGCTTCCATTTTTGGCGCAACTACTTCGACCTTATCAGCAATTGCTTTTGGCATATTCGGATTATTAAGTACCTCTTCTTTAACTGTTGCGCCAGCGAGTAAGGTTGGAACTAAATACGCGTCTTGCTTTTTGAAAAGCTTAACCGTGTCTTTATCTAAAAAAGAGCCATGTTCGATTGAATCAACACCTGCTCTAAGTGCTGCTTTTATACCTTCTGTGCCATGAGCATGAGCGGTCACTTTGCGGCCTAAATGATGGGCTGTGTTTACAATGGCACTGAGTTCTTCATCAGTAAATTGCTGATTAACCCCTGCCGCTGTATTACTTAAAACACCACCTGTCGCGGTTATTTTAATCACATCGGCACCGCTTTTAATTACATCGCGCACTGCTCGAGTACAATCGGCTGCGCCATCACACACACCTAAGCCAGCCCCTTCTGTCGCTTTGGTGATATCACGGCGATAGCCATGCATATCACCGTGACCACCGGTCGGTGTGATCATATCCCCTGCTGCAAAAATGCGCGGGCCAACAATGTCGCCACGTTCAACCGCTCGCTTTAATGGGAAGATAACTTGATAGCTGCTACCTAGGTCACGCACAGAGGTAAAACCTGCATCAACCGTACGTTGTAAGTACTTTAGAGAACGCAGAGCGTAATCGGCTTCGTATTCAGTTGCCCATTGGTGAGGGTTACGTTTTGCATCTCGCTCAAAGGTAACATGAACGTGCATATCAATCAGACCCGGCAATACCATCTGATTTTTTAAATCAATAACATCTGCATCACTGAGGTTTAATTGCTGCTTTGTTAGAAAACCAGCTTTTATTGCGGCAATTTTATTGTCTTCAATAACCAGCGTTTGCTGCTCTTTGACATCTTGATCAGTGCCTACCAGCATCTTTCCAGCATGAATAATGGTGGTTTGTGCATTAACAGCAAACGTAGATAATAAAGACAGTACCGATAATGTGCTTATTTTTAGGTTTATTTTTTTCATAATCGCCTCTTTTTTATACTAGGTTTAACTTAAATACTCAGTAAATGCCATTATTTACGACATAGCGCAGCAATGAACTAGTGTTAACAAGTGAATTTTGATATAACTTCGGAAAAATTTAACAAGTCTGACCACATAAAGAGAACACATTATGTCTTATGCCCAAATTACTGGCTGGGGTAAATGTATACCACCAGCAAGCATCAGCAATGATGAAATTAGCAATATTGTTGATACCAATGATGAATGGATCACAACACGTACAGGCATCAAATCTCGCCGTGTCAGCCATGTTTCTACTGCCGATTTAGCGACCGTTGCCGCAAAGCAAGCGCTTGCTTGTGCTGGGGTTGATGGTAAAGACATTGATCTTGTACTTCTTGCGACTTGTACACCTTCAACTATGGTGGCAAATACAGCCTCTTTAGTGCAAAAAAATATTGGTGCAGTTGGCGCAGCAGCAATGGATACTAACGCTGCATGTTCAGGCTTTTTATATGCATTACAAGCAGCAACGGCACAAATTCGTGCGGGCATGATCAAAAAAGCGGTTGTTATTGCTGCTGAGCGCATGACTTGGTACATCAACTGGGCGCGCCGCGACAGTGCTGTATTATTCGGTGATGGTGCTGGTGCCGTTGTATTAGAAGCCTCAGATACACCATCAGGTTTACTTGCAACTAAAACAGGCTGTGACAGTGAAGATCGCGATATCTTGCACATCGAAAACTTTGGTAGCGATTTAAATAAGTATGAGCCAATTGGCCCGTCTAACTTATTATTCGAAGGTCGCGAAATCTTCAAGCGTGCTGTTAAAGGTATGAGTGAAGCTTGTGACGACGTGCTGAACCAAGCACAGTTAGAGCTTGATGACATTGACGTATTAGTTCCTCACCAAGCCAATTTACGTATTATCCAAGCTATTCAGCAACGTTTGAAAGTAGCTGATGAAAAAGTAATGGTGAACATTGCCGACTACGGTAATACGTCTGCTGCAACAATTGCGATTGCAATTTGTGAAGCTGTTGAGCAAGGCCTTATCAAACCTAACTCAAACATTATGTCAGCGGCCTTTGGTGCAGGTTTAACGTGGGCGGCAAGTTACATTAAATGGGGCGAACGCGTGACACCTATTGCAGTGTCTGATGCAGCCTTACCTGAGTGTGATAAAACAGGCCTTGAACTTGTTGCACCAGCTGTTGCAGCATGTAAAGCGGCAGAATAATACCCCTATTATTTATAGAAAAGCGCGGCTTAGTCCGCGTTTTTTTATGAGCAAAAAATGGACTATATAATGGAATTATTAGGCATACATCACGCTGCAATCATTTGTAGCAACTATGAAAAATCAAAGCATTTTTATAATGAAGTATTAAAACTGCCGATTATCCACGAACTATACCGTGCTGAACGTAACTCGTATAAGTTAGATTTAGCACTTCCTGATGGTAGCCAATTAGAATTGTTTTCGTTTCCTGGAGCGCCACAAAGACCCAGCTATCCAGAGGCACAAGGGCTACGCCATTTGGCGTTTAAAGTTGCTGATATTGCAAAATCTAAGCAGTACTTAGAACAACAAGGCATTTCGGTTGAAGAAATAAGAGTGGATGAAATCACCGGGAAGCAATTTACGTTTTTTGCCGATCCCGATGATTTACCGTTAGAGCTTTACCAACTCTAGATTATTGGAAGCGATCTTGTAAGTAATTGAACACGGCGCGAATACCCAATGCCTCACCACCTGTAGGGCGACCTGGTAATGCACGTAAGTTCCAAGCCATAACATCAAAGTGAACCCAAGGAGTACTTGGCTCAATAAACTCTTTTAAATAAAGAGCAGCAGTGATCGCACCACCAAAAGGAGTGGAAGCACAGTTAGCAATATCAGCTACGTCACTTTTTAATAATGCTTTATATTGATCAAATAACGGAAGTTGCCATACAGGATCATGGCAGCTTTCGCCTGCATCCATCAATTTGTTAGCAACATCACGGTTATTTGCGAAAAAGCCCGGTAATTCAGTACCTAGGGCTACACGACAAGCACCAGTGAGGGTTGCAAAGTCAACGATAAGATCGGGGTTATCGTTTTGCGCTTCAGCAAGTGCATCACACAGCACTAAACGACCTTCAGCGTCCGTGTTATCAATTTCTACTGTGATCCCTTTACGAGTTTTGATCACATCACCTGGTCTAAATGCATTTCGAGAAACCGCATTTTCAACTGCAGGTACCAGTACTCGTAAGCGAATTGGTAGGTTGGCAGCCATAATTAACTGGGCAAGACCAATAACATGCGCGGCACCGCCCATGTCTTTTTTCATATTACGCATGCCTGAGCTTGGTTTTAAATCTAAACCACCTGAATCAAAACACACGCCTTTACCGACTAAGGTAATCTGTGGAGCATCTTTTGCGCCCCAGCGTAAATCAAGTAAGCGAGGCTTATTCTCAGACGCACGACCAACCATATGAATTGTAGGGTAGTTTTGCTCTAATAATTCATCACCAACCCACTCACTAAACTCACCATCAAAGGTGTCGGCTAAATCAGCCATCACTTGTGATAGGTGTTGCGGCATCATATCTGCAGCAGGCGTATTAACTAAATCACGCACTAAATTAATAGCACTTGCATGCTGCGATAAACGCTTAACTAAGCTTTCATCTTTAATAGCTAGTGTGGCACGTGGCGATGGTTTTTCTTTATATTCACTAAACTCGTAACCACCTAACACAAAACCCAGCGCTACTTGTTCTACAAATTTGTCATCACCTTGAATTTGATAACAACCTGCTGGCAGTTTTTTTGATAAGTCACCTGCTAACCAAAAGTCTTGTAAATCATTAACTAAACAATACACATGCTCAAGTGAACCGGTTTCACTATCAGCAATTAAGGCCATGCCTTTGTTTTTAAAATCACAATTCGTTAGCCAATTTTGTAAGGCTTGCGGCTGCTCGGTTAACCACGTTGATAGGTCAGCTTTAGCAATAAATGACAGGGGAATTCCCGTAGAAGAATGGCGAATTAATGAACTCATTAAACGACTCGATATAAAGAAAAGGTATTTAAGCATACCAATATCTTGATACAAAAGGTATAGGCAAAATCAGATAAGCAAAACCTAATCAGTCTTTGTTTTGCTTCTCTTTTTCTTCTTTTTCTACTTGTTGATCAATCTCTTTAATCGACTTATTAATATTGAATGAGCTAGGTAGCACATCAACACCAACCCATTGACCCAGTTTTACAACCAAAGGAATTGTCACGGGTGCAAAGGGTAATACAGCAAATACGCCTAAACCGAGTCCTTTTAATATATCTAAAAATTGCTCATTGGCAGTATGCAATTCTTCTTTAGTAGCTTGGCCTTGGGTGTATCGCCTATAGATATGAAGCATCTCTTTTGTTTCTTGCTTTTCTTGGGCAAGTGCGATTTTAAGTGCTACCATAGCGCGCTTGAAGCGTAGAGTCTGACGCTTTTTGGTAATTTTAGCCACTCTGAATGGGGCTCGATGAATAACTTTGTATAATCGCATTTGGTTATTTTCACACAGCATGTGAAGTTCACAAAGCATAATTTACTTATATTAGTTTTTGTTTTATTCTTAATACTCTATTCGTAATTATTTTTCAGTATTAAACATGAACACACCTATACAACAGGCTGAGCCAAAACCCCAAAAGCCGGCCCCAGATGAATGTTGTGGTGGTGGTAGTTGTTGCCCATGTGTTTGGGATGAATACCGAGAAAAATTAAAGCAATGGCAATTAAACAACATTCCGCAACAAGCCTAATAGACCGTTCCAAATCCAATTTCGCTTAAAAACCAATCAAAAAATTCCTTTTTTAAAATATTTTTAGATATTTTATATACTTTCTTACGCTTAAAAGAAAAAATAAGAATAAATTATCCCCTTTTATTTCATGCACATAATTAAAAAAACAATAATAACGTGCAAATAAAAACGCCAAAAACAACATCATATTAACAATTTGCAAAATAAATTTACAGGCTGTATAAGAGATTTACACCAAGTTTATTATTTAACTTCGGTGACATAATCATAAATATTCTAACTGGGGAAGTCAGAATGAAATTCAAAAATAATGCGCTACAACAAGCAATTAAATTTGCTCTAGCGACAACAACAGCAGGTCTGTTTGTGTCGGGTTCGGTTGTTGCTGCAGAGCAAGCAGCAGAAGAAACGAAAGTTAACAAAAACGTAGAAAAAATTGCCGTGGTAGGTACTCGTTCTGCGCCACGTTCAATCGGTGATTCACCGGTGCCAATTGATATCATTGGTGGTGAAGAGCTAGATAAAGGCGGCAACACCGATATGCTAGAGCTTTTAAAAGGCTCAGTTCCTTCTTTTAACGTTCACCAAAACCCAATTAGTGATGCAGCGTCACTTGTACGCCCTGCTAACTTACGTGGTCTTCCTTCTGACAGCACATTAATACTTGTTAATGGTAAACGTCGTCATCGCGCATCAGTTATTGCCTTCTTAGGTGGTGGTATCAATGATGGTGCTCAAGGTGCTGATATCTCAGTTATTCCAAGTATTGCCCTAAAGCAAGTAGAAGTACTTCGTGACGGTGCTGCGGCACAGTACGGTTCTGATGCAATCGCTGGTGTAATGAACTTTGTATTAAAAGATGCCTCTGAAGGTGGTTCATTCGAAATTCGTCAAGGCGAATACTACGAAGGTGATGGCGATACAACACAAATTTCAGGTAACGTGGGTCTACCATTTACCGATAGTGGTTTTGCTAACTTAAGCTTCCAATATAAAACAGCTGATGCAACTAGCCGTTCAGTACAACGCCCTGATGCGGCGGCACTTAACGCTGCAGGCGTACCTGAAGTATCTTCTTTAGCACAAATTTGGGGTGCACCTGAAGTTGATGATGATATTACAATCTTTGGTAACATTGGTCTTGAGTTAAGCAACTCATCTGAATTCTACATGTTTGGTAACTACTCTGAGCGTGACGTACGTGGTGGTTTCTACTATCGTAACCCACACACTCGTCCAGGTGTTTACTCAAATGACGGCGGTGAAACACTGCTTGTTGGTGATTTAACTGGCGATATGAGCGGTAACTGTCCTACCGATATCATGATTGATGATAACGTTTTAGATAACCAAAGATACATCGATCTAGTTGCTAACAACCCAGACTGTTTTGCATTTAACGAAATGCTTCCAGGCGGTTTTACACCTAACTTCGGTGGTAACATCACAGATACTGCATTAACAATTGGTACTAAAGGTGAAATCACTTCTGGTTTCCTTGAAGGTGCTTACTATGACTTAAGCGGTACAGTTGGTTACAACGAATCTCGTTACTTCATCTACGACACAATCAATGCATCATTAGGCCCAGAAAGCCCGCGCGATTTCAGCCCAGGTAAATACTCACAGTTAGAGAAAAACTTTAATGCTGATTTATCAAAAGGTTTTGACTTTGGCTTAGCTTACGATGTAAACGTTGCCGGTGGTCTAGAATGGCACGAAGAAACATTCACAGTTGTTTCTGGTGACGAAGCGTCTTTCACAGCTGGCCCACTAACAGAACAAGGTTTTGGTATCGGTTCAAATGGTTTCCCTGGTTTCAAACCATCTGATGCGGGCGAGTATACACGTCGTAACTATGCTGCATACGTTGATGTTGAAGCACCATTCACAGAAGACTTCCTAATGGGCTTAGCGTTACGTTATGAAGATTATGATTCATTTGGTTCAACAACTAACTACAAGTTAACTGGTCAATACCACTTAACTGAAGACTTAAACATTCGTGGTTCAATCAGTACAGGTTTCCGTGCACCAACTGTTGGTCAAGCAAATGTAAGTAACGTTCAAACAAACCTAAGCAGCGGTGTTCTTGTTGACTCAGCACTTTTACCACCAACAAACCCAATTGCCGTGCAATTAGGTGGTACAGAGCTTGAACCTGAAGAATCACAAAGCTATACATTTGGTGCAGTTTGGACAATTGGTGACTTATTCTTCACTGTTGACTATTACAACATCCAAGTAGATGACCGTATCAGTCAATCAGATAAAATTGAGTTAAGCCAAGCTGATAAAGATACACTTGAAGCAGCGGGTGTACCAAACGTACAAAACTTAGCTCAAGTAAGCTTCTTCACGAATGACTTTGATACAACAACGCAAGGTGTTGATGCTGTAGCTAACTATTCAACTGACCTACTAGGCGGTAGTTCAACATTCAGCTTAGCGTACAACTGGAACGACACTGAAGTAACTAAGTCAACAGACATTACTGGTGAGTTTAAAGTAAGCCGTTTAGAAAATGACTTACCAAATCACCGAGCAACGCTTAGCTGGGCACAACAGTGGGAGAATTTCTCTGCATTTACACGTGTTAACTACTATGGCGAATACCAAGGCGTACACGTAGATTACGATGCAACAGCGAAAACAGCTGATGCTGCAGTAACGATTGATGCAGAAGTGACTTACTTCCTAACTGAAGAGCTTAGCTTCTCTGTAGGTGCGACAAACTTATTCGACCAAGAAGCAGAGAAACTTGATTTCTATGACAGTACTGGCATCCCTAACAATAACTGGGGTGGTAAATACTACGAAACGTCGCCATATGGTATCAACGGCGGCTTCTATTACGTGAAAGCTACGTATACTTTCTAAATAGAACAGCTTTCTAGGTTGAGCAATCAACCTAGAAAGTCGATACCCCGGATTTATTCTGGATATTTATAGTTAACCAAGGCGAAAGACATTTCGCCTTTTTCGTTTTATAGTAAATAAAAATAACAAATAACCCGCCATTCCTATGCTGTTACAAAAAGCGAATCAACTACTGAATGAAAACAAGCTTAAAGAGGCTGAGTTTCATTTTAAAACCATTCTCGATTCAGATCCTGAAAACGGCGAAGCGTTATTTGGATTGGGTCGCATTGCCCTGCGTTTAGAACGTTATGATGCTGCGGTTTACCTTCTACAAAGAGCCTGTGAACGACTACCTCACATGCTTGAACCGCTCCATGCTCTTGCCGATGCTTTTAATGGCGTGCATTCACCGCAAGATGCATTAACTGTACTAGAATATGCTAAATCAATTGCCAGCCATAACCCTGAGCCACATTACTATCTTGCTCAGCATTATCTAACCTATGGTGAGCTAGACAAAGCGTACATTATTTTAAAGCATGCCCTTGGTATGGGAAATTACCCTGTAAAAGCATACATTTTATTTGAGTTAGTGCAGTTTGGACGTTTTAACAACGAACAAAATTACATAAATGAGCTACACCAGTTTTTAACTTTAACCAATAATCTGCGCTTAAAAATGGTGTGTTATTATGCACTGGGTAAAAGCTATGATCAGTTAAATGATACAGAACAAGCTTTTAACTACTTCAGCCTTGCTAATAAGCTACAAACAAAACTCACGCAGTTTAAAACCCGTGACTTAGTACCATTTTATCAGCGCATCATAGAGCAAAATACTGCCGAGCTAATTGATGCCAGAGACAAAACATTCACAGGCACAATCACACCCATTTTTATAATTGGCATGCCAAGAAGTGGCTCAACGCTGGTAGAGCAAATGCTGGCAAGCCACAATGACTTTGCCAGCCTTGGCGAAGATGCCAGTATCAGTAATCAGGTTGTTGCATACCTTGAACAACAAACGCAACTCCCCTACCCAGATTGCTTAGCAGAGCTAAACCAAGGGCTAATTAACAATGCCCGCAATATTTATATTGAACGAATAAAACAAGCACCAGTTGTGCGCCCCTTTATGATCAATAAGCTGCCTGCTAACTATCAGTCACTCGGATTGATTTATTTACTCTTTCCTAACGCCAAGTTTATTAATATGCAGCGCGAGTATGATGCAATTGCTTGGTCGGTGTTTAGCAACTATTTTGCTGAAAACGAACCTTATTTTTGTTCACTCCCAGAGTTTAAACAGTATTTTGATTTGTATCAGCAGTTAATGGAGCATTGGCAAAACGTGATGCCAGAGGCGGTTTTTGATTTAAGCTATGAAGCACTTATCAGTGACAGCGAACAAACACTAACGGCCCTGTGTAAGTTCTTAAACATTGAGTACAGCACACAGTTTTTAGATTTTTATAAGTCAAAAAAACCGGTGGCAACGCTCAGCAAAACGGCTGTAAGACAGCCGTTAAGTGATAAAGCATTAGAGAAATACAAACGCTACGAGAGCGCAATGCACACGCTTATGCGTGAGTCTCAAACCAGTTCAACAAGTCAACAAATTGATCAAAACGCGCCTGTGGGTGAGTAAGCATATTTATGTGATCATAATCGACCTTATGGCCAAACTTACGGCCATAAATGGTCATCGTTTGCTTACCTATGCCCGACTCTTCCATAAATTTTTCAATATCAATCGGCTGGCATAGGGCTTTATCTTTAATACCCGCCACATGCATAATGGGCGGCAGCGCCTTATCAGCTAATGCGTTGGCGTAATCAAAGCCATCGTCAGTATCGACCCAAGGTTTACGCTTAGCCCACTGCATACTTTGATAATGTGACTTACGGGTTTCATCATCACTGCCCCATTTCAGCTTTTTTGCCGGCACAAAACCATGCTTACGGGCAACTAATGGCGCCAAACCATACCAAATCAAATTACCTTGAATATATTTGCTTGGATGATGGTTATACAAAGACCGTTTAGAACCAAAATAACCGCAGGCTTTCACATCATCAATCAACTCAGGAAAACGGGCAAACACACTGTTCATTAACACCCCGCCCCATGAGTGTGCCACCCAATAACGCGCAGGCTCGCCTTCAAGCTGCTTAATTTTATCTAAAAATGCAGGGATATCTTCTAAAATAGCCTCGGTTTGACCATACTTTGCATGCTTTGAAATCGCAGGTTTACTCTCACCACGACCACGTAAATCTGCCACATAGCAAACATAGCCATGCTCAGCTAAAAATGGTGCTAAACCTTTATTGCTGTGGGTGTAAAAGATTTTGCCATTTTCAACGGCACCATGCATAAAAAACACCGCAGGGCCTTTCGCATCAGTCTTACTAATACGGCGTAAATGTAAGGTTTGGCTTTCGGCGAGTTTAATAAACACCGATTCTTGTTTAATCGTCACGTTTGACCTTTTTATTTTTATAGACTCATCGTACCAGTGTTAAGTTACGCCAGTCTATTTATCAAAGCAAGTGTGAATGTGGCGATTGCCACTCAAAATGAGAATCTCAGGCACGATGAGCTTTTGATTAAATAGTAACACCAATGCAGAGCCATTATTCATTGATATGAGAAGTTCGACTTGCAGAAGCCTTTGGCTAAATGATCTCTAACGAAAAGCTATGAAATGGTGCTGAAAAAGTTTGTTCGATGACTTTAATGCTACGTAATTAACATATTCTGGAGAGACGGCATTGTGCCATTTGCGGTCATTAGGCCATCATTGAGTGTGACTAGACGTTGAGCATGACACATAGCTGTACAGAAATGTTTGGTAGCGCCGCAAGCAGCAGTGAGTAGGAACCGTCGCCGTTGCCTTGTTAGGCTCTTGGCACCCTAAGTTCATAGCTTGTGTATTTTTGACCAAACATCGTGCTCTCGTAGACCCTTGATGCCATTTTTGTAAGAAACTTGTATTCAGGGCGAGTATTTAACAAATGCAAAACTACAAGTCTGTGACCCAGCTCTGAAGCCCATACCATCATATCTTTAAACACGGCAGTACCAATGCCCCAGTAGGCTTCATTCAAAACTATTGCAAGCTCATAGGAATCATTTTCAAACTGGATTCCACACCAACCAGCAACAGCCCCATTTAAACGTATTCCTCTTATTTTACATCCCTCGGTTGAATCTACACTTAACTTGTTTGAAACCCATTCAGCTAACGATTTTTCATTGAATTGGTCGTGTAATACCAAGTGTTCTCGGATCTTGTCTTTATTTAAGATTGAAAGTAATTCATCCTGATCAAGATCTTGCAAATTTGTATATTCTATTTTAGTCATCGGTAGTCTTGTTGTTGCTTAACGCCCACATTTTCGGCTGATTTGGAGCGCATCGGAAAAACAGTCCGACAATATGCGCTTGTTAGGCATTCTTGTACTCTTTCTTGGTTTTCCACCATATATAAGGCCCACCAATTAAAAATAGTACCAATATAAACGGCATAAGTAGGTTATCTGATTTCCACGCCTTTTCTGATTCGGCATAGGAACGGATTACATTTTGCTCTACCTTGACTTCAAATACATCGTGAAACTCTTTAGTTGTATATATTGGCTTCGTACTTTCTCTAGGTTCAAATAGAACCTCAACTCTTTTCCCTTTAGAGTTGAATAATGAGTCATAAACTATGCTCTGGCCGTTAGATTTAGAAGGGTAATTGAAATTATAATTATCATCTACAAATGCAAAGCGAATTCCGTAATCATACTCCTGCACCCAATCGATATACCCATCACGACTAACCAGCTCTTCTTTATAAGGGAAGCCACCGTTTTTTTGAGTTAGTTGAACATAGCTAATAGATGTACCAAGAGCAACACAAACAGCAGCTAATATAAGATTTCTATAATATGTAAACTTGGACATGCCTGATTGCCTAACGCTATATTAACGGTTAAAAAATTGTGGGCTAAAATTGAGCGAAGCGAATAGCCCGCAAGTTATTTATCCCTGTTTAATTGCTTGTTAGCTCTCGTTTACTAACTTTGCCTCAACTAAAAATTCATAAAGCCCAGTAGCGATAAAGCGGCCATAACTATCCTGAGTGTAACTTTCACCATCATAAACCCGATCTACAACAACAAAATACATTTCACATCTTTTGGTAAGTGGAACCATCAAATTCAAACCTATGGTGTCGTTCTTTGTTTTAATTCTAATATATAGTTTGGTGTTTTTGGGTGGTCTATTAGCGGTTGATGCTTGCTCCGCACTAGTAATAGCATTAATTAATAGTTCTTTTGATTGGGTAGAATTTAATGCTGAATTTGTCACATTAATATACTCAGAATTTATCGCTTCAATTGAGACAATATCTTCAAGAGTAAGACTACTAAATTTAGCTAGTTTATTTGATCCTTCTGAATTATCCCAAAAATAACAAATCCACCCATACACAATATAAGTGACAATTATAACAGCTAAAACTTTCCTCAATAGTCAATCCTTACTTTAAAAGCTAACGCCCGTATAATGGGCGGATTAAGCTTGGCTAAAATTTGAGAGGAACGAGCGCCAGCCAAGCGTTAGGCGTTCATTATTAATGCGTTTGTTATGTGCTCTCAGCTAACCAGTTACAATTCTATGTTTTTGTTTGATTGGTTCAGTTGATGACCAACCCATTTCTTCAGCAACCAGCTTGGCAAGTGACCTAATTTCTTCCCAATTAGGATCGTCAAATAAAGCACTACTTTCAAGATACATGGCTGAGAATTGCGCACCTGAATGCTGATTAATAAAAACATCTAACGCCTCAATAGATGCTACTTGTTTAGGTGTTAAATCACTAACTTTCAAGTCGTCTAAGCATTCACTAAACTCAAGCACCAATTCATCACCAACAGCCGCGAAACTTGGATAAAGTGCCTCTTGAACTTTTGCTGATGCGGCAAGTGCCATAATCGAATTTTTCAGGTTGTCCATATTTCTACCGGAATACATAACGCCCGGCTCAACAAGCAAATTTTTGATGGCTACTTTTTTGCCACGCCAAAAAGGTGACAGCGGAAATTGTCTGGTGCAGCAGCTTGTTAAGCCTTTATTGCAACAATGAACGTAATAATGGCGCACGATAAGCATTGTCCTTTTCATTGAACTCCAGCCTTTTCTCAGAAAGATCAATGTTTATGAAAACCTCAGAATACAGCTCTTCCTCTCCGTCAGGATTGAAGAAGAACTTCATTCTGCAGGGTGAGACCTCAAGCTGTTCAGGATTGCTTGCAAGCCCAACCACTTGGGCGTATACCTCATTTGAAACCGATGCACCACTTACGGTAGCTCCGTAGAGACTAGCTAGTGATCTTATAAAGGCAACTGACTCCGCCCCGGTGTTCTTGAAGAATGCCTCTCCCCAATAAAAGGGATCATCAATACCTTCTACTGCTTGCGGGTTCCACGATGGCAACAGCTCGATTGCAAACCCAACTATATTGCCTTTCAGGTTGCCTTTAACGACAACTTCATATGAACCAGATTCGAGCTTCTTGGAGTTTGAAATTGTAAAGGTCAGATCGACAAAACCATCTTCCTCACCAACAACTACTTCAGGATAGTCTTTGGCGGAAGAAAAAATACTCCAAATCATTATTAGCATTCCTAAAACGTATTTCATATATGCGCCCCAGCCCGCTTTCTGGCGACATAATTTTTTGTTACGCGTAATCATTTTATTGAACCACCATGCGCCCATATGCCTACTTTATTACCCGATGGATCAATTAGCTCCAAAAAATCTCCAGCAATGTTGTTTTCGAAAGAATAAACAACTCCAGTCTTTTCGAGAGTTTTTAGAATAGTTATTTGTTTATCGCCTATATGAATTCCAAACTCTGCGCATGGGCAAGAACCATCTAAATCTAAAATTAACTCTCCTGCTAAGCATATTAGCCTTGTTTCAGATTGAGCTTTAAATAAAGACAACGTCGTGCAATAAAACTCTTTGGTTTCCTTAAAGTTATTTGAGTTAAGTGTTAGATAAATCATTCGTTTATGATGCTTCCTTGGGCATATTTCCTTACTAATTGGCGCGTAAATGCTTTGCTAAAATCAGCGACAAAGGACCACCAGCCTGCTGTTTTGCGTCCATTGTTTTATGGCTTTATTAGGTAGCGAAAACCTCTGCTTTACCAATCACTTTTACAATAGGGCTTTCTCGACAAACAACCTCTAAACATTCGTCAGAAGTAACTATTAAGTGAGACCATTCACCATCATTTCCTATAAAGAAGGTGAGCGGACTTTCTTTGTGCCAGCCGTGACCTCTTATTTTAAAAGTATTGAACTTTGGTCGTTTTTCGCTCCAAACTTCAGTCAACCCATGCTCATCAAGACAACGAAAGCCATTTACAGATTCAAATAATAGCTGGTATATAGTTTGTGATTCTTCGTGAAATACACGAGCAACAAGTTCATGGTTTTCGTGTTTTGCGTCGCCTTTAATCAGGTACTTTACACCATTCGATTTCTCTAGAGTCCACTCTTTAGTACCCCATGACAAATCAACTAACCACAAACTGCCATTTTCAAAAGGTGTTGGCCAACTCTGAAATTCCATCTAGCTACCTAACAATTTAATAGTGCGCGCGTCACGAATCTTTCTGCCAATGTCACGCTCATGTATTTAATAAATCTATTAGTAACAAATAACTTAAGGCATCGGCAACTCGTATTTTTAATTAATCCTAAAGGGTTTCAGAAAAATAAAATGCGCTCGTTGCTCATTTTCTTGAATATAAGAGCGAAATAACTATGCTGTGTATTTTTACAGCAACTGATATTGGTACCACACAAAACGTCTCATCTGCATTTTGATTCATCTAGTCATGTGGTGACTTACACAGTTCATGATGCCTGAGGCGGTTACCAAACATCGAAGTGAGTCTATCTGTACCACCTGTTTTTTCATAAAACTCTTGTACTGTTATTTCTTTTTTTTCGTAGCTCATTAGCTGCCAAAAACCGTAAAAGCCTCTAAACCAAAAATAATAGAACACAGCTCCTACGCCTAATAAAAGATATACCGCTTTACCTGCTTTTTGTTTGTATTTTATGGCGCAATAAAAAAACCAGATACAACTTAATACAGCGACAATGGAAAACCCTAAAAAAGGTGTCACTACAGAGTTGGCATTATCCCAAAGCGAGCTTAGACAGGTTGAATGCCAATTTAACTGCATAGAAAAAATTAACGTAATTTTAAAAAGGAAGTACAATAAAACAGTTGTAAATACAGCATATAAGATACAACTTTCCTTGCTTTGTTCTTTATTCAAACCTTTCACTTTCGAGTTATAAAAACCTTTTGAAACCATCATGAATTCAGCTAACAAAGGTGAATGAACATACCTCGCTCAAATGTTAACTAAACGACCTTTTAAAAATTACCACGCACTCTTTGTTGCTAGGCAAGGCTGAAGTGTTAAAAAGCTCTGGTTTGCAGCAGCATCCCAAGGCCAAATACCACTAGTAGTAGGGTACACCAACTGTAATGCTTCAAATTTGTCATTATTATACCAACAAGCTGAAAGCATAAACTCTTGTTTATTTTCTTGTGATACCTCACAGAAAGTAACATCAAAACCTTCTAAGAACCCCTCATAGAATTCACCAATTGAGAATTTCTCACCATTTTTTAAACGTCCTTCATAATTATTTACTATTGAGTGAGCTAGTTTGCTGTTTAAACCGATTATAATAAGTTCGGGTGCATCATATGTTTTACTGATACCTGTTGAATATGTAAAGTTGGGGCTCTCACCTTCAGGATCAAAAACTGATGTTACATAACACCCATATTGCTCAATGACTTGTAGGATTTTTTTCTCTGCTTCATTCATAGTTTAAACTAACTCCATATTCATAAAGCATTATTTAACGTAACGGCTGCTTCGTATTTATAACATCAATCAACTGTCGCTATTCTCTATTAGTCTTTACACTCAAAACCTTTAGAGTCGACTTTAGCGATGTTGTCTTTATTGCCACACTCTTTAATTGCCATCTCTGTGTGATTGTGCTCATTGTATTGTTTAGCAATTGCGCCAAGGCTTAGCACAATTACTACAGCTATCACTATTTTTTTAATTTTAGACATAAACATTCCTTTGAAAATAAACTATTTAAATACAACCAGTTGCGCTTGCTATTTTTGATAAAACTTAATCAATAAGCGCCATCGAATTTAAATTGAAGTTATAAATAGAGAATGACTCACCTTCTTCTTTTAACGTGACGGTTATTTTTGCGTCTCCATTAGTGTATGAAGCTGGAATTAAATAAGTAACATAAGTACCAGAACCACCTCCAGTAACAGCTTTAGAGCTAACATTTATAAATTCAAATTCACCTAGTTCTTTTAATTCGCCCAACTTTGAAAATGCACGCATGATTTTAGAAATATCTTCATCTGTGGCATTTTCAATTGATGATGGGGTCATATAGTTTTTTAGAGTTTGAGCATCCCAATTAGAAATATCTACAATTGCTGAATTTAGGTAAGGAATAGCAGTTTCTTTGTAAGCAGACGATTTATTCGCAGTCCAAATTGCTAAAAGTACAAATAAGCTAATTAACACTAAAAATGTTATACCAATTCCTTTAAGTATCTTTTTAACCATGATTTTTATTATTTTTCCTTGATTGAATCACTTACGAATTTATCAGCTTTAAATGTCTTATGGTAGTACCCAATGTGACCCAATTTGTGTCAAAATTTTATAAACACAAACCTTAGTTGCTTGTATCATGGCCAATATGCCCGTTCTTTCGCTCTTAACCTCAACTAGCCCATACTCTGAGTAAATCCACTCAATCAGTTCTCAACTTATTTTTACTCACCATGTATTAATGCTACTAAGCAAAAATATCCACCGCAAACTAACTCAGAGCAAAGATTTATTTGGTACAATCAGCCTTTGATATGGCTAACAGATAGGTTTTCCTTAATGCATCCGCGAAATCGCCACTTAAATGGCTACGACTTTACTTTGCTATGCAAAGATACTCCTGCCCTAACACCTTATATAACGCAAACGCCAGCGGGCACTGATACCATTGATTTCACCAATGCATTAGCGGTTAAAACCCTCAACCAAGCGTTATTAAAAAGCCATTATAAAATCGATTTTTGGGATTTGCCCGACAACTACCTTTGCCCACCGGTTCCTGGCAGAGTGGATTACATTCATCACTTGGCCGATTTATTAGCAAGCGATAACCAAGGTCATATTCCGACGGGTAAGCAAGTAAAAGTGCTTGATGTAGGCACAGGTGCAAATGTGATTTACCCGCTTACTGGTAATCACGAATATGGCTGGCACTTCACAGGCTCCGATATTGATGCCTTGTCTGTTAAAATTGCCAAACAAATCGTGCAATTCAACCGCCTGAAAATTAATGTTAAGCAGCAAAACAACGCCAATAAAATGTTTACGGGCGTGATATCGAATAAAGATGTTTTTCACCTAACTTTATGTAACCCACCGTTTCATGCCAGCGAGCAACAGGCCAAAGCAGGTACTGAGCGTAAATGGAAAAACCTTAACAAAGCGCCACAAAAAGCGCTTAATTTTGGTGGCCGCCAAAACGAGCTTTGGTGTGAAGGCGGTGAGCGCGAATTTATCAGTAAAATGTGCGTTGAGAGCCAAGAGTTTGCAGAGCAATGTATTTGGTTTACATCGCTTGTTTCTAAGTCTGACACTTTACCGCATGTAAAAAAGCTACTTAGCACACTTGATGTGAAAGAAGTAAAAGTTATAAAAATGGCACAAGGCCAAAAAATTAGTCGCTTTATTGCTTGGAGCTATTTTGACCAAGCTGACCGCGAAGCCATTCTTAACGAACTAGTATAAGGATAATAAGATGATCGACTTTCGTTCAGACACAGTTACAAAACCAACAGCAGCTATGCGCGCGGTCATGAATGACGCCCCAGTAGGCGACGACGTTTATGGTGACGACCCAAGCGTTAATCAACTTGAACAATTTGCTGTTGAGCGCCATGGCTTCGAAAGCGCCCTTTATTGCAGCTCTGGCACGCAAGCAAACTTACTAGCATTAATGGCGCATTGTGAACGTGGCGACGAATATATTTGTGGTCAACAAGCACATAACTACAAATTTGAGGGTGGCGGTGCTGCTGTATTGGGTTCTATTCAACCACAACCAATTGAAAATAATGCCGATGGCAGCCTAGATTTAAACAAAGTTGTGGCTGCAATTAAAGCTGATGACTTTCACTTTGCTAAAACCAAACTACTTAGCTTAGAAAACACCATTGGTGGCAAAGTTCTCCCGCTAAGTTATCTAAAAGAAGCCAGAGAGTGTGTTGATAAACATAACCTTGCTCTGCACTTAGACGGTGCCCGCGTGTATAACGCGGCGGTTAAGTTAGGTGTTGATATCACTGAGATCACCCAGTATTTTGATTCAGTGTCTATTTGTTTATCAAAAGGACTCGGTGCGCCTGTTGGCTCACTATTATTAGGTAGCAAAGCACTGATTGATAAAGCGCGCCGCTGGCGTAAAGTACTTGGTGGTGGTATGCGCCAAGCGGGTATGCTTGCAGCCGCTGGCCAGTATGCACTTGAGCATCACGTAGCAAGGCTTGCTGAGGATCACGATAACGCGGCGTATTTAGCTGAGCAGTTAAACACGTTAACTGGTTTTGATACGTCAACTTTTCAAATCGATACCAACATTGTTTACGCAAATGTTGCCGAACATATCGATTTAAAAGCAGTGGCACATGCACTAAAAGAGCAAAATATGCTGTTTTCACCGGGTAAACCACTGCGATTAGTGACCCATTTAGGCGTCACTAAGCAAGATATTGATAGTTTTATCTCGGCATTAGCGGCCGAGATTTAACGCTTCTTTATAATGTTTGCGGCACACCGATACATATCGGTCGTTGCCGCCAATTTCTACCTGATTACCGTCTGCAATCGCATTGCCATGCTCATCGGTACGCAGTACATGGTTAGCTTTACGACCACAATGACACACTGTTTTTAACTCAATTAGTTTGTCTGCCCAGGCAAGTAGGTATTGTGAACCACTAAATAACTCGCCTCTAAAATCGTTACGTAAGCCATAACACAGCACCGGAATACCAAGCTCATCAACCACATCTGTTAATTGCATTACTTGGTCTTTTGATAAAAACTGACACTCATCAACTAAAATACAATGGCGCTTTTGCTCTGCATTTAATGATTTGATTAGCTCAAATACATCTTTATCTGCATCAAAAATATGCGCATCAGCCTGTAAACCAATACGTGAAGACACCTTGCCAACACCTGCTCTATCATCAATAGCCGCTGTTAAAATAACCGGTTCCATACCACGTTCGCGGTAGTTAAATGCAGATTGTAAAAGTGTGGTAGATTTGCCTGCATTCATTGCAGAATAATAAAAGTACAGCTGTGCCATGATGTTGCCCAAATTTTAAAGTCGCAATATGCTACCCTAATCGCGCGACAACATCATCTATTACCTTACTCTTATTACCTCAATCGTTGTCCCAGTAAAATTGCTGTTTTATAACAAGCCTTCGTGTTTCAGTAACCACTCTTTTCTTTCAAGGCCTCCTGCATAGCCTGTGAGTTTACCGTTTGCGCCAATAATTCGATGGCACGGCACAATAATGCTAATTGGGTTTTTTCCATTTGCAGCGCCCACTGCACGCACCGCTTTTGGGTTATTAATGGCAAGTGCAATATCTTGGTAACTCTTGCTTTGACCAAACTCAACATCTATAAGCGCACGCCACACTTGCCTTTGAAAGTGAGTACCTTGGGTATCAAGGGGTACTGTAAAACGTGTACGCTCACCGTTAAAATATTCATTAAGCTCACTTATACAAATTAAAATGGGTGTAAGAGTGTGCTCATCAACAACCTCTGTTTGCATTGCAACCACCGGGTAAAAGCCGACGTAACTGACGCCTTTTGATGTACTTTGAATGGTAATATCGCCAATCGGGCTTGGCATAATAACTTGTTGCATACTCATAATTGTTGCCATAGTTGAAAAGTTAAATAAGAGCGAAATGGCGCGCAGTGCTCGCTATTAAATTCGCTGATTCCAGCGAGGGCTTTTTTAACCCCTAAGTCGCCTGCCAGTAAAATATCGGGGTGGCTTTGACCGCGTAGCTTGGCGTAATTAACTGTCCACGGGCCAATACCTTTGAGCTCAAGCCAATTATTAAGCTCTTGATTATCTGGATTTTGCTGACAATAAGCACTTAAACGCCTTAGCGCATCTTTGCGTGATTGTGGCATTTTAAAAAAATCGAGTTCAGAATTGGCAACCCATTCAGGGCTTGGAAAATAGTGGTTATTACTTTGCTGATTAAACTCACTTACAAGCTGTGTTACTAGGTTATGAGCCGCTGTAACACTCACTTGCTGACCAAGTACCGCACGTATCCCCGCTTCATAGTCTGACCAAATTCCCGGCAAACGCAGCCCAACACAAAGCGGCATCGCGCCTTTAAGCTCTGCATCTAAATGCTGTTCAATAGTGTGCGTGTCGGCGTCTAAATCAAGCACACGGCGAATGTTATGGATCACTTGCTGTAAATAGCGGGTGTTATCAATATCAATTGCTACTTTAAAATGGTTTTTATGCTCAACAAAATGCGCTGTGAATTGCCCTTGGCAATATTTATCTTTAAAAGTGCGACCATAGCTTGTTGCGCTCAACCATTCTAGGCCGCTAATTAAACGGCGCTGCAAAAAATCATGGAGTGCTTGCCAGTTATAAGGCGGCCTAAATGCCAGTGTTAAAGTTAATGTTGAGGCTGGTTTTTTATCTGACTTGCGTAACTTTGAAGGGGCAATATTTAACTGCTTTAAAAAAGCATCATTAAAACGACGAATACTATTAAAACCAGAAGCAAATGCGATATCTGCCACCGACAAATCTGTTTGTTGTAATAGCTGCTTGGCAAAATTGCATTGGTTAAATAATCGATATTGGGTGATCGACAGTCCAAAATGTTGGTTAAACAAACGGCGTAAATAGCGGCTCGACACGCCGAGTCTGTCGGCTAAAACCTCACAGTCGTAAGCCTCGCCTTTATCAATCAGTTGTTTGGCACGTAATGCGGTGGTTTTAGTACCTAGCCAAGCGGGGCTATTCGGTGCACTATCTGGACGGCAGCGAATGCAGGGTCGAAAACCATCTTGCGCAGCTAAGTGCGCGTATTGGTAGTATTCAACGTTCTTTTCTTGTGCTGTTGGTGCGGGGCAAATGGGTCTGCAATAAATGCCTGTACTTTTTACCGCCACAAAAAACACCCCATCAAAGCGTGGGTCGCGGCTTTGCCTTGCAGTTTGCCATTGTTGGCTAGTCATAATTCTTCTCGTTACACGCTAATACCGTTAGCTTAACTGAATATTATTTTTTGACTAGCCAGTTTCGGACCTTAACTATTTAAACAGCTATTTAACTGCGGCTAAATATCGGCGTTCAACTTCCGGCCAATTGATCACTTCGTAAAATGCTGCAATATATTCAGGGCGACGATTTTGATACTTTAAGTAATACGCATGCTCCCACACATCAAGCCCTAAAATAGGCGTATGATTATGCATTAATGGGCTATCTTGATTAAGGCTACTTTCAACGACCAATTGGTTATTTTCATCAACACATAACCAAGCCCAGCCACTACCAAAGCGGCTTACCGCGGCATTAGTAAATTGCTCTTTAAATGCGTCATAGCTGCCAAATGTATCAACTATTGCAGTGTTTAACTCTGCACTTGGCGTACCACCGCCATTAGGAGACATAACTTGCCAAAATAATGAGTGATTATGATGGCCACCCACATGCTCTTGTACTGCTTTTTGTAAAGACTCAGGCATTGATGAAATAGTGCGGAGTAATGTTTCAGCATCTTGCTCTGAATAATGGCTGCCCTCTAGTGCAGCATTCGCTTTATTAATATAGGTTTGATGATGCAAGGTGTGATGTATTTCCATGGTTTTCGCATCAATGTGCGGTTCAAGTGCATCATAGTCATACGCTAAATCGGGTAATGTAAAAGGCATACTGATTCCTTATCGTTAATGTAATAACTGCGTTTTATGGGGATGGTCAGCTAATAGCTGGTTGATTCGGTTAATGAGTGTCGGAAATGCCGATGCCATGCTCGCAAACTTAACCAGCTCATAATAGGTTTTATGATGATGGTGCAGCACCAAGGTGCGAACTTGCTGCTCTGGGTGATTTAATAGCACGCTTAATCGTTGATGAGCATGACAAAGCCAGGTGCATGCTTTATCGGGTTTTTGCATGACTTTAAAGGTGTCGGCAAGATTCAAAGTGGCAACAACAAATGCTGCAATACAATGCTCTAACGAGCGAGTTACCGAATGGTTGATTGGAATATTAGAAAATTGCGCCAGAAGTGTTTCGGCGCGGATGCTTGCAACCGTGTAATGATCACGCGCAGTAATAAGCTCGCCAGATTCAAATGCTAAGTTGCCTTGATAAATAGCACTTTGCCAAGGAGCAAGCGCATCATCAATGGCGTGCGAAGTTAACGGTGTGTGGCGTGTTGTTTGAGTCATAAAAATCACCTGCACTTATACCAATCATTCTATGTGTATTTAAACTACACACAGAAAAGACCAAATGCAAATGATTTTTATTTATATTGTTATTTGATAATTTTTATTTATAGCAACATTACTTATTGATGCGCAAAGTCGATAAGCTCTTGGCCTGTTAGGCGGTAAATAATCCATTCGTTTTGTGGTTTAGCACCAATGCTGTCGTAAAAATCAATGGCTGGTTTATTCCAATCAAGTACCACCCACTCAAAACGACCACAGTCTTTTTCGAGTGCTTGCTTAGCTAAGTATTGCATAATTTGCTTACCAGCACCTTTACCACGGCTATCTGCACTGACGTAAAGATCTTCTAAATACAAACCATTTTTGCCAAGCCATGTAGAGTAATTATAAAAATACACTGCAAAACCAATTGGTGTGTCGCCGTCTAAACAAATAACACTATGCGCCGTTGCGCCTTCACTGAATAACGTTTTTAAAATAGCTTGCTCGTCTGTTTTAACTGCGTCGGGTTCTTTTTCGTAAATAGCAAGTTCGGTAATAAAATGTAGGATTGTTGCAGCATCACTTGCGACTGCCGGACGAATTGTAATTGCGTTACTCACTCTGTATTCCTTTTTTACATCATTATTGTAACGCCCAGTTTATAAGGGCTTTAGCATGGTGTAAACGCCCTTTACAGAAATACACGGCATTTAAAAAGGGGCTACTAAAAGTTAGCCCCATTATGCTTTATTTACTCATCGACTTATAAAGTACCGGAAGTACAAATAAAGTTAAGAAGGTTGCACTGACCAAGCCGCCAACAATAACCGTAGCAAGTGGCTTTTGTATTTCGGCCCCTATTCCTGTGCTAAGGAGCATTGGAATTAGCCCAAGCATTGAAGTAAGCGCGGTCATGAGTACGGGTCTTAGCCTTGAAACAGCGCCTTCAAATACTGCTTTATCTTTGCTATCTCCTGCACTAATCCTTTGATTAATGCTTTCGACCATCACAACACCATTCAATACAGCAACACCAAACAGTGTGATAAATCCTACTGAACTGGGTACAGATAAGTATTGTCCTGACACATACAATGCAATCACCCCACCAATTACAGCCAAGGGAACATTGACAAGAATCAGCACCACTTGCGATAGGTTACTAAAAGCAAAATAAAGCAATAACGCAATCAGTAATAAGGCCACTGGCACTACTATCATTAGCCGCTTTTGTGCCCGTTGTTGGTTTTCGAACTGACCGCCAATCGCCACACTGTAACCACTAGGTAACTGCATTTTATCGGCAATGGTAGCGCGTATATCGGCAACTACAGATCCCATATCTCGCCCCTGCACATTCGCTTGAATAACCACCCGCCTTTGAACATCATCGCGACGAACTTGCGGAGCGCCAGACTCAATTTGTACATCGGCTACATCCCCCACCCTTACAATGGCACCCGTGGGGGTTTGCAGTCGAAGATCAGCAATCACATTCGGGTTTTGCCTAAATCTTTGGGCTATGCGTACATAAATATCATAGCGCTCATTGGCATTAATGATTTGCCCTGCGGATTGCCCACCAATACCATGCTGAACTACATCCATCAAATCAGCCACCGATAAACCAAAGCGCGACAATGCTAAACGGTTAGGTTTAACTATCAGCTGTGCTTCACCGCCTATTTGCTCCATCGCGACATCTTTAGCACCAGGTATTTGCTGAACTAACTGCTCAATTTGTTGGCCTTTTTCAGTTAAAACGCCTAGGTCACTACCAAATAATTTTATGGCCAATTGCGCTTTAACACCGGATAAAAGCTCATCTACTCGCGTTGCTATAGGCTGTGAAAAGTTAAACAAAAGCCCAGGGAACTGCTCAAGCTTGGCTTCCATTAGCTGCTGTAATTCGACCCGAGTTTTCGCGTTTACCCATTGCTCATGAGGTTTTAAGCCTAAATAGATTTCAATGTTGTTAACTGGTTCAGGATCGCCTCCCACTTCAGCCCTACCGATTCGGCTCAGCGCATATTCCACCTCACTAAATTCAAGCAACATGGCTTCAAGCTTAGGCGCCACTGAGATTGCCGTATCGAGACTTGCAGATGGGGAAAGTGTCACACGTAGGTTAATAGTGCCTTCTTCAAGCTCTGGCACAAATTCAGTACCCAGCCTAGGTAGCATAACGGCCGCAACAATCAACAATAACCCTGCTATAGCTAAAACGCTGCGTTTGGCCTGCAATGCTTTTTGTAAAGCCCGTTGATAAAGCATATCGATAGGTTTTAACAAAATACTTTGCTTTACTGTCACGCCTTTAGCAAATAAGTACACACACAGAGCTGGCACCACAACCAAGGCAACGATCACAGCGCTAATAATCGCAAGCATAATACTCACTGCCATTGGCTGAAATAACTTAGCCTCAACGCCTTCAAAGCTAAACAGCGGTAAAAATACCGTTAGAATAATCAAAGAGGCAAAAAAGATAGGCCGTGCCACTTCTTTTGCAGCAATAGCCACCAGCTGCGAAGAAGGCTTATGTTGATTATGCTTAAGCCCTAAGTGTCTAAATACATTCTCAACCATCACAACTGAGCCATCTACCAGCATACCGATTGCAACAGCAATCCCACCTAACGACATTAAGTTTGCCGACAAGCCAAGCCATGCCATTACACTCAGCGCTAAACCAATCGAAATAGGGATCGACAACAACACCAAAAATGTTGCTCTTAAATCCAACAAAAATAGCGCTAATACAATGATAATAAACACAAAAGCTAAAAGCAGTGCATCAATAACCGTTTGTACCGCTTGGCTAATAAGCTCTGCTTGGTCGTAAATGGCTTTAAATTCAACCCCCTTTGGCAGCGCTTGATTTATCATCTCGACACGCGCGTTAATGCCATCAATTGTTTGCTTGGTATTAGCGCCCATTCTTTTCAGCACGATACCAGTCACCACTTCACCACGATTGACTATTTCGCCTTGTTCATTGCGTTTAGATAAGGTGACAGCGCCTTGTCGAATTTCACTGCCAAGCTCAACATTTGCAACATCTGCCACTTTAACGACTGTACCATCAATGGTTTTGATAGGTGTTTGCGCAATCTCAGCAAGCGCTTTGTCTCCTGGGGTAAACCAACCTGTACCACGAATAACAAGCTGCTCTTGACCACGATTCATATACCAGCCACCCACATTACTGTTGTTAGCATCTAGAGCTTCACTAACATCTTGCTGTGTTAGGTCATAAGCAAGTAACTTATTGGGGTTTATGTTCACTTGATACTGCTTAACCTCACCGCCAAATGACAGAATATCGGTCACACCATCAATAGGTAATATAAGTAATTTAACCACCCAATCATTTAAGCTACGCAGTGCCATGCTATCTATGTTGGCATCTGGCTTTGCTTCAAGTAAATACTGATAGACTTGTCCAAGCCCTGATGTATTAGGGCCCATGGTTGGCATACCCACACCAGCTGGGATCAGCTCTTTAGCAGACTGCAAACGTTCAAAAACCAGTTGCCTAGCAAAGTAAATATCAACACCTTCTTTAAACACCACAGTGACGCCCGATAACCCCGTTTTAGAAATAGAACGCACCTGCTCTACATCGGGCAGCGCATACATAACTGCTTCTATCGGGTATGTGATCAGTTGCTCTACTTCTTCAGCCGCAAGCCCTGGTGCTTCGGTATTCACCGCAACTTGCACATTCGTCACATCAGGAAAAGCATCTAAATTAAGTTTTGGGATCATAAATGCACTCACTGCAATCGCTGCAAGTAAGGCCAATACCACGAGTAGACGGTTCTTTATCACCGCCTCAATTAATAAATTAAACATGCGTCACCTCTAGTGGTTATGCGGATCAAATCCGCCTTTAGCTAGCTGTGATGCAATAAAAAAAGCACCTTGGGTGACAACTTCAAGCCCGGCTTTAATACCTAATACTTCACGATAATCACCAAAACTTCTGCCAAGGGTTACTTCTTGGGCAGCAAAGCCACCATCGTCATCAACGACAAATAACTGCCAGTCACCATCTGCACTACGTGTTAACGCGTTTTCAGGTACGGCAAGTACCTCTTGGTCTGTTTCAAAATGAAAATACACATCCGCAAACATGCCTGGGTGCAAACTATGCTGGGTGTTTTTTACCTCGAGCCTAACGGTTCGTGAGCGTGTTTGTTCATCAATGGTATGTGCTTCTTGAATGACTGTTGCTTGATAGCGATTACCGTTTACTTCTAACAGCGCTGTCGAGCCATTATTAATAATACGGTCTTGGTTCGATGAAAGCTGAGCTGCAACCCAAAGCGCTGATTCATCAGTAATCAGCATCAACTCAATCCCCGAATCAACTCGCTGACCTTGGGCAAAGTTATCGGTTAAAACAGCACCGGATGTTTGTGCAAATAAGGTATATTCGCCGAGTTTTTCTGGGCTTATAGTCAGTGTTTGAGCTATAGCTTGTTTTGATAAACCAAAGGCAACTAAGCGGCTATAAGCTACTTCATACTCGGCTTTGGCAGTTAAGATTTGCTTTTTGCTCACCGTGCCTGGTGTCATTTTAGTTAGCCGTTTTAACTCTGCTTCGGCCAATCTAAATTCAGTTTGCTGGCTGGCAACTTCGCCACTAAATAAGGTGACTAAAGAGTCACCTTTATTGACATGTTGCCCTAACAAGGCATGGCGCTTTACAACGATTGAATCAACGCGCGGTGACACCACATAACTGGCATAACCATTGGCTTTAATTTCACCCGGTGCATATAAGGTTTGATTGTGTTTTTTCAGTACAAGGCGCTCAACCTTGATATTAGCTAGTTGCTGTTGCTGCTCAGTTAAATTGACTTCATTAGCATGCTCAGCTTGTTCATTTTCTTGATGTTCATGTGCTTCTTTCGCAGAATTATTTGTCACATACATAAAGCATACGCACAGTAATGCGTAACGCATAAAATTTCTTAAAAACATATATCGTCTCTTACTTAAAATGGGCTAAGCCCAAATAAAATCTAAAAAGGGTTTGGGATTAAGTAAGATCTAAAATAGGTGGGCGATGTAACGGTGCTAAATCTGCTGATGTGAAGGTTAAATCGAGAGATTCAATTTTAGTAAAATAGGTATCAGCAGGCTCGGTCAATTGCAGCGAATCGACAAACGCTGGGCTGTGACAAACATGACAATGGCCTTTTTCGGCTGAATCAGACAACTGTTTGCTCAGTTCGGTGTGCTCTAATTGGTGTAGCTGATGATCGCCATTGATAGCGCAATGGGCTTCAAGGTCAATTTCTTCAGATAGCAGTACCGAAGTGTGATTAAACGCAGCATTATGATCAGCCACATCAAAGCTATCCAGCAGTGGCTGGAGCAATAATACGCTAATCAAAATAATAAATGCAGCTTTCACATTGAGCCTAAAAATTAGAACTAAGATTGGTACAACGGCGATAAATTAACAAATCCACCGGCATTTGAACAGTTAATTATAATCTGTACACGAACAAATCATTACAAACATTTCAATACCACGGCACGCATGGTATAAAAATAAAGCAAATCAATAACTCGGTATTTTTATGGGACACGGACACCACCATCATCACGATACAAATAACCAAAGCACCCGCCAACTCATGCTGGCAGTTGCAATCAATGTGTTATTAACTGTCGCTCAGGTGATTGGCGGCCTTGTTTCTGGCAGTTTATCGTTAATTGCTGATGCACTGCATAATTTAAGTGATGCCTCGTCGTTATTCATTGCCCTAATTGCCCTAAAAATTGGCGCGAAACCTGCCAACGATCGTTATCAATACGGTTATAAACGCGCTGAAATTTTAGCAACCTTATTTAACAGCTTAAGTTTAATTGTGATTGGTGGTTACCTAATTGTTGAAGCCATCTCCAACTATTTAAACCCAGAGCCTATTGATGGTTGGATCATCATTTGGGTTGCAGGGTTTGCACTGGTTGTTGACCTAGTCACCGCCCTTTTAACTTACAAAGCAGGCGCAAAAGACAGTATGAATATTCGTGCTGCGTTTATACATAATGTGTCTGATGCATTAGCTTCTGTAGTGGTGATAATAGCGGGTACCTTAATCATTCTTTATCAATGGTATATTGTTGATTTAATTGCCACTATGCTGATCTCTGTGTATGTCATTTACCATGGTGTTTTGTTGTTAATAGCGAGCAGTAAAATATTAATGCAGGCAGCCCCTGATAATTTTGCTTTAACAGAAGCTATTACGGAGCTTAAAGCCCAATTTGCAATCACTGATGTTGATTACCTCAAAACATGGCAGGTAGATGATCATCACGTTCATTGCGAGCTCAAGTTTAGTGCCAAGCACAACATCAATAACGATGAAATACGTCACTTTTTACATGATAACTTTGCAATTGAAAGCTGCACCATAGAACAAGTTTTAGTGTAAATGTTACGCGTTATCATTTACTATTCAGTTTTGTTTTAACAGTAAACTGAAGGAACAAACCTTGTTGAAGTTGTGGTTACGTCGTACGCATTTATTGCTTGCATTAGTAAGCGGTTTATTTTTGATTTGTTTAAGTTTGACGGGTGCGTTACTTATTTACGCAAAAGATATTCAATACCTTACTCAAAGCGATAAATGGACTGTAACGCCAGCGGCTTCAGCACTTGATTTTGATAGCCTCATAAAACATGTTTCAGCTTCAACCAAACAACCGGTTACCCTGTTAATGCCTGAGCAGCGAAGTGATCTTGCGTGGCAATTACAGTTGGCCAATAACAAATATGTGAGTGTTAATCCATACAACGGTCAAGTGTTACATGAGTACGATTACTACAGTACAATTTATGGCTTTACCATGGCTTTGCACCGCTGGCTGCTTTATGAAGGTGGCGATAAAAACCGCCCTTTAAGAAACTGGGTATCGGTGTGTGCGCTCATTCTTATTATTGAAATTCTGCTCGGCTTTTATATTTGGGTTAAGCCAAAAAATCGCATGAAGCGCTTGGCTATTAAGCGTAAAGCTAAATTTAGAGTGTTGATGTATCAGCTGCATACCGTTCTGGGTGTTTACTTTTTAATTCCACTCATTTTAATTGCTTACACAGGTATGGCGTTTAACTGGAAACCACAAACCAAAGCCGTATTAGAATTTGTGATGCAAGGCACAGTTGAAGATAGACCAAAACCGCCAGCCGTTATTCCCCCTTTAGCGGATACGCCTTTTCAAGTGCAAAAAGCGTTTGATAACGCACAAACTGTATTTCCTAAGGGTAAGTTATTTAGAATTTATTTACCGAAAAAGCCAACTGATAATATTGGTTTTAGAATAGAGAACCCGGGTGAAAGCCATGCCTATAGTTGGGTATGGGCAAACCCATATTCAGCAGATATTGTTGCAAGCTATGATGCCAGCCAAAGTTCTTGGACCACGCAAACTTGGAACTTTAAATATAAGTTTCATATTGGTGATTTTGCAGGCCCTATCGTGCAATTACTGTGGTTACTATTTGCTTTGTCACCGTTATTTTTCACGATTTCAGGTGTTTATTTTTGGTACAAACGGCACTACAAATGAACAACCATTACTGAAAGTGACATTCGCCATGAATAGTGAGCTCAAAAAAGCCTTTAACACCGAAATGATATTGGCTAAAACTAGTTATAAGAAAGCAGATTACACAACCGCTTTTTATAACCTAGAGCGGACTCATATTCTGGGTCAAAGCTATATCATTGCGCATACTTACTCTCATTGGTGGATGTGTAAAATTGGTTTTAAAACCCATAATGCTAAGGAAATAATTGGTCAGTTTGCTCGCATGGCAGCTTCAATTGTGTTTTCGCGTATTTGGGTCCCTCTCGGTAACACCGGCGGCACTAATGTTAGCCCTTTCAAACCAATGCCTATTCCAGACGACTTAAAACGTTTTTTAAGCTAAAGCCGCTTTAATCTGCAGTTACTTGGTAGCTATTAAACACGACAATCCCCTATTTATCATGACTCTCCATTTAAGCCCTTTGGCTTAAGCAAGCAAATACAAATGACTAAAACCTGCCAACTTATTATTGCAAATAATTATCATTAGCCTTGCCTTTACACTTCTTTACATTTAGACTGCCGCACAATCACATAATAAATACCGATTTAACAAGGATAAACATGTTAAAAACTTCACTGACTCTTGTCGCTATTGCAATTAGCAGCCAAGCATTTGCTGATGATGCCATCAATAAAAAGCTTACCGCAGAAGAAATGGAACACGTTGTTGTATCAGGCAGCCGTGTATTTGAAAGCATTGATGAAGTACCCGCTTCTGTAACGATTATTAGCCAAAAGCAAATTGAAGAGCATTTAAAAGTTAATCCAGAGCTACAAAGCTTACTTGCGCAAATGGTACCAGGCCTTGCTCCAGATACAGGTAGTTCGAGTAATACAGGTCAGAGTTTACGTGGCCGTGCACCACTTGTGATGATTGATGGTGTGCCACAATCTACACCGCTCAGAAACGGCTCTTTGGGAGTTAAAACACTCGACCCAAGTGCCATTGCGCGTATCGAAGTGATCAAAGGTGCTACCTCTGTTTATGGTAATGGTGCATCGGGCGGTATTATTAACTACATCACAAAGCAGGCTACAAGTGATGGTCAGCCAGAAGGTGAGATCAGCCTATCGTCACGTTTTAGTGCAGTAAAACTAGAAGAAAGCGCTGGTGCGCGAGTCTCTGCTGCGGTTAATGGTCGTGCTGATAAAATTAGCTATTTATTTACCGCAAGTTACGAAGAAAATGGTGTTCAACGTGATGCTGAAGGCGATATTCTTGGCTTACAGTATGGTTTATCTGATGCAGTAACAGAAAACTACTTCACCAAGCTTGGTTATGATTTTGACGATGAGAAGCAACTGCAATTTAGCTATAACTACTTTAGCTCTCAACAAAAAACCGATTTAGGTGACGTTGTTGGTAACCTAAACGATGGCGAAAAAACGTATGCTATTCATGTACCTAAAGAGCTACAAAAGCAAGGTAAACCACAAGGCCCGGATGGTAACGAAAACATTACCTTAAAATACACAGACTACGCCCTGTTTACTAATACCCAAATGACGCTCGACCTTTACATGCAAGATATCGAGAATGTGTTTTTCTTTTCTACCAACCTAGCTAACCCAGACGAAGGCTACGAAGGCGGCCAATCAATTATTCGCTCTGAAAAGAAAGGTGCACGCGCTACCTTTAATACCCTTGTTGATTTTGAAAATGTTGAAGCCACCTTCATTTATGGCCTTGATGCACTGAATGATGTGACTTCTCAGCCACTTGTAGATGGCCGTGTTTGGGTACCAGAAATGGATATGGAAAGCCTTGCTGGCTTTTTACAAACAAAATGGGTAATCGATAATGATTTAGTCATTAAAGCGGGTGTGCGCCAAGAGAGCATTGATTTAACCGTTGATGATTACAATACCTTAAAGCTTTGCCGTTCAGAAACACAGTGCTCTGTGCCACTTAGCGTAAAAGGCGACACCATTGATTACGATGCAACCACCTATAATGTAGGTGTTAAATACAATTTACTTGAGGCTTTCAGCCCATTTGCCAATTATTCACAAGGGTCTGATATCTCAGATATTGGCCGCCTACTACGTTCAGCAACGGTGAATGATATTGGTCTAATTCAAACAGAAGCATCAATCATCGATAACTATGAAATTGGTTTTACCTCACAGTTTGATGACTTGCGTTTTGAATTTGCAGCTTACCGTAGTACATCAGAGTTTGGCACCACGAATAGCTTTAATGAAGCAACGGGTGTTTATGAGCCAGTACGTGCGCCGCAAGAGATTTGGGGTTACGAAACACTGGTTGATTATAAAATTAACCCAACCCTAAAACTGGTTGCAACTTACAGCTTTGTTGAAGGTAAAAACACCGAAGACGATATTTACTTAGGTTCTCGCCAAATCAGCCCACCAAAAGGTACAGCTAACTTAAACTGGCAGCCTAATGATGAATTATCACTTACGGTGAGTTATTTATATGTGGGTTCACGCAAACGCTTTGAACCAAATGCAGGCGGTGACTATGTTGGCGATCAAGGCCCTATTAGCAGTTACAATCTATTCAACCTAAGCGGCCGTTATAACTTTAGTAAAAACTGGCAAGCGTTTATGGGTGTTGAAAACCTATTTAACAATGATTACTACCCTGCCCGCGCCCAGTCATACACCTACGGTGGCTATAACATTAAAGGTTTAGGTACCACAGTAACACTTGGTGCAACTTATCGCTTCTAAATTAATTTTTATTAGAACAACAAGCCCTTCTTAGTAAGGGCTTTTTTCATTTAAGAATAAAAACGATAAATTGTTCATTTATCAACCATTAACGCAAACTTAAACGAGAATTACACTCAATAGTAAACAACTGATTTACAAAGGAAAAAGTTTGCAATCTTGTTTTTATATACTACAATTACCGCAACTTGGAATTCGAGGACAGCATTATGAAAGGTAACCAAAAAGTCATCGATAGTTTTAACAAACTACTCGCAAACGAATTAGCCGCTATAGATCAATACTTTATTCATTCTCGTATGTATGACGATTGGGGCCTAAATAAGCTGTATGAGCGTCTTAACCACGAAATGGAAGAAGAAAAAGACCACGCTGATTGGTTAATTAAACGTATTCTATTCTTAGAAGGCGTACCAAACATGACTAAACGTCGTGATTTATTAATTGGTTCAGACGTTAAAAGCATGATGCAAAACGATTTAACACTTGAACTAGAAGTGGTTGACTGTGTTAAAGAAGCAATTGCCATCTGTGAACAAGAAAAAGACTATCAATCACGCGAAGTGCTTGAAAAGCTATTATTTGATACAGAAGAAGATCATGTTTACTGGTTAGAACAACAGCTTGGTCTAATCGACAAAATTGGTAGCCAAAACTACCATCAATCTCAAATGGGCGAATAGAGGCTAATTGTATGAAAGGCGATAAAAGCGTCATTGCTGCACTTAATAAAGTATTAGCGAATGAATTAGTAGGTATTAACCAATACTTTTTACACGCTCGTATGTTTAAAGATTTTGGCTTTTCAAAATTAGACAAAGCTGATTACAAAGTATCTATTCAAAAAATGAAAAACGCCGACCGTTTAATTGAGCGTATTTTGTTTTTAGAAGGTTTACCAAACCTACAAGATTTAGGTCGCCTACGTATTGGTGAAAACTCTGAAGAAATGATCGAAGCTAACATGAGCTTTGAACTGGATTCATTACCTGATCTTAAAGCGGCAATTAAACTTGCTGAAGAGAAAAAAGATTACATCAGCCGTGAAGCGCTTGATCACATCTTAGATGAGCAAGAAGAACAGATTGATTGGCTTGAAACACAGCAGCAGTTAATCAAAACCGCAGGGCTTGAGAATTACCTGCAATCTCAAATGTAATTTGCTAAAACTTAAAAAAGCAGCCTAGGCTGCTTTTTTTATAGCTAAAATTTGTGATTAATCGTCTTCGCGATCAATGATTGACACTTTATTACTTAAAATTAAAGAGTTAGGAATTAAATGCACAGCTCCCTCGCCTTTAATTGTGATATAGCGCAGATTAAGGTCAATCACAGTGCCCTTTGAATTACTCACTTCAATGTAATTACCAAGTTTAATGGGCTTATAAAGCACAATCATGACACCTGCTACTAGGTTTGAAATAGCATCCTTCAACGCAAAACCTAGAGCAAAGCCTGTTAGGCCTAAGCCGGCAACTAACGCGGCTACGTCAAAACCCAGTTTCGATAACGCCAGAACAATACCAATGAATAATAAAATAGCGCGCTGCGAGTTAGAAATAAGCCGGAAAGTTTCAAGTGCAGTTGAATCAAAGCGACGTTGAAACTGTTTAATTGCCCGGTCGATAATAAGGCTTGCTATGTAAAAAGCAGCAAGTACTAAAAATGCTTGAATAAATTGGCTAGTCATAAGATTTTCAAGTAAAAATAAAGCCCATCATAGGCTTAAAATTGCGCGAGGCATACAATTATTGCTTTTCAAACACACAAGAAACGTTAGGTTTACTCAGTGTATAAGTAATATTGCCATTATCTTTAAAACGCAGATCTTCAGTTGTTGAACCGTTGTCGTCTTCATTATCACAGCGAAAGTAGCGCTTAGTTCTAACAATACCATCTACAAAGTATTTTAACTTCGAACTGACAACGCAAAAGTTAGGTATTTTCTTTACCTGCGTGCCGTTATGTAAATCACTAAAGTCGATTAACGTCCCTAAGTTAAAGCCTTGCGTTGGTTCTTTTATCAATGAAAAAGATGCGTTTTGACAAACCGCATCACTGCCCTCTTTTGTTTTGTAATCACCTTGCTTGTCTTTTATCAGTGCCAAAAACTGCGTTTTATTGCTCGGCTTTACATCCAGCAGAGCGCTGGCAATTGATGAGGTTGATAGTAAAAAAGCCACTAAACAAAAGTAATATCTCATTGAAAATCCATAAACTTATAGACACTTTACTAGCATAGCATGCTGATTAAGGTTGGTGAATTTATAACGTATTAGTTAATACGATTAAAAAATGCTTTTGGTTCTATTTTATGAACTTTGCATAGGCAACCAATCTGTTTATATGCTATAAATTTAATGATGATAATTTTTGGAGGGAATCAAATGAAAATAGTCAAACTCATCGCTTTAACCACATTTTTGGCCTTAACCAGTACTCAAAGCCTAGCGGGTGATGACGACTGGAAAACAATTGCAGAGAAAAAGGTCAGCTACAAAAGCGAAACCGATACCGTTAATCCTATCACCAGCAGCCACTACAGCCATATTAAAGTTAAGTGCACCCACGGCACTGTGAATCTTAAGAAAATTAAAGTCGTTATGAACAACGGTGAAGAAAAAGTATTTGATAACCTAGGTGTTTTAACCAAAGGAATGTCATCACGTAGCTTAAATTTGCCAGACAAAAACGACGCTAAACTCGATAAAATCAAACTTGAATATGAATCAGTAGGCAGCACAGCCCTCAGTATGGCAGGCGTAACCGAAAAAGCCGAAGTTGAAATTCTCGCGAAAAAAGCAAAGAAAGAAGATTAAAGTTGCGAGATGCGAGATGCGAGATGCGAGATGCGAGTCAGGATGTTAGAGCCTATACAGTTTCACAAGTAGCGGCGTCTTTCCGCCGCGACTATTTAAAAACAAACTAGAGAAACACGTTTTACGCCTACTTTAGAAAACATTAGGCACTAGGATTTAGGCTCTGGGACGCGATGTAAAATCGCTGCTACTTGTTCGGTGTTAAAACGCTCCCACAAACTTGTAACTCGCTAGCTTTACCCTTGTATCTCGCAAACTTTACCCTTGTATCTCGCAAACTTTACTCTCGTACCTCGCAAACTTTACTCTCGTACCTCGCAAACTTTACTCTCGTATCTCGCTAACTTTCCCCTAGCAACTTGCTATACTCAACGCTTATAAAGCGCTTCAATTGTTGCTGAATCAAGCGAATAAGCGTTGATCATATAACCAGCTAACGCGCCTGATGCATTCTCTGGTAATTCAAGTTTTTGTGATAACGCATGTAGTGTAAATTGATATCTGTGAGCGCCATGTCCCTCCGGTGGGCAAGCACCGCCAAAGCCTTTGAAACCATAATCATTTGTGATCTGCACACTGCCTTTTGGCATTGCGTTCTTCTCTGCACTGCCTGCACCGCTTGCTAAACTTGATACCGACTTAGGGATATTCACAACTTGCCAATGCCACCAGCCACTCCCTGTAGGCGCATCTGGATCATAAACGGTCAATGCGAATGCTTCAGTTCCTTTAGGTGCATTTTGCCAAGCAAGTTGTGGAGAAAGGTTATCGCCATTACAACCAAACCCTTTAAACTCTTGCGCACTCCCCATAAAGTCACCATGGGCAATGTCTTTGCTTGTTAGCGTAAATGTCTCAGCGAATGTGGTGCCAGATAAACATAGCAAAAATAACGGTGTAGCAATTTTCAATGTTGATGATTTCATAATATTCTCCGATTAATAAGAATAATCATAATACCTAGCAAAGACAGATCAAATTAGTACCAAAACTGTCAATTATTAGCCTGCTTCGCTCATTATTGTTTTACGAAGGGCTGTTGGAGTTGTATTAAACAAAAGTTTAAACTTATCGGTGAATCTAGATTGCGACGAAAAACCACATTGCTGGGCAATAGTGCCAATAGACTGTGAGCTACTTTGAATTAAGTGTAGTCCATGGCTTAAACGCGCGTTATCTTTAATTAACTGAAAACTACTGTCTTCTGCGGTTAGCTTTCTTCTGAGTGTCGATTCGCTCATCGCTAACGTCGTTGCAATACTGCTTGCATCCCAATCACGCGTTAAATCACTCGCGATAATAGTATGTACTTTGTGAGTCAGTGTTGGTGGCTCAATAATTGAACCTAAGTCTTTGAAGCCTTGTGAAAATAGCACTTGCAGAAGCTCTTGTCTTTTTATTGGCCATAATTGTGGTGGTGTTAATGCAGCCCATTCAATAAATTGTTTTAAGGTCATTTGAAACAGTGGATCGACTTGCCCAGTAATGAACTTTTTCTTTGCTCCGGCTTGATATTTCAAACACTCAAAGTCGGTGTAATCAAATTCAATCAATAACGCAATATAGCCAAAGTTTTGTGGAATATTGCGCATTGCAACCTGAGGTGTATTTGCCATTAAGACAAAATTACCTGCATCACAGTTAACTTCTTCTGTATCTATTAGCGTTTTGCTGCCAGATAACACAACGACAAGTAATGGGTTTGCGATAGGCACATTTACAATATGTTGTTCATCATTAGCGCAGTAAATCGAAAACGGTAAAAACGGATGTCGCTTTACAGTGCTTAAACCTATCTCTATCAATTCATTCATAATTTACAGTGTTTTTTATTGCTCTGAGCGGAACGGCATCATCCGTGAATTTTAGTTATTCGGCGTTGAAACGCCTCCGACCAACTTGTAACTCGCAAACTCTACCCTTCTATGTCGCTAACTTTACTCTCGTATCTCGCTAACTTTACTCTCGTAACTCGCTAACTTTACTCCAATTAAACAAGCATATTGTTTAACATCATTCCTGGCATTAAAAATACCATTGCAAAAGAGAATGATCCGGTGAGTGCAATTGCAAGACAGCAAAATGCCGTTTGCATTAAAAAGACGTTGGGTTTACCAGAGGCACTTTTTTGAAATGACACATAGGCAAGTAACAGATTTTCTCTAATTTTTTGAAGGTAAGAACGCACGACTCTGATGATAGGCAAGCTGTACATTGCTAAAAACGCAAATACAACTTCTATTCCACCAAAATGAAATAACAGTGCAATCTCAGGTGAGAACCAACCAACAATAGCTATCAAGCACCAAAATGCAGCTTTTTGGTATTTATTTAGTTCGTGCCATTTGATCATCGTCTTCCTTGTATTTCCAATTATATTTAAATTAAGTGAGCAGCTGATTTATCTAATTTAGTTATATACGCTTTAAGCTCTGCAAGCTTAAGTTTTTCGCCTTGGTGAGCATTCATCGCTTTTGCAAAGTAGCTATTGGCTTGATGCTGATCACCTTCATGCTCATAAATGAGTCCAATGCGCAAATAAGTAAAAGCAAGATTATTAGGACCTAATTCTGTTTGCAGCGTTTTAGCGCTATCAAGCTCAAGAATTCTTGCTAGTGCATTTAACGCATAAAGCGCACTATCGCTCGAACCTCTGATGTACTGAGAATGAGCAAGTTCAAGCTCTTTTTTAAGAAACTCAGCTGTAATTTCATTTGCGTTTGTAGGTACAGCTAACGAGACTAAAGCAGCTAAGGTTAAAACTTTAAACATGTTAAACCTCCTTTTAAAATGTGTTTTACAGATTAATCAAACTCGATTAACTGGTCAAACTTTACTCTCGTATTTCACTAACTTCTCTTTTGACGCGCTAAAGCACGTCCTACATAGTATCGCGCGAAACAAGTTTCACGCCTACGAAAGAAAACATTAGGCGCTAGGATTCAGGCTATGGGACGCGATGTAAAATCGCTGCTACTTGTTCGGCGTTAAAACGCCTCCTACAAACTTGAAACTCGCTAACTTTACTCTCGTATCTCGCAAACTTTCCCCTTTAATGGGGCTTAATCGCGACCAAAACCTATCTGCTTTTTGCCATTTAATCCTTTTTTATGCCATTCGGCTTGCTCTTCGCAGAATATTTGCGCGTCTAATTCCTTACTTGGCTCTTCATTTAAACTGCCTGCAGGTACAAGTAGATATTTACTGTCTTGTGATTCAAATGGCAGCGCTGAGCCACAGGTTTTACAAAACGCTCTAGACAATGCACGTCCAGGGTAATTAAACCGCGTGATGTGATGTTGGCCTTTACCCCATTCGATAGCATCAGGCGAGGTAAACAAATTTGCAGCGTGAGCAGTGCCAGTTAGTTTGCGGCATTGTTCGCAATGACAGAAGAAAAAACGCCTAAAGTTATCAGCGACTTTAAAGCTGACTTCGCCGCAGCAGCATCCACCAGTAAGTAGTCTAGTCATATCTATCTCCTTATTCGCCAAGCTAAAAATTTATTCCCTAAACGATGCGCTATTTAATAATTTTTGGCAATAAAAAAGGCCATGTTGCGTTTACAACATGGCCTTTTTGCATTGACACAACTTAGAAATCTAAGTTTGATAAAACTTCATCATCAACGTTATTAGACAAGGTCACTTTAAGTTTAGGGGTACGAGCCATTTCACGTTTAATCGCAAAATTAGCTTCTTCGTTACGCGCCCAACTACGACGAGCAATACCGTTGTTTACATCAAATAATAGCATAGATTTCAAACGACGCTCGGCAGCTTCACTACCATCTAGTAGCATACCAAAACCACCGTTGATCACTTCGCCCCAGCCTACACCGCCACCATTGTGAATAGATACCCAAGTAGCACCACGGAAACCATCACCAATTACATTGTGAATCGCCATGTCTGCTGTGAAGCGGCTACCATCATAAATATTTGATGTTTCACGGAAAGGTGAATCAGTGCCACTTACATCATGGTGGTCACGCCCAAGTACAACCGGACCAATTTCGCCACGATTAATGGCATCATTAAAGGCTTTAGCAATTTCAGCGCGGCCTAGTGCGTCTGCATAAAGAATACGAGCTTGCGAACCAACAACCAGTTTGTTTTGCTTCGCATCTTTGATCCACGTGATGTTGTCTTGCATTTGCTGTTGGATCTCTTCAGGTGAGTCCGCCATGATTTTATTTAAAACGTCTGCAGCAATCGCATCTGTTTTATCAAGATCTTCTGGTTTACCTGACGTACATACCCAGCGGAACGGGCCAAAGCCGTAGTCAAAACACATTGGGCCAAGAATATCTTGTACGTACGATGGGTATTTAAAATCAATACCATTTTCAGCCATTACATCGCCACCAGCACGTGATGCTTCTAGCAAGAACGCATTACCGTAATCAAAGAAGTAAGTACCTTTTGCTGTGTGCTTGTTAACAGCATCGGCGTGGCGCTTAAGCGTCGCTTGTACTTTTTCTTTAAATACTTCTGGCTCTTCACGAATTAAACGATTTGACTCTTCATAGCTGATATCAACCGGGTAGTAACCGCCTGACCAAGGGTTATGAAGTGAAGTTTGGTCTGAACCTAAGTGAATGAAAATATCTTCTGCTAAGAAGTTTTCCCATACATCAACCACGTTACCGATAAAGGCAATTGAAACCACTTCTTCATTTTGCTGAGCCGTACGTACACGCTCAACAAGCTCTGGCATGTTATCGATTAGCTCATCAACCCAACCTTGTTGATGACGCTTAATAGCTGCCTTAGGGTTAACCTCAGCACACACGGTAATACAGTTAGCAATGTTACCCGCTTTAGGCTGCGCACCACTCATACCGCCTAAACCAGCAGTTAAGAAGATCTTGCCTTTTGGTGATTCGCCTTTTTCGAGCACTTTACGGAACGCATTCATTACGGTAATAGTTGTACCGTGAACAATACCTTGTGGGCCAATGTACATAAATGAACCCGCAGTCATTTGACCGTATTGAGTTACACCTAGTGCATTGAATTTTTCCCAATCATCCGGCTTTGAATAGTTCGGGATCATCATACCGTTTGTTACAACCACACGCGGTGCTTCAACTGATGATGGAAATAACCCCATAGGGTGACCCGAGTACATGTGTAGCGTTTGGTCTTCTTCCATTTCGCTTAAGTACTTCATAGTTAATAAGTACTGCGCCCAGTTTTGGAATACCGCACCGTTACCACCGTAAGTGATTAGCTCTTCAGGGTGCTGTGCTACTGCAGGATCAAGGTTATTGTCGATCATTAACATGATAGCGGCAGCTTGTTCGCATTTAGCTGGGTAATCGTTGATTGAGCGCGCTTTAAGTTCATAGTTAGGCTTAAAGCGATACATATAAATACGGCCAAATTGCTTAAGCTCAGCGGCAAATTCGGCGGCTAATTCTTTGTGCCATTCTTTAGGGAAATAACGCAATGCGTTACGAATAGCTAATTGCTTTTCGTCAGCCGATAAAATGTCTTTACGTTTTGGAGCACGGTTTGCATCACTTGGATACGGTTTTGGCTCTGGCAATACGCTTGGGATACCTTGCTTAATTTGTTCTTGAAAAGTCATTATTTGCTCCCTTAGTTAACTTTAAACGCTTGCGATTTAACAAGTTCTACCATGGCATCAATGTCTGGCTTAAGTAAACGGTCTTCTTCTAGTTTGGTAACTTTGCTGCGAATTAACGCAAAGTTTTCTTCAATGATGTCTGAACACTTGTTAGGACGTCTAAATTCGATTGCTTGCGCTGCATACATCAGCTCAATAGCAAAGATTTTATCAAGGTTACCTAAAATCTGGTTTAACTTACGACCAGAGATACTACCCATAGATACGTGATCTTCTTGACCCATTGATGTTGGTACGCTGTCTGCTGATGGCGGGAAACACAATGATTTATTTTCTGTTACCAGTGCCGCAGTCACATATTGCGGGATCATCATGCCAGAGTTTAAGCCACCCGATGTCGTTAACAAGCGTGGTAAGCCGTGTAAGCCCTCAAGCAATAAATAACAACGACGATCAGCAATGTTACCAAGCTCTGCCGCTGCGATTGAAGCGTAATCTAAAACCATAGCAAGTGGTTGGCCGTGGAAACCACCACCCGAAATAGCTTCTTCTTCGCTGATCACAATTGGGTTATCTGTTACAGAGTTCATTTCTGTTTCAGCAAGCTCTTTTAAGTGGTAGTACGCGTTACGTGATGCACCATGAACTTGTGGAATACAACGCAGTGAGTAAGGGTCTTGAACACGGTCACAATCAGTGTGTGAAGCCATGTTTTCAGAGCCTGCAAAAAAGCTACGCATGCGCGCTGCAACTTCAACGTTACCTTTAAAAGCACGAATTGCGTGTAACTCTTCACGGAACGGCGATTCGCTACCTTGCATACCTTCAATGCTCATAGCGCCTGCAATATCTGCAAGGTCTAATAAGTAACGCATTTTAGTAAGCGCTGTAATGGCGTGCGATAAAATAAACTGAGTACCGTTGATTAACGCAAGACCTTCTTTAGCGTGCAGATCAAGCGGCTCTAAGCCATGCTCTTTTAATACCTCTGCCGCGGGTTTGATTGTGTCGTTTACCCAGAACTCGCCTTCACCTAAAAGAGGTAAGAATAAGTGTGATAACGGTGCTAAGTCGCCCGACGCGCCTACTGAGCCTTGCTCTGGAACAACTGGGATAATATCAAGTTCAATAAACTTAAGCATACGCTCAACAACGGTTAAACGAATACCTGAAAAACCTTGGCTTAATGCATGTACTTTGGTGATTAGCATCAGCTTTGAAATAGGTTTAGCGATTGGCTCCCCCACACCAACAGCGTGTGTGATTAATAAGTTTTTTTGTAATAGGTTGGTTTCTTCTGGAGAAATTTGTGTATCACATAATGGGCCAAAGCCCGTATTGATACCATAAATGGCTTTATCTGAGGCAGCCATTTTGTCTACGTTTTGGCGGCTTTTATTAATTTTATCAATTGCTTCTTGGCAAAGCTCTGCCTGTAACGTACCGGCTGCAATAGCATTAACGCTGTCTAACGTTAATTGGTCAACACCATACTTAAATGTCATTTATAACTCCTAAAGAACAGGATTAAGTTTTATTTAGATGGAGTCTAGCTTGCTCTAGTTGTTTTACAAATGCATAATTATCGTTATTCATTCCAGATTTATCGAACTAAAAGAAGAGCTATGCAAGTTCATGACGTAGACCTGCGCTTATTGCGCGTTTTTGTAGCAATTGTTGAGTGTGGCGGGTTATCAGCCGCAGAGTCACGTTTGAATATTGGCCGCTCCACCATCAGTGCGCATTTATCAGATTTAGAAGTAAGGCTTGGTATTAAATTATGTAAACGTGGCCGCAGTGGTTTTGAAATTACAGACGCTGGCGCCATCACTTATCAGGCATCGATAGAACTGCTTCAGCAATGCGAAGCCTTTGCTAATACCGTAGCCAGCTCTAAAAACGAGTTATCGGGACGTTTAAGTATTGCCATGATAGATACCATGGTCAGCGACCCACGCTGTGCCATTCCCCGCGCGATAGCAAGGTTAAAAGGCAAAGGTAAAAACATTCAGTTCGATATTAATGTGTGCGAGGCACGAGAGGTAGAAACCGCAGTAGCCAATGGCCGCTCGTTGGTGGGGATTGGTGTTAGCCGCCATCATATTCGCGGATTAAATTACACCGCCCTACATAACGAAACTAACTTTTTGTATTGCGCAGTCGGTCATCCATTATTTGAGTGTGAAGACAAACAAATAGATGAGCTCATTAAAGAAGCCGAAGTCATTACTAGTAACTACATGCGCGATAAAGAAAGCCGAAACGACGGATTAAACTATCAAAACAGTGCTGTTGCTTATCACGATGAAGGTATTGCACATTTAATTTTATCGGGTGAGTTTATTGGTTATTTACCCGATCACTACGCACAGTTTTGGGTTGATAAAGGCATTTTCAAAGCTATCCAGCCAAAAAAATATCACTACGATATTCCAGTGGTATTGATCACCTCAAAAACAAACGCCAGCTCGCCTTTAGCAAATGCCATGATTGATGAAATTAAGCGTTGTTATTCGGTTTAGCTTTAAACTTTTTTATTAAACTAAAAGCAATCAAAATCAGACCAAAAATACCAAGCAATATACGAGCTATGTTGCTTTTAAATAGCGCCTGTTCATAACTTTGAATCATTTTACCATTAAGTTTTAATTGATGGACTTTATACGCTTCGGCACTTTTATCATACGAAGCCAAAATATGAACGTTATCATTTAAGCTAATTGGTAAGTTAGTTGGTCTAAGGAATGTAGTCGTCTTCTCAGTACCAACAACTGTCATGAGTTTACATTTAAATTTGCCACAATTTCTATGTGAATCATAAAAGCGTTGTACTACGCCCTGCTCATCTATTAGTTGCTCTTTTATAGGCAAATCCAAAAAATAGAACGCGGCAATAATCTGTACTAACCCTATAAAAAATAAATAAGAAGATAAAAATTTTTTTTCTTCTTTTTTTGTGAATTGAGTTATTGGTGACTGGTGCGGCGTATTAAGCATTGAGCTGTGGTTCTTTGAGTTCTTTAATTAATACGAGGCTAAAGGCGATCAAAGCAAGGTTTGTAGTCACAGGATTAAACGCTTCGACTAACAGTGCTGGTTGTAAAACAGCAACAAACAGCATTAGCCCTACTAAAGCAGCTATGTTGAGAATATTGATTAACATTGAACGATAGAAAATAAAAAACAGCACGGCAAATATAATTTCACCCATGCCAGCTGCTCGGGTAATGAGCGTTGAGATTTCAGCATTAAAACCAAAACTGGCCGTCATTTTTAGTTCAAGGGGGGCTATGTGAATAAGTTTTGGCATCAGCCCATGATAAAGCCAACTAAAGCTGATAATAAATCGAGCGATTTGAATCGTAGTTAAATGCTTCATCGGGTAAATTTACTTTGTGTGCTCTAATATTCAGAGCACACAGTATAGCTTATAAGCTAGTAGGTTGACCGAAACGGTTCTCAGCTTCATCACCTGCTAAAAAGCCATTTTCGATTAACGCCCAGATACCACCAATAACTGGAACTAAGCCAATCAATACCCACCAACCTGATTTATTACGGTCATGCCAGCGCTTTACTTGAACCGCAAGCGAAACCCACATAAGTGGGATATAAAAGATTAGTGTGATCACAGAGATTGCTGTTTCATTACCACCTGTTAATAATGCAACTACGAACATAAAAACAAATGAAGCTACAATAATACCTAAGAAAGAATACCAATAGGTCTTACGAGGAATACGACCTTTAAAAGAAAACAAAATTTCTTTCATGCTTAAAGTGGTTGTTTCTGTTGATGCTGTAGCAAGGTTTGATTCTGGGGCTTGATATACGTTTTCTGACACTGTCATTTCCTTTGATATGTGTTGTAGCAAACAGTTTTAATCTAGTCTGCTGATTTATGTTGTTAATAGTGCTGAATTAAGCATGAATAAGATAACACAAAATGATTGAATTTGGGTACTAAGAAATTGCTGGTAAACTTTATGCCTATGAACGTTATAATTTAGAAAATGGGTCTGAAAGCAACTCAGCTTTGAAATAACTTATCGCATCTTCAACATCAGAGAATGTTTTTTGCTGAAACTTAACCCCTCGTTCGAAGTAAAAAACCTCAATATGACTCTTTGCGTCGTAAATACAATGCCCTTCAATTCTTGGTAAAGTATCAATCGCATAGGTTTCTCTTTTAATGCCTTTTTTATTAAATACTGCTTTAGCTCAATAAGCTCCTGACGCATGTTAGCATTCACTTTATTAATATTATTTAATAACTTACTGAGTTTTCATGGTAAAAGCAAGTAACCTAAAGACATAAAAAAAGCACCCTTAGGTGCTGTTAATTAACTCGGTTGTTGCCAATATTTGGCGTATAAATTTGGGTAGGTTTGTTTTAAAAACTTAGCTTTATCTTTAAAACGTTTACCTTTTGGTTGCTCAAGGCCTGATGGCACAAAGGGTAATTCGTCATCATTACGTTCTTCGTAAAGCATACCAGCAATTAAATCGTACTCATCTAAATACGGGTAAGGCTGTTCGTTTAAATGATAAACTGGCGTACACTCGGCAATTGAGTCCGGGTTTTCAAGCGCCTTTAAAAAAGCCTGTTCACCACGTGAAATAAGCCAACATAAAAACTCAGAAAAACCATAATCATCGTTACAACCGGCCATTACATAAGCGGCACCAAATAGATCCCAGGTATAGGCTTTACGCATACGTAGGTTAAACTGCTTATCAAATTCCATCAGCTGCTGGTCAGATAAATCAGTCAGCTTTGCTTTTAATGCGTTACAAACAGACTCAGGCTCAGCAGTTTTATCTTCGGCGGTCACAAGTTGCCAAAATTCACTTTCGCTTAAAACACTCATGATAAGATCTCTTTCACGCGCCCTACTTGACCATCATCAAGTTGAACTTTAATACCATGCGGGTGGTTTGGGGATTTAGTTAATATACGTGACACCACACCTTGAGTTAACTGGCCTGTTCGTTGATCTTGTTTTAAAACAATGTTGACTTCGCAGCCAATTGAAATTTGTGAACGCGTAGGCACTGCCATTGCTATATCTCTTTCAATAATTTTTGCCGATTATAGCCATTTGCGGCTGGCTTACCAAATTAAACCTGTTTGATTGGGCTGTTTTTAAGCAGCGCCTTTGGCAATATCTCATTTAAACGTTTAGTGATTGCTTCAGCTTTGCCTTTTATTTGAAAGTCATAACCTTGGCCGTTACCATCTAAAATTACGGCTAAATAGTTATCAGCAACTTTCAGTTGCGTAATACGGCTTAATTCAAGAGTCTCTTCTTTATCGCCATAATAAACCTGCTTAACCGTTAAGCTTGTGCCTGTTGCCGTCAGTGTTTTACTAAGCGCTGATTTGGCAGCAAGTTTCTCTGTTGAGCGGTAGGCCTGTACCATAAAACCGATAGCAAATATAAAACCGGTAAAACTTGAAATAGGTAATGAGTCTGATTGCAAGCTGTACACACCTATACAAATAAATAACATAGCAAGGGCTAGATTTAACCTAACCATCTGTTTAGGGGTTAAATTTACGTACATTATTATTCCTTTAAAAACGCAATTGCTTTTGCATTGATAGCTAAATCTATAGCGCTCAATTCTTTGATAATTAAACTGGAAATTAACTGGGTTTGCTCAGCGGTTATCGGCAGCTCTTTACAATAACAACTTACTTTTAGTGATTGCGGTAGCTTTTTTAGGTCAGCAGTATGCGTTAACCATGAAAATTCTTGTACTTGTTCTTTTGCTTGTTCGCACGCTTGCGTTAATGCAACTCGAATAGCCTTATCTAGACGTTTTTCAGTTTTAGTCATGTTCTGCTTGTTGTTTTTTAAATTCTTCGTAGCTGTCTTGCTGGCGCTTTACGCACTCATGGTACTCTTTATCTGCCATATGATTGCATTCACTTAAACGCGCCGATTGAATTTCATGATAACGGGCATCTGAGCTACAAGCTGATAAAAGTATTGCAAGGGTCGCAATCACGGCCAATTTTAAGGCATTTAAAAACATTAAATTTCCTTTATGTAGTTATACATTGGTGCTGCGTTTTCCTGTATATTGCGTGGGTTTAAATATTATTACCAAAGGGTTCTATATGATGTTGTCGCAGTTACAACAGCTGTTTCAGCGTATCGATAAAAGTAAAATTTTTCAATCATTTGTTATTGCTGTCATTGTTATTTCAGCGCTAACAGTGGGTGCACACACCTACTCTTTACATCCAACTGCTGAGCTTGCCTTACATTGGATGGACTTAGGTATCACGGTATTCTTTTTAGTTGAGCTCGTGATACGGTTTATCGCAAGCCGTGGTTTTAAAGACTTTTTCACCAAAGGTTGGAATATTTTCGACTTTATAATAGTGGTGGGTAGCCTTTACCCCGCTGCTGGCTCTACGATTTTTATCGCTCGATTACTGCGTATTTTCCGCGTGTTGCGACTTGTATCTATGATCCCAGAGCTTAGACTGCTGGTTAACTCGCTTTTAAAAGCCATTCCACAAATGGGCTATATCGCCCTGCTCATGTTTGTAATCTTCTATATCTATGCCGCCATGGGTAGCATGCTGTTTGCTGATATAAATCCAGTACTGTGGGGTGATGTGTCTATTTCTATGCTCACATTATTTAGGATTGCCACGTTTGAGGATTGGACCGATGTTATGTATGAAACCATGGCTGTGTATGAACTCAGCTGGATTTTCTACCTAACGTTCATCTTCTTAACAGCCTTTGTATTTTTAAACATGATGGTTGGTGCAATTTTAGAAGTTATGTCTGAAGAGCATCGTAACGCCCGTGAAGAGCAAACATCTGATGCCGACATGCCTGCAACCAAAGGGCAAATTGCTCAGCTACAAGCTGAAATGGCTGAACTCAAACAACTACTGAAAGAAAAGCAGTGACGTTTTTGGAGCTAAGCTTTTTAGATAATAGTTTTTAGCTATTAGGCGCTAGGACCTAGACCCTAGCGCCTTTTTTACCCTCGCTTTTCTACCTTCCATGGTGGGTTTAAGCGGTTTTCTCCGGCCCAATATAATTTAATTTTATTCCCTGATGGGTCTTTTAGAATTGCTTCTGTCCATAAATAACGCTGGGCTGTTGGCGGCTGTTCAAAGCTAATACCTTTTTTAACAAGGCTTGCATAGAGCTCATCGAGCTGCTCATGTTCAAAATAAATGACCGCACTATTACTAAACTCTTCAGTTTCTAATGACAGCGAAAATGTAGCATCACCATCTGGGCATTGAAAGCGTGCGTAATGCGGTGTATCTACTATCTGAATCATTCCTAGTGTTAAGTAAAAAGCTACCGCTTCATTCATATCCTTTACAGGTAACGTCACCTGATTGAGATTCATTTGCTACTCCCATGTAATGCTTTATTCGTTACATCAGCATATCGCGTTCATTAAATTAAGCAAAAGATAAGTTATGAGTTAGCGAGTTGCGAGAGTAAAGTTAGCGAGTTACGAGAGCAAAGTTTGTAGGAGGCGTTTCAACGCCGAACAAGTAGCAGCGATTTTACATCGCGTCCTAGAGCCTTAATCCTAGCGCCTAATGTTTTCTTTCGTAGGCGTGAAACTTGTTTCGCGCGTTTGTTTATAAGAGGCGTTTCAAACGCCAAACATTTATGGTTCACGGCAAAAGCCGTTCCTACATAAAAATGTTTAAGGTTTTGTCGCCATAAATAGCGACTTACAAAGACTAGCCATTGGTAAAAACTAATTGAGATGGGTTGTCTGTTTGAATAAACAAGACTCTTGTCACTGTTGAACCTGATTCGTCTTTTGATGTGTTTGTGAAAAGGTAGTTTTCATCAAAAGTACTCAACTTATCAAGATCAAAATCAGAGTTAGCCTCATGGTGAAATGACATAGCACAGACTTTACCTCTGCAAGCAAAGTCTTCAGCATAAACATCGTTTGTGCGAATTTGATTCAACATCTCGAGCAGCTTAACTTCTCTTTCTATTGAATTATCGGTTTCTTCTGCACCTCGTACATTATTCAAAAAGTCATGAAATTCAGGAATTGTGATTGCGCCAAATACGCTTTGCTGTTTAATTTGCTCATTATCAGTGATGAATAAATTGGTAACAGATTCTGATGATGAAAAATGTCTATCAGCTAAATTCGTTTGTTGACCTTGCTCTTCACTCACCTTATTACCTTCAGGATCTGAACTGGCTAATTGTTTAACTTGAATAGTGCTTTGATGTGTATCTTTGTTATTCGCCGAGATCACTTCTTTATTAGAATCACTGTTAACTTGACTCTCTATTACGGTAGCCGTCACCTCACTATTGTTGCTCGATGAAGTAACCAAATAAGTTATTAGCGAACTGATAGCAATCAAAATTAAAACTGTGAATCCATTTAGTTTAACCATTACTAAAATCCTTTTATTTTTAAACCTTAATTCCTTGAAAATACAATAGATTATTTTGTATGACAAGTAATGATTTTTTAGTTTATAAGATACAAGGGGAAGTTTGTAGGAGGCGTTTCAACGCCGAACAAGTAGCAGCGATTTTACATCGCGTCCCAGAGCCTAAATCCTAGCGCCTAATGTTTTCTTTCGTAGGCGTGAAACTTGTTTCGCGCGTTTGTAGGTCGTGCTTTAGCGCGTAATTTGAAAAATGTTCAAGGTTTTGTCGCCATAAATGGCGACCTACATGGCTGAAGCCGTTCCTACACGAGCTCCATATGCAATATTGGAAAAGGCTTGCCCATATCATCTAAAGGGGAACGTGAGGCAACTTTAAAACCCATATGCTGATAAAACCCAACTGCAAGTGGGTTTTGCTCATTTACATCCACTTTGTTGGCGGCTAATTGCTCAACCGCAAAGTTAAGTAGGGCTTTACCTATGGCCTTACCTCTTGCGGCATTTAAAATAAACAACATTTCTATTTTGCACTCATGTACGCCAACGAATCCTAAAATTGTTTTATTTTCATCCTTAATGCACTTTAAAGTCACATTAGGAAACGCCTGCTCAATGATGATTGGCTTAAAAAAGGCTATGTCGTCTTCTGTTATAAAATCATGAGTTGCTCGTACTGAGTTTTCCCATACAGCAAGTAGCTCTGGGTAATCTTGAGCGTTCACATTGTCTATTTTCATTATTTGCCATTTTGTTCTACATTGATTGCCGGTTACATACTAATGTGTAACAGCAAAATAAGTCTAGAGCGTTTGAGCATTGTCATTACCAACTAAAGCACTTTGTAACTCTTGCAAAGACAATGATTTATAAAAATACCACCCTTGTATTTGGTAATCCTGGTTATGACTCTCGATAAAATTGTACTCGTCCACAGTTTCAACCCCTTCAAAGATAACAGTTCGGTTCAACTCTGAGACTAATGACATTATCGCCAAAATCATTTTTTGCTTAACACCATCTGTAATTGATTGGGTAAATACCTTATCTATCTTGATTACATCAAAGTTGATTTCTGTAAGCCACACAAGGTTAGATACCCCGGTTCCAAAATCATCGAGCGCTATTTTAAAGCCATATTTTTTAGCCTTTAAAGCGAAGCAAGCTAATAAAGTTAATGGCAGGCCAATGCGCTCTGTGATCTCTATCTTTACTTGCTCACTCCTTAGCTCATGCTTACTGCAAAGCTGATGTAAGTAATCTAAAAACTCGGGGTTTTCAATTTCATATGCATTAACATTAATTGCGACAGAAAAACCATGATCGGTTTTCATAATTGGTGCTAATTCTTGAAGGGCCTTCGTCGCGCATTCATAGGCCAACATAGGATACAAAGATAACTGCTCAGCAACACCTAAAAATAGTTCCGGTGAAACCTGGCCATGTATTTCGTCTTTCCAGCGGACTAAACTCTCAACACCAATTATTTTGTTAGTTTTAACATCTATGATGGGTTGATACTCAAGATACAACTGTGCATTTTTGATTGCACTTCGAAGTCTGAATTCCATGGAGTTTTGCATATCAAAATATGAGCTCAAAGAATAGGCTATTAAAAAGCTAATTAAACCAAGCATACATATGATCAATACAGATATATACAGCGGGAAATACAAAATACCTGGGCGATTATTCTCAGTGACAACACAATAAGAAAATTGTGTACTACACGTTTCTACCTGTTGCGTTGGTAAAAATGTTTTGCTGTTAAATTGATATTGGGTTTCATAGTGATGAAAAACATACTCTTTATTTTTAGAAATAATTTTAAATTCAAAGTGCTTATTTAATTCATCAATATGTTTAAAAGGCTTGTTTACAGTGAATGCGATGATATCGTCACGTTTAGTGACGTCATACTTTGTTTCTACCGGAAAAACACCCGCAACCTCTGCTGCAAAATCATATCCTGAAGATGAATTATATAATTGCTGAGTAAGTAAAGTTGTTTTATCTAACTTACCCCAATTTGCAGAGCACTTAACCTTACCTTTTCTAATTAAACCTAGATCATGAACGTATTCATAATTTGCCAAAATCACCCGTAATTTATTAATGGTTTGAGTGTCACATTGACGAGATGATATCTGTGACGCGGCATTTATTGCTGATGAGATATCTGCAGATATATGCTCAGCCTTATTTAATAAAACGTTCGAAAATTGCTTTTGGTGTCTTACCTGAAAATAACTTACAGACACATGAAAAACGCAGGTTAGAAAGAACATTAGTAAACAAACAATAAGTGGCAATTTGTTAAAGTTGAATGTTCTTCCCTGCATAGCTCATTACTGTGTTGTTGGTTGCTGTTAAAAATTAATCATATTGTATTATTAAATCAAGTCCTAGAACCTAAAACAGGTAATTATTATTTTATAAATTGATCCAGCTCGTAAGTCTACTTAAAAACAAATAGCAACAATGTTTCAATAATGCCTCACTTACACTTTAAATTTACCCACTAAATCTGTCAGTGTATTCGATAACAGGTTTAGTTTCTCTCCATTGCCTCTTGCACTATCGGCAATTTCGCTTACATCATCAGCCGCATTTTTTATTTCAACAACATTGCGGTTAATGTCTTCGGCTACATGCTGTTGCTCTTCGGCTGCAGTGGCAATTTGTGTATTTAAATCGCTAATATTGACGATAGACGCGGTTATTTCGCTAAATTGTTGCTGTGCTGAATGAGCTAAATCAACTGTTTTGTTTGTACGGTTTAAGCTGGTTGTCATCTCTTTAGACACTTGATCAGACATTTTACGTAACGTATCTAACTGACTTGCTATTTCTTCTGTTGATTCTGAGGTCCTTTGTGATAACGCACGCACCTCATCTGCAACTACCGCAAACCCTCGACCATGGTCGCCTGCCCTCGCCGCTTCAATTGCTGCATTTAAGGCTAACAAATTGGTTTGCTCTGCAATGCCTCTTATCACGCTTAATATCGACATGATGTTTTCGCTTTCAGCGTCGAGTTGGTTTATATCTTGGGTTGCTTTGGTGATCACCTCAGACAAAGACACAACACTATCAACCGTTTCAGATATAACACTTTGCCCAAGCTCAGAGGCCTGCTGTGTTTGCGATGCAAGCTCGGCTGCATTGGCACAACTAGCAGATACTTCATTAGCAGTCGCTGCCATTTCATTAATTGCTGTGGCCGCCATTTCAAGGGCTTGTTGTTGCTGTGATGTTGAGCCAGATAACTGTGCCGCCTGTGATGATGTTTGCGCTGAGGTATCACTAACATTTTGCGCACAATCATTAATTTGCGTGACTAAATCCGATATTAGATTCAAAAATAAGTTAAAGCTGTTAGCCAGTTTGGCCGTTTCATCGCGTGTTTTAATCACTAAACGTTTAGTTAAATCACCACCACCTTGCGATATCTCGGTAAGACCATCACTTACTTCAACAATAGGTGCAGAAATTAATTTAGAAATATAGCTAGCAACTAAAATGAACACAGCAATCAAGATTGCACTGATGACTAAAATAGTAATCGTCATTGCGTTTGCAGCACTCATCACTTCAGATTTTTCAACTAAACCTATAAATTTCCAGCCTAGTTCTTGCGAGGTGTAAATATTCGCTAAGTAATCTTTGCCATTAATGTCAATTTCAAATTGCCCCTGATTATTATCAGCGAGCTGTTTGTATTTTCCGTTATTGACTTGTGCTAGCTGCTTAAACCTGTAATCAGCATTTTTAACGTCAACGAGTATATTGCCACTATCTTCAATCAACATTAAATAGCCAGTTTCACCAAGTTTAATGTTCGCAATAATATCGGTAAGGCCCTGCAAGGATACATCCATGCCCTGCACACCAATAAACTCTCCTGCTTGTTTAATCGCTTTAACAGTAGAAACAATGACCATGTCATCGGCTGCCCAATAATAGGCATTGGTTCTTACCGTTTTACCATCTGCTGCTTTGCCTGTTTCGTACCAAGGCCTTACTCTTGGATCATAATTCGCTGTAACTTCACCCTCTGGCCATTGAATATAACCGCCTTGCTCATTACCCATATAAATATAAGCAAGTCCCGGGTGGGTGGCGCCAAAGTGATCAAACAAACTAAAGGCGTTTTGTTCGGTGCTACTACCACTTAAATGATCAAGCTTTTCTGCACTAGGTGACTGTATATGGGTTTTAACGCCTTGCTTGGCGTCTAAGATAGCGGCATGGGATGCAAGGTAATCGACGTTTTTTTCGATTTCGGCAAAAAACATACTGATACCATTATCGACTTGTCTTGCTTCTCTTTGACTAAGCTCGGCAAAACTATCGAGGGCTTGCTGTCTTGTTTGTGTAATTACAAGCACAGCAATGATGATGAGTGGCAGCACAATTGCTGACGCAAAGGCGAGTTTTAATTTTTTTGAAATGTTCATAGCCAACTTCCAACTAAGCACTTAAGAAAATATAGTGAGGCCTTGGAAGTTCGGCAAATAATTAAGTGTTTATTTTTTCGGAGCAAAGTAGATTAGACTAAATAAAATCAATGAGTTTTACATATCTTCTAAGATTGCTTTAACTCGAATCTTACTTTCTCAAAATATGACATTTAGTTGACAGACACATGGAATGTACTAACTTTAACATTAGTAATTAACATGCTTTTAACAAAGCCATGCTAGATACTTTCCAACCAATTGGCAGCATTTGCGGGATGCAAATTAGCTGCCTATTCCTACTTTATGTTTAAGCATATAGCTAAGTAAAGCTTGGGCATCTGGGTGTTTATCTGATTTTAACCCTGTTACAACACCTTGTTGATCCGCCGCCGATTTATGCTGGCCTAACTTCTCTTTTGCCTGAATTGAATCAAGTTCGATTTTAATACCCACTATGCCACGAAGTAACTTGGCTTGATAATCAACTGGCAACAAACTGGTGTCGTTTAAAATACTTGGCTCGTATTGGCTAATTAGCTCATCTAGGCAGGCTAAGGTGTTGTCATCATCGAGGTATTCTACTTTGCCCTGGGCATGCACCGCAGCGTAGTTCCAGGTCGATACAGCTGGCTTCTCACTATACCAAGTGGGTGAAATATAACTATGCGGCCCATTAAAAACCACTAATACACGGGTACCTTGCAAGCTTTTGCCATGACGATTCGCTCGTGACACATGACCATATAAGGTACCAAACTCGCCCTCATCGGGTTTATACACTAATGGTAAATGAGTTGCCTCAAACTCACTATCAACCATCAATGCAAAGCTGTAGGTTTTGATGAACTGCGATACTCGCTCTGGTGTCATTTTCCATTTATTAGGGGTGTGCATTACTTTCCTTTAGTGCTAAAAAAGGCCAGCAAACTGCTAGCCTTAATATTGAGTTGTGTGATTAATGTTGACCATCAACAATAATGCGTAACATACGACGAAGTGGCTCAGCTGCACCCCATAACAGTTGGTCACCCACTGTAAATGCACTGATGTATTCTGGTCCCATCGCTAATTTACGAATACGACCTACCGGAATAGACAGTGTGCCAGTTACTTTTACAGGCGTTAAATCAGTTGATGTAATGCCACGATCATTCGGGATCACTTTTACCCACTCATTGTGAGAAGCAAGAATTTCTTCAATTTTCTCAACGCTAATGTCTTTGCGCAGCTTAATTGTCATTGCTTGTGAGTGACAACGCATTGCGCCAATGCGAACACATAAGCCATCAACAGGGACAGGTTGTTCGCTACTACCTAAAATTTTGTTCGCTTCAACTTGCGCTTTCCACTCTTCTTTACTTTGACCGCTTGGCATTGGTACATCAATCCAAGGGATAAGGCTACCAGCTAGAGGAACACCAAACTGGTCTTGTGGTAAATCGCTTGAGGCAATTTTTTCGGTGACTAACTTATCAATCTCAAGAATCGCAGCATTTGGATCTGCAAGCTTGTCTGCCACTGTTTCGTGAATTGCACCCATTTGCGCAATTAACTCTTTCATGTTGCGTGCGCCTGCACCAGAAGCCGCTTGATATGTCATTGGGCTTACCCATTCAATCAAGTCTTGCTCAAATAAACCGCCTAGGGCTAATAGCATAAGTGATACGGTACAGTTTCCGCCCACATAGGTTTTAACACCTCGCTCTAAGCCTGCACTGATAACGTCTTTGTTTACTGGGTCTAGCACAATAATACTGTCGTCACTCATACGCAGTGCCGATGCCGCATCAATCCAATAACCTTGCCAACCTGATTCACGTAATTGCGGGTAAACGGCTTTGGTATAGTCACCGCCTTGGCAAGTAACAACAATATCCATCTTCGCAAGCTCAGCGATATCATTGGCATCTAAAAGCGGTTTAGCAGGACCCGCAAGATCAGGACCTAATTGACCGGTTTGTGAGGTGGTGAAAAAAGTCGTGTCGATATTAGAAAAATCATTTTCTTGCTGCATACGTTCTAATAACACAGAGCCAACCATGCCCCGCCAACCGACTAATCCTACTTTTTTCATTGTTTGTTCCACTGTTTGATTCATTCAAATTACCTAAACTGTTAAAAATTAAAGTCCATTGCGTGAGAGTTTAATTTTTACAGAAGTAATCTAGCATTGCGGCCCAAGCAAAACCAGCGCTAACCGAGTAACATCAAAAATTTTCATCTTAGCATCGGGCAAGCCTCTGGCAGCACTAAGTTAAGCGCACCAACATGCACTTCAAAACGCTGTTGTTTTGAGGTGATTGGCTCGCCATCTAAGTTTATTGGCATTTCTGTTTGTGTTTGCCATTCGAGCCATGGCACTTGAAAGCGTTTTACCCACTGTTGTGATGAATTAGGATAATTGCTTAGCTCTTCGATAACCGCTGGTACATCTGAAATTGCAAATGATGTAAACGCCACTAAATCAACCAAGCCATCATTTATGTACGCATGTGGCGCAAGTGACTGGCCACCGCCCGCTTGGCGGCCATTACATACGGCAGCGGCAATAATATCGCCCGAAGTACGTTCACCATCAGGCAGCGTTAACTCGCCACTGTAAGGGACAAAACTCAGCGCTTGTACAAGACCAGCCAAGGTATACGCCCCACCACCGAGTAAGTTTTTCAGTGCAGGCGGTGTGGTTGCGGTAATTTTTGCCCCAAAGCCAGCACTGGCTACGTTCACAAAATAACGCTTATCAACCTCTACGGTATCAATTGCATGCGGCTGACCATCTGCGGCAAGTTTCAGTGCTGGCAAGTACCCATGAGGAATATTAGCGGCTGTAGCAAAATCATTCGCTGTGCCCATAGGTAAAATAGCAAGCTCTAAACGTTGTGACTTTTCCAGTTTCATTAATGCATTAACGGCTTCATTAACGGTGCCATCACCACCAGCTACGACAACACGTTTTACACCCTCTGCCACGGCTTCATTAATAAAGCGCTCAATGTCACCGCCTTCATAAGTAACACGCACTGCAAGTGGCTGACTGGTTCGAAATTGACCGATAGCGTCACGAAGCTGCTCATCAGCCGCTTTTTTGCCATTTATAATTAACCGTAAGTCCATTTTTAATCCCTGTTTTAACACTTAGAACTACCATAACACGCAATGGTTTAATATACCCAAACTACCTCAAGATGCGAGTTTCAGTTGGAATTAAAAGCGATTTAGGCAAGGCATTGATTGCAAGTAATAGTGGTTCTATTGTTAAAATCAATAACGCAGTATAAATCGCTTTTAAACCAACCCTTTGGGCGCTTCACAGGCACTTACTCTCATCGTTCTTACTTCTTAAAAGGGACTGCCATTCTTGCAAAGTAACGCCTTGATATTAAGCACCTGTGAAACGCTGAATTCTGCATCTTGAGGTGGTTTGGGTATAGAAACAAAAAAGCCCTGCTAGTGCAGGGCTAAATCAACGTTAGGATTTATACAATTAAAAATCTAAAGATGTAGCTATTACTGTTAATTGATCATCAGCATCATTATCACCGCAATTTGCATTTGAATTAGTAATAACGCTTCCATCCATCTCAACAACGGATAATTTTAAAATCTTATTAGCCAATGCTGCATTTGTAATTAAAATCAAATCACTTTCATCTTTAATATCATAAGTATTTGAAAATTGAGCTAGTGAAACCTTTACCTTACCATTTGAAAGCTTATACAGCTTATCTACATATCCTTCACATTGGGTTGCATTAACTGAGAATGAGCATAAAGCACTTAAAATCACTACTGATAACATGTTCTTCATAATTAACTCCATTGTTCCTTGTTAAATCAGCTATAAATACTCATATATTTCCATGACAGTTGTATATTATTTAAATTACAAAAAAATTAAAAAAGCCCTGCTAATGCAGGGCTAAATCAACGTTAGGATTTATTATTGTATCCTTCCTTGGTCAGAGATTTAAAACTGATATTTGTACTCAATTGAGAACTCAGTGCCTTTCTCTTTAGAACGAGTTAAGGTACCCGCTGACTCTATTTCAGATTTTGCGCCCAAGATATTCGTCACTTTGAACTTCAAGCTTGAGTTGAAATCAGGGAAATAGGTGTAGTTAAAGTCTAGAGAGTGGAAAGGTTGCTCCATCCAGTCTTCTTGACCTTCAATGCCAGGAATTATAATTCGCTCACCAAATACGTTATAGATTAGTGTTGAAGCATGTTGCCCACTAGGTGCGTCATAACCTAACTGCATATTCACAACATATTTTGAATGACCCGTCATGCGACGTGTTGTATTTGTAACCGCTGCAGAAACCCCTGTTTGTTCAACAATCGCCTGACGGTCCATGTTGATTTCTGAGTCACTTAAAGTCACGTTACCTGTCATGAACACGTCTTGCCAGAATCCACCTAAGAAAGCGAAATCTTTCAGGTATTCAAATTCAACACCAGCAACATAACCATCTTCTGCATTAGCAATACGTACCAATGGTGGACCATCTTGTGCAGGTGATTGAACAGACTCAATTGGATCAACCATGTCTTTATAGAACACACCAACAGAGAAGTTCTCGCCCGTATCAAAATAGTTTTCCCAGCGAAAATCATAGTTTTTGATTTGCGTTGTACGTAAACCAGGCGTACCACCTACAGGGTATTCAGTAAGCGGATCGATGTAAGTTGCATCAGAAATCTCACGTAAATCTGGACGAACAACTGTTTCACCATAGCTTAATCGCCACTGCGTTTCGTCGTTTTGCACATAAGTTAAAGCAAGTGCGCTATAAACGTCATCTTCACGGAATGCGAGCTGATCTAACTCATCATAATCGATTGAAGATGCAAGGCCACCAGTAAATGGGTCAAGAGGAACAGATACTTGACGGAAATCTTCCCAACGTAAACCACCGGTAATACGCCATGTGTTATTGAAGAAGAAATCAGCTTCGAAGTAGTATGCATCCACTTTCTGCGCTGACTTATAGTCATCGCCTGAAACCGTTGTGTCGTTTAAGATTGGCTGCGTTAGTGACGCGTTTGTAAGTACATCATCAGATAAAATGGTGTTTAACTCATTTCCGTTTAAGTCAACATCTGAGAATGCACGTGTATTGATATCAAAACGACGGTTAGTTGCTGAACGCTCTTTAGATATAAAGTCAGCACCTGATTTAAGCTCAACATCCACGCCATCTAACATAATAGGCAACGTAAAGTTAAAACCGTAGTTCTCTACTTCATCATCCAAATCTTGGAAAGTGTAACGTGCAGCTGTTGTTGCATTGGTTAATGCGCTTTCGTTTACTGTATCGTAAAACCCATCTTCGTTAGCATCAGTAACGATGAAACGAGTTTCCATGTTACCTGGTGCGTAACGGTTTGAGCGACCAATTGAATACTTCCAGTCAAAACCCGCGTAATTCAACCAATCAAAAGTATGCATACCTTTTAACTGATTAACGATCAGCTCACGCTCTTCATAACGAACATCGTACGAGCGTACACGCTTGTTGTCTGAGGTATTGTTGTTTTGGTCAATACCTAAACGGTCTGAAATTTTATCTTCAGTATCACGTAAGATTAATGCTGTGTAGTCAATTTTATGCGCTTTGTCATACTCAACACCAACAGTAACCATACCTGATGTTTTAACCGTGTGTTCTGTACTTAGTACTTGGTCATAACCACGGATCATGGTTGTTGAGTTTTCACCAATCAAGAAGCCTTGACCTTGATACTCATCTGCAACAACATGCTTATTATCATAACTAAGCGACGATAAGAAACCATAGCGCCATTTATCTGATTCGAAGCTATTACCTAATGTGGCAGTGAACTTCGTATTCGGATCAACCTTTGCTGATTTTGGATCATATTCGCGATTTAACGACAGTGCTAAAGCACGGCTTTGCTCAGGTGTTAAATCATCAAGCGATTGACCACTTTGGTATACATCAAGGATAGGACGTGGAATTTCGCGTGTGCCATCGTCAACACCGTACCAGTCATCCGAACCACCGCTGTATTCAAGACCATCATCAAAGTTATTGGTGTTGTAACCAAGCTGACCCGTCACATCAAATACAAATTGATCTGGAATTGATTTCAAACGAATATCAACGTTACCACCACCAAAAGACGCTGGCATTGACGGTGAATACGATTTTTGTACTGATAAACTTTCGATAATACCTGATGGAAATAAATCCAGTGGTAATACCGAACGCGTTGGATCTGGGCTTGGTACAGCAGAGTTATTTAACTGTGTACTTGAATATCGCTCACCTAAACCACGAACATAAATAAACTTACCATCAACAAGTGTTAAACCTGTTACACGGCGTAGCGCTGCAGCAGCGTCACTATCACCACTGCGTGAAATTTGCTCTGCACCCATAATATCAGCAACGAATGCTTGCTGTTTACGCTCTTCTAGAACAGCTGTTGCAGTGCCTTTTAAACGACTTGCACTAACAACAACTTCTTCAAGAACAGCTTCTTCGTCTACTTCAGCTGCGTGTGCTGAGACACTCAAGCCGCATAAGATAGCTGCGCTTAGTGCTGTTAAGCTGAACTGTTTTGAATATTGTTTCATGTTTACCTCTATCTGAAATAAGTTACAGAAAGTTGTTTAAAGGTGCTAAACACGTTGTTTAGCACCTCGCTTACTGTGTTATTCCAGACCTACCGTCCAACCTTCAGTCCAGTTGTTATCAGCAGATACTGCACCAATGTGCGTTGTTGTATCGAAGAAACCGTCGATTGCTTTAACGTCTGTCGCTGTTGTTGTATCGATAGTAAAGATACCATTTACAACTTGCGTTTGACCTGTAGCAACTAAGTTACCTAATGTGTTTGTCCACCAGTTCTCAACACTGAAATCTACACCGCTTGGGTCTTTGAAGTTTTCAGAACATGCAATCACTGATGATTTAATCATTAAAGTACCATCTTGGGCATTGTTCACTGTTTCACTTTCACCTGAAGCAGCACCTTCAATCTCAAGACATTCGCCCATACCTTCAGGGCCCGTTACGATTGCGTTATAGATTTGCGCTCCCGTACCTTCACGGAAGTACATACCTTCTGAGTCATCTTCACCATCAAAGGTATTACCGATAATTGTTAAGTTAGCAATTGTTGGGTTTGACTTAGGTGTTTTAGACGGTGTAGAACCATCGTTGTCTGCTTCAATACCACGGTTGGCGTCTGAGTTATCAGCTGCTTGCTTAACAAGAATGTGCTGCATTTTACCTTGGAAACCATTGTCCCAGTCGATGCTGTCATCTTGAATGCTTGTTAGTACTAAGTACTTCGCTTGTACGTTACCACCGAAGAACTCAACACCGTCATCCGCATTTTGGTGTACTTGTACATACTCAACAGTTGTACCAGAACCAACACCACCGAACGTGATACCGTTTAATTCGTTATCTGGTGCGATTTCGTAACCACCATTCATCACACGAACATAACGCAGCGTACCTGAGTTATCCGTTGTATCAGTACCACCGAACACGGCACCTGACTCAACACCTTCAACTTGAAGCGCACAATCGCCTTCTGCTGGACACTTGTTTGATGGTGCGTTACCAAGAAGAACTAAACCGCCCCACTGACCAGCTGCTGTAGTACCACCCATAACATCTTGGCTTGAAGTGAATGAGATTGGCTCATCTTTAGTACCGTTAGCATTAATTTTTGAACCACGGCTAATTACTAAGTAATCATCGCCTGTACGACCATATACTGTTACACCTGGCTCAATTGTTAAAGTAGCTGAATCTGCATTATCATCACCTACAAATACTGCACCGCTTAATGCGTAGTAGTTACCCGCAGTAAGTGTTAAATCTGCGGTGATACGACCAGACACTTCACATGTTGTTGTGCTGCCATCAACTGGAGAAATTGACGTTGTACCTGATGGGCAACCTGCTACTGCTGGTGGTGCAGTTACTTCACCGCCACCGTAACCAAATGCCCAACCTTCACGCCAATCATCTGAGTCATTTAATGCACCAACAAAGTCAACTGTATCAAAGAACGCATCAACAGTATTCGCTACATCTTGGCCCGCGCCTAGTAATGGAGAACCTGCAATTGGTTGACCGTTTGCACCAAGCATTGGCTTATCATTAATTACGTTGCCAGATTGAGCTGTAAACCATGTTTCAAGCTCAAGTAACGTGTTGCCGCTACCATCAACTGGGTTTTTGAAGTTTTCGCCATTAGTACACGACATAAACGTATTTTGCATTAAGATAGTGCCATCGTTAGCGTTGTTAACTGTTTCGCTAGCACCGTCTTCCGCACCTTCAATTTCTAAACACTCACCCATTTCGTCAGAGCCAGTGATCACAGAGTTGTAAAGGTGTAAACCTGTACCTTCACGAAGGTAGATACCCTCTGCATCATCTTCACCGTCAAAGTTGTTTCCGATGATTGTTAAGTTAGAAATGATTGGTAATGATTTTGGTTCTTTAGACGGTGTGCTACCGTCGTTATCTGCTTCGATACCACGGTTTGCATCTGTTGAATCTGGATCTTGTTCAACGTAAACGAATTGCATTTTACCTTGGTAACCATTGTCCCAGTCGATGCTATCGTCGTCGATGCTTGTTAATACAACGTGCTTCAGATTTACCGCACCACCGAAGAATTCAACACCATCATCTGAGTTGTTGTGAACTTGTAAGTACTCAACCGTTGTACCAGAACCAACAGCACCAAATGTAATACCATTTAATTCATTATCTGGGGCAATTTCATAACCAGCGTTTTTAACAACAACATATTTTAATGTACCTGAATTATCTGTATTGTCTGTACCGCCAAATACAGCACCTGATTCAACACCTTCAACTTGAAGAGCACAATCGCCTTCAGCAGGGCACTTATTAGAAATACCATTACCAAGAAGCACCATACCGCCCCATTGGCCTGCAGATGTTTCTTCACCAACTACGTCTTGCTTAGAAGTAAAGATGATAGGGTCGTTTTTAGTACCTGTAGCTTCAATTTTAGAGTCACGGCTAACAACTAGGTAATCAGAACCGCTGTTACCGAATACTACCGCACCTGCTTCAATCGTTAATGTTGCACTGTCTGCTTTATCGTTACCAACAAATACTGCACCATCAAGTGCCCAGAATGCGTCTGTTGATAATGTTGTATCTTCAGTGATTACGCCTGAAAGAACTTGTACTGTCACATCACGACCTAATGCAGCAGACACTTCATTCGAAAGACTTTGGCTGTATACACCCGGTAACTCTTCAGTTGTTGGTGGTGTAGTTGGGTTAGTAGGTGTAGTTGGTTGCTCAACTGTTTCTTCTACGTTGATGTTGATATCACCACCGCCACAACCTGCTAGTGAGATTGCTGTAGCTACAAGACTAACCTTGAATAAGCCAGATAATTTCATTGTTCACTCCGTTAAGATAGATATTTAATTATTGTGTTAGCGCATAAACTCAAGTCACCAAAAAGCACTGAAACTTAATGCTTTTGGGTCACTTGAGTTTTAAACTGCGACTACCTTACGGGAGCTGTATGACAAACTAGTTACACTTTAATAAACATAAAATGACAATATTAATTATTTAAAAAAGAGTAAGTTAGTTTATTTTTGAAACGGAAAAAAGCCGCCCGAAGGCAGCTTTGGTGTTGCGATTATAAATTAGTTCTTTTGTACGCTTACCTGTTGAATACGATTTAGAGTAAAGCGGTACGTAATGTTTCGGCGTGCACTTTTTCACGCTTCACATACTTGATCCATTGCTCAGCTAAACGCTGCGACTTTTTGTGTTTTTCCGCTTGTTCAAACGCTAAAATCGAGGCATCAAAGTTTTGTAAATTGTACTGCGCCATACCTAAGGCAACATATACATTTGATTCGAACTCTAAGCCGCCTTTATCTAGAGCTTTACGTGCTGCATCCGCTGCTTCTTCGTATTTTTCAAGATTAATACTTACCTCTGCAATACGTTGTTCGTACTGACCATGCGTTACTAAATCAGCGGCTTTTGCAAAGTAAGCAAGTGACTTTTCAGCTTCTTTTGCTTGTACCATTGCTTCTGCAACAAAGGCATAGTTTTTCGCTGATTTTTCAGCGACACCGTCTTGCATAGCTTTACTCATCACGTTCGCCGCTTTAAAAGCCAGGCCGTTGTATAAATACACTTGTGATAATTGACGTAAATCTGATTTAGATTTCATGAAACCTTGTTGGTATGCCGCTTCTAAAATCGCTAATTGCTTTTTCTCTGCGCCTGTTTCACCGTACATGCCACCTAACTGAACCCAGTACTCTGGCTTGTTGTAAAGCTTAACTAAACCCTCAAGTACCTCGACCACTTTGTCAGACTGATTAAGTGAGTAGTACATTGCACGTTGTAAGATTAACCAGTTTTCTTTTGGCATTTCACCTTTGCTGTCGGCTTCTGCGATAGCTAGGTTAATGTTCTCAATGCCTTTTTGGTAATCTTTAAGCTGATAATACGCTTGAGATTTCAATACGTAATAAGCATCTGTTTTAGGCTTGTCGTTAATCACATCCCACTGTGCTAAATATTTGATTACCTTTTCGTAATCGCTATTAGCCATTGCAAGTTGCGCTAAGCTAAAGGTGGTGCTTACACGTAATGTTTCTGGGATCGCATCTTCGTTCACTACTTTTTCAAACGATGCAATTGCTTTATCAAGGTCGTTTTCGTTGTAGTAAATAAAACCATAGAAATTATGCATCATGGCAATTTCATACGAGTTCATGCTCGAAGAGCGCTCTTGAATACTATCAAGAGCTTCTAGCCCTGCTTTTGCATCACCATCATCAGCCAGCTTCTGTGCTCGTGCTAATTGGCTATACACTTTTTCGCGCAGTGCAGGTACTCGTTTAGTTTTTTGTTCTTGTGCGTAAGCTGTTGCCAGTGTTACACCTGGTAACATGCTAACAACGCTTGGGACTACAAGGCTGCTTGTGAAAGCAGCCGCGCAAATCACGGCAACTTTTAAAGGTTTCATAATCGCATTCCTCTTTTCTAACCGTTAATTTGGAAAGAAATTTTGTTCTGTACGCCCGCTACTTCAACAGCTTCACCGTTAACAACGCGCGGTTTATATTTAAATTTAAGTGCTGCATCCATCGCAGCGCGGTCAAACAATGACTCTGGTTCAGCTTTAATAACTTTCGGGTCACGTACTGTGCCTTGCTTGGTTACTGTAAACTCAACAATCACATAGCCTTCGATCCCACGCGATAAAGCTCGGCGCGGATAAACAGGCGCTACTTTTACAATCGGTAAGTATTCACCGTCGCTTGATTCAAGGGCTAAGCCGCCAGCTAAGTTAACGTCGGCTTCAACACTAGCACCAAAGTCAAAATTGGCATTGCTCGCGTTAGGATCACTGTTTTGCATTTGCGGTGATTCCATTGGCGGAGGTGGCTCTTTTGGCGTTGGTGGCTTTTGCGGTTTACGTTCTTTCTTTTGCACTGTCTCTTCTTTTTTCAGACGAACAAAATCAAGTACGTTTCCTTTTACGGGCTCAGACATGGCCCCTTCACCACCGGTGATCAGTGCCTGCATGCCTAAAAACAGCATGACAGTCACGATACCAGCGATGATTAATGCAACTATATAACGCATCGCTCACATTCCTTATGATGCTTCTTGCGCAGCAATCGACACATCAAATGCGCCTGCAGCTCGCGATGCATCCATTACTTTAATAAGTACATCGGTTGTGGCTTTTTTATCAGCTTGAATAACCACGCTACCTTGTGGGTTTTCAGCTTTTAAGCGCTCGATATTTGCTTGTACTGCACGAACATCTACTTGGCGTTTGTTGATCCAAATCTCACCTTTGTCAGAAATAGCAACTAAGATGTTGGCACGCTCTTTTTTCACTGCCGTTGCCGCTTCAGGGCGGTTTACATCAATACCGGCTTCTTTTACGAATGATGCTGTTACGATAAAGAAGATAAGCATGATGAAAACAACGTCTAGCATTGGCGTCATGTTGATTTCTTCAGCGTCGTCTTCTTGAAATAAGTTACCTAGTGGCGCTCTCATTGTTAGTCTCCTAATGGGTGATGCTCACATCACCCTAAAATTCGTTTAGTGGTCTAAGACCATGTTGTCTTCAAGTAATTGCACTTCGCGTTTTGCACGACGTTGTAAGAACGTTGATGCGAAAACCCCTGAAAGTGCACCCACCATACCGGCCATTGTTGGGATAGTGGCTTTAGACACCCCTGATGCCATCGAACGTGCACTGCCTGTGCCTGTAATTGCCATTACATCAAATACTTCGATCATGCCGGTTACGGTACCTAACAGACCTAAAAGTGGACATAACGCAACCATTACGTTGATTAGCGCAAGGTTATTATTTAGTTGCATGCCAGCGCGTGAAATCATCGCTTGGCGAATTTGCTCTGCGTTCCAGCTGTTACGCTCTGCTCTATTGCTCCAAGTGCTTTTTACGTCTTTCTTGTAGCGTTTAAAGCCACCAAAGAAATACATAAAACGCTCAAGTATCAATAACCACATCGCGAAGATGAGGACCCCGATGACCAAGAGAACTTGGCCACCTGTGTCGAGGAAATCACGTAGAGCATTGATTGCATCAATCAATAGCACCATGATTTATGCTCCTTTCTCGCTTCGCTCTGCGATGATACCTGCGCTTTGCTCTTGTAAAATCAACAGCATGTTTTTAGAACGCGTGTTAAGAAGTGTGTATAAGAATACTGTTGGGATAGCCACAACCAGACCAAGTACTGTTGTTACAAGTGCCTGAGAAATACCACCCGCCATTAGTTTAGGGTCACCTGTACCGAACAAGGTAATTGCTTGGAAGGTGTTAATCATACCGGTTACCGTACCTAGTAGACCAAGTAGTGGTGCTACCACAGAGATAATCTTAATTAGTGTCAGGTTACGAGTAATTTTTGGCATTTCACGAATGATTGCTTCGCTTAATTTAAGCTCAAGTGTGTCGTACGCTACATCTGGGTACTGGTCTTTTACTTTCATTACGCGACCAAGTGGGTTGTCATCACGTGCCACTGTGTCTTTAAGCTGACGACGGATTTTGCTACCCATAATCATCAGAGATACAAAACGCTCAAGTGCAATTAGTAAAGCGATTAAGCCAACACCTAAGATGATGTAACCAACCGTACCACCTTGGTGAACTTGCTCTTCAGTATCTGGTGCTTGTACTAAAAGACCTAAGATTGAACCACCTGTTGGGTCAAGTGCAAACGGTACAACACCTGAGTTTGCTTGCTGTAAGTCAGCTGCAGTTGCTGTGTAACGGCTGCTAGGCTGACGTGTAAGCTGGCTGATTGTATTTGTAGCCGGTGTGTACTCAAGGTATTTACCATCAGCGATTAAGTTAAATGCACCAACACGCACCACTTCTTTTTGTGCTTTGCTGCCACCTTCAACGATTACATCGGTTGTAAAGCGAGATACTTTACCTTGTTCAGTCATTTCGCGTTGTAATTCAAACCATACTTTTTCGATATCATCGATTGAAGCAAGCTTTGACGTTGAACCCATTTTTTGTGCTAGCTCATCCATGAAGTTACTACGACCAGGAAGCTCTGCAGAAACAACTGACGTCATGAATTTATTGCTTGAATCACCTGCTACTTGCTGTAACACACCGAATAGTTCTTTAAGTGAACCCATGCGGTTTGAAAGTGTGTCTGTTAAGTTAGCTAGCTTTACTTCGTTTTCTTCAAACTGAGTTTCTAATCGCTCAGATTCGTTAAGCATTGCAGTACGCTTTGCTTGTGTATCCTTAAGCATTTGTACTTGTTCGTTTTGACGCGCCATGAACTCTTGTTCACGTTGTTTATTTTCAGCGCTTTGTTGTGCTTTACCTTGCTCTAATGTTTTTAGTAATGAGTCTAAATCCATTGGCTCAGCAGCTAGGCTGCTACCAGCAAAACCAAGGCCAGCTGCAAACACGGCCATTTTTGTCATTTTCGTTAATAATTTCATCTCAAACCTCTTATTCAGCAGCGTGGACTGGCAGTGTTAACATATCTGGGGCAAGTTGCTTACGTGCAATGCGTAAACCTTTGTTGATTTGGCTGATTGCAGAATCTGGTAATTCAACAAACGATTTTGTTTCTTTATCCCAGCTACCTGCTTTTTTGCCGTCGCGTGTTAAATAAATAAGTTCTAAACGACCGATGCGTAAGAAATCTACTTCGCGCTCTTGGCCATCTACATTAAGTAATGCTGTGTACGCTTCGATAGTGCGACCGTAATCAACTTCTACTTGGTAAGCTTCAAGTAAGCGGCGGAATTTTTCACTTGAAGTGATATCTGCGCGGTCCATCATTTCTTTTAATGATGCAATACGCTTGCTGCGCTCTTCAGTTAAGAAAGGTACGTCTAGTGCAACAAATTGCTCAAGACCTGTGATCATACGCATCATTAACGGCGTGATTTGACGCTCGATAACCGATACCTGATCCATTGACTCGTTTAACGCGTCCATTTCAGCAATTTGGTTGTTTAATTGCTTAGTAAGTTGCGCGTTATAAACAGTTAAGCCGTCAATTTCTTTATTAAGGGCTTTGAATTGTTGTAAACGACCTTGCATTGAATCTGCAATCTTGTCGATTTTAGTTTGTGATTGCGCTGCAGATTTGTTTATCTCGCTGCTTTTATCAATTACTTTATCTAGATCGTTTGCATGTACTGCTGCAGATGCCGCTACAATACCTGCTAAAATCAGTGGTTTAACGCCTTTCATCGCATACACCTTTACTCGTTAAGTTAGCTTAATTTGCTAGTTGGGTTGTTTTATTGTGCGAAAGGATAACGATGAAAAATGACAAGCATGTTGCGCAAAAAATACAAAAATATGACAGCTGTAACAATTAGTTTATATTGGGCAAGAATAAGGCAAAAGTTGCAGAATTGTGTCCTTATTAATTTTCAATTTTTAGCTTTGGGTTCGGTTTGTTACCCTAAAGAAGGGTAAAATACTAACAAAGTAGAATACTAAAAAGTTTCTTTGATATATTACAACTCAAAATATATCTGAGATAAACAGTATGGGTAAAGTCAGCTTCTTAAAATTAAACGGTAATATTGCAGATCAAGTTATCAACCTCAAAGTTAAAGAATCTCAAAAGCATCTTATCGACAACAATGCCGAGTGGATTATTCAAGCTATTTTCAACGAAGATAGTATCAGTTATGGCATTTATGTAGATAATAAACCTGCTGGTTTAATATCTTTAATCGATCCAAGAATACTCGAAGATTTCGATGAACATTTTCAAAAAGATTATCTCTACTTGTGGCGCGTTATGGTTGACTATAATTTTCAAGGTCTTGGGCTGGGAAAACAAGCAATTAATTTTAGTAAGCAATACGCCTCACTCGTAGGTTTGCAAGGTGTGTCACTAACCACAATGGATAAAGAAGATGGTAATGCACTTTCAATTTATCAAAAGCTTGGATTTGCTCCAACAGGAAGAAGACTAGATGATGAGATTGAATTGATTTTTAATTTTGAGCATATACATTTGGCCTAACTCCCTGATATATGATCTTTATTTGAGCTATTTTCATCTTCGGGCTCGTTACAAAGCCAAAACGAGGTTAATTATCACGTTTGGCTTAAAACTTTTTAATTCAATAGGCTTAACCAGCAACCAAATTAAATAACGTCTATAATTTGCTGATAATTGCTTTGCCAATCTAAATAATTAACCGGGATAGCAGCATACTTCCCTTTATTTTCAAGGACTAAAGATGGAAAACCTTGAATAGGTAAGCTTCTCGCTTGGTTTATTTCGGCCATAAGCAATGAATTTATTTTTTCACTTTCAATTTCTTTAATGAATACGTTTTTTTCTAACCCAATTTGCTCTGCAAGGCTTGTAAGGGTGCTGATGTCAGATGGATTTTGTGCATCTAAGTAGTAGGCTTTTTGAATGGCGTGTAGCATTTCACATTCTTTATTGTGCTGCCTTGCAAGAAGCACAGCACGGCATGCAGGGTAAGTAGAGCGTCGTGGTTGCGCGGTATGCCAAAACTCATGATTGAATGGCGTGCCAAGCTGCTGTTCAATACGTTGCCATGTTTGCTGTAAAAACTGCTGCATATCTTTTGGCATTGGCTCATCTGAATCAGGCGCGAGGCCACCCACTTTATATTCAATAGCAAGTTTATCGCCAAGGGCTGCTTGGAGTTTTAACCAGGTTTCTCTGTAGCCCCAACACCAACTACACATTGGGTCGTATACATAAATTAACTTTGCCATTTAGCTTATCTCAGTTAGATCAGAGACCACTACATTACGCCCTTTTGCTTTGGCTTTATAGAGGTTGTCGTCAGCTTGTTTAATCGCTTTACTAAATTGGCTACCACGTTCTAGGCTGGCAATACCGATACTACAGGTAATAGTCACAGACTGCCCCACATCATAAGGGATCTGTTTCTCGGCGACATAACTACGCAGTTTTTCAGCCACGGCATGGGCAATATTAAGCCCCGCTTTTGGTAGCAAAATAATAAACTCTTCGCCGCCATAACGGGCTTTTATATCTGTGCCACGTAACTTATCGTGCAGCATAGAGGTAAAGGCTATTAATGCCTGATCGCCAAAGTCATGACCATAAGTATCGTTAAGTGATTTAAAGTTATCTAAATCAATTAATAATACCGACATAGGTAAATAATTAGCCGCTTCAGCTTCAAGGCGCGGCTGAATATGCTCATAAATGTAACGACGATTGGCAAGACCTGTTAGCGGGTCTGTTAATGCATCGCGTTTTTCTATTAAAGTAATGTCAGCAATTTTTTGATGGCTTTTTTGCCTAAAGTATTCACTGATCCCAGAAAACAAAATCACCATAGAGAAAGAGGCTAAAAAGCGTGAGGTTTCAACTTGCCCGTAATGCGCTTGCCCGAAGTTGGGGCTAAACAGCAGTGCAACTGCACTAGCATACATAATCCCAACCAACACACTGCCCACTTTTAACCCTAAGGTGACATAAGCCACAATAGGGTAAAACATAAGCCAATATAAAGCGGTGTTTTCTTTGCCGCCGGTGTATACCAATGCTACACAGAGCAGCAAAATGATCGATAAAATAATGCAGCTTACAGAGACTAAAGCACCAGTGCGAAAGTAATAGAGCATGCACAGCACAATAGTTATATCGCTCACCACTAACATAATAGTGAGCGGTAAGGCGTAAATTTGATAGTTAGATAACACTAACGAAGTGATTAATACGATGGCAAAAAAAGCCATGGCAAATAACGTGAAGGCACGACGCTGTTTATCCGCCGTGTCGACACTGTTTAAAGTAATGGCATTAAGCCAATTTTGATCCAAAATTGCAGTCTCTTAACAACTAAACTTTAAATTTAAGTACCAATTGCTCAAGCTCATAGAACTGGGCTTTCAATTTAGTGCACTCATTCAAGGTGTTATTAAGATTGCTTTGACCTTGATTTGAAAGCTCACTAATTGAGTGTATATCACTGTCTAGGCTTTGAATCACTTGGTTTTGCTCAGTCGTGGCATTGGCAACACTGTGGTTCACCTCATCAATTGACTCAATGGCACGGGTTACCTCAGCCATTTTATCGCCTGCTACATGAGCTTGCTCAACACTCTTTTCACTGTCGCGGATACTGGCCGTCATAACTTCAACGGCAGACGCAGAACCTTGTTGTAACTGAGAAATGGTGTCTTCGATTTCTTGTGTTGATTGTTGTGTACGGTGCGCAAGTTGGCGTACTTCGTCGGCTACAACCGCAAAACCACGACCCGCTTCACCAGCACGTGCAGCCTCTATCGCTGCATTAAGTGCTAGCAAGTTAGTTTGCTCACTCACACCTTTGATCACTTCAAGTACTTGGCCAATGCTTACAGTGTGCGCATCTAAACTGTTTATGGTTTTTTGCGCCTGCTCCATATTACGAGATAAAGCATTAATAGCTGATAAGTTGTCAGCTAATGCTGATTGGCTTTGTAACGATTGGCTGTTAGCACTGGTTGCTAATGTTGACGCATTACTTGCACTATTTGAGATTTCTACCGCACTCGATGTCAGTTCATTGATTGCCGTTGCCACGTTATCAGTACGTTTTGTTTGGTCAGCATACATGTCGAGCGTGCCTTGAGTTTGATTAACTAAACTCTCAACTAAGCGCTCAAGCTCAACGGTGGTATTTTTAACTTGCTCAATTGATGTATGAATTTTCTCGATGAACGCATTAAAGTAATGGCTTAGCTCGCCAAACTCGTCATTGTTTTCAACCTCAAGACGGCGGGTTAAATCCCCCTCACCCTCTGCAATATCTTTAATTGCATCGTTTAAGCGCTGCATTGGACGCATTAAATAGCGAAGTAAAAACTGCATCATTAATACAATCGCAACTATACCTAATAGCATGTAAATAGCCGCCATATTTCTAAATGAGGCAACTGATGAGTAAGCAATTTCTTCGTTGATCACCACACCTAAATACCAATCAACGTTTTGAATTCCTTTGATTTTGGTAAACGATACTAATTTATCTAAGCCACCTACCTGTACTTCAACAAACTCAGATTGTAACGACAAGCTTTTACCGAACAAGTCACTCATGTTTTTGTCGTTAAATTTAGTTTCTGGGTGGCTTAAAATGCGCCCTTCACTATCTAGTAAAAAGCCATAACCAAACCCTAAAAAGTCAATTTCGTTGACGATTTTAGTGATGGTTTTCATGTCGATGTCGGCACCTGCAACACCGCTAAACACACCGTTAGCTTGCATTGGCGCTACGGCCGAAATAGTCAGTTCATTGGTGGTTACATCAATATACGGGGCAGTAAAGGCTGTGTTTGTTTTGTTTTCAACAAGCTTGTACCACGGACGTGTTGTTGCATCGTAGTCAGGTGGTAAGACAACAGATTGGTCATTCAATACAAAGGTGCCGTCGGTGATACCGATGTAGGTATTTTTAAAACTCCCCGCTTTGTCGGCAGTGTTCAGCTGAGTAAGTGTAAGCTCTTTGCTATCACCAAGTTGATAGGTATCAGCAACTGACGAAACAATGGCTAATTTAGCATTTAACCAGTTAGCTATATTTTGCGACACTGACTGAGAAATCTCTTGAAGAACAAGCGAAAGCTGCTCCTGCGTTTGGCTGCGCATAGAGATGAAGTTATTAATGGTGAATAAACCGAGCACTATCACTAAAACCAGTGATGCAGCCACAGTTACCTTGGTGGTAAATTTAAGAGTGCTTTGCATGACAAACCTGTTTGTTATTTTTTTCGTTGTTAGCCTCTTTATATTTAACAAATTTAAAGCTCTTTGTCTTATAAAATTAAGCTAAAACTAGAAAAACGTTCCTTTTATTAAAGTACGCTTTCTTTGAAAATCAATTACTTTGTTAACGGCAGCCAACTTCACTTCTTAAGTCGTATTAATAAAAAAGCAGCAAAAAACAACTTGGAACGTTCCTATAAATTATTACTTAAACCGTCCCTGAATACGTATTCATTAAATCATTTTGTCATCTAGTTTTTTTTGGTATAGCAAAAAAATGGCACAAAAAAACCCCGCAACTCAGTGCGGGGTTTTTATTGATAGTAATTTTAGCCGATGCGTTTTTTCCAGCTATCAGCTAAACGTACAACATTTAAGCCATACCAAGCGATAAATGCATAACAAATCACTGGTACAAAGAAGCTTTGTTGGATGTTTACTGTATCAGCAACTACACCTTGTACTAATGGTACTAAGGCACCACCAACGATTGCTAAACATAACCAACCCGAACCTTTACTGGTTAGTGAGCCTAAACCTTCAATAGCAACAGAGAAAATAGTCGGGAACATAATTGAGTTGAATAAACCAATTGCAAGTACTGAGTAAAGCGCCACATCACCTTCAGTGAATATAGTCACTAACAGCAATACAATAACCATCATGGCATTAAAGAATAACGCTTTTGAAGGCGCAATTTTTTGTAGTGCTGCAGAGCCAATGAAACGACCTACCATTGCACCACCCCAGTAATAAGCAATTAGGCTTGCAGCCGCATGCTCTTCAAGGCCAGCGATGTGTTCTTCACCAAAGTAGTTTACTAAGAAGCTACCAATTGAAACCTCTGCACCTACGTAACAGAAGATACCTATAACACCCATCATTAAATGAGGTGCTTCGGCAAGGCTGTGGCCTTTCGCTTTACAGTCTTGCTCTTCTGTATGCTCTGCAATCACTGGTAATTTAAAGAAAGCAAATACCACAGCAATGGTCAGTAGTGCTGCTGCAAGCATAAGGTAAGGCACTTTTACAGATTCTGCAGTTGCTGCGTTTGCAGCTAGTGTGCCTGCTGTACCAAAGAATAAAATACCACCCACATATGGACCAACTGTGGTACCTAGTGAGTTAAGTGCTTGAGCTAAATTTAAACGTGACGACGCCGTTTTTTCAGGGCCTAACGCTACAACATACGGGTTAGCAGATACCTGTAATACGGTAATACCTGCTGCTAGAACAAATAACGCACCTAAGAATAACCAGTACTCATGTACTACAACCGCTGGGTAAAATAACATACAGCCAATTGATGCCACGACTAAGCCGGTTAGTACGCCATTTTTATAGCCCATTTTTTTAACCAACATACCCGCAGGTAGCGATACAATAAAATAAGCACCAAAGAAACAAAACTGAACCAGCATTGCCTCTGTGTAGGTTAAATCGAATACCCCTTTTAAGCGCGGGATCAACACGTCATTTAAAACTGTAATGAAACCCCATAAAAAGAACAGGGTTGTCATTGCTGTCAGTGGTAGCAGGTAGTTTTTATTTTGCTGCGAACCATCGGCGACAAACGATTGGTTTGTATTTATTTCACTCACGTGGTTTTCACTCCGTTAACAAGTTACCTTTGATTCTACACATTGAAGTAAAAATAGCACAAAGATTTACTGGGAACGTTCCAATTTTTTTATTTCCTGCTATAGTTGCAAGATGTACACAGATTTATTAATAACCCATGGCCAAAGTTGACTTTAAAAGCCCTGATTTTCTTAAGCAGCATATTCAAGATACCCTTGCTTTTTATCACCCCCATTGTGTTGATCATTCAGCCCATGGCTTAGCTGGCTTTTATCAGTTCTTTAAAAATAATGGCGCGATTTACGATAAACACACTCGCCATTTAGTCTCGAGCACCCGCTTTGTTTTTAACTATGCAATGGCGTACATAGAGTTTAAAGACCCAGAATATTTAAGCCTCACTAAACATGGTTTAGCTCACCTTGAACATGCGCATAAACAAGCATCTGGTGGTTATGCTTGGCTTATTGAGCAAGAAGATAACGGTAAAGTAACCGTGTTAGACGACACCAACCATTGCTACGGGCTCGCTTTTGTAATGCTTGCAAACGCGGTTGCTTTAAAAGCTGGGGTGAACGACTGCAAAAATACCATTTCGCAGGTATGGGATTTATTAGAACAGCACTACTTTGAACCACAGCATAATGCCTATTTAGATGAGCAAAATACCGACTTTAGCTGTGCAGATGACTATCGCGGTCAAAATGCGAATATGCATTTATGCGAAGCCTTACTCATGTGTTTTGAAGCAACTAACGAGACCCGTTATTTAAAACGCGCTACAGAGCTTGCCGAAACTTTTACCGTAAAACTGGCAGCCCACAGCCAGCAGTTGGTGTGGGAGCACTACTCTAAAAATTGGCAAATCGATTTAGATTACAACAAAGATGACCCGCAGCATTTATTTAGGCCTTGGGGATTTCAACCAGGTCATCAAACTGAGTGGGCAAAACTGTTACTTATTTTAAACCGCCATATTGATGAACCTTGGTTGGTGACGCGCGCTAAAAGCCTGTTTGATGAAACCCTAAGCATCGCGTGGGATCAGCAACATGGAGGCATTTTCTATGGCTTTGCACCAGATAAACAAATTTGTGATAGCGATAAATACTTTTGGGTGCAAGCCGAATCATTAGCCGCAGCGGCCCTACTCGCTGATGCCACACATGACGAAAGCTATTGGCAATGGTACGAAAAAATTTGGCAATACAGTTGGCAACATATGGTAGATCACCAATATGGTGCGTGGTATCGCATTTTATCAGCACAAAACCAACCATACAGTGACGAAAAATCGCCAGCAGGCAAAACCGACTACCATACTATGGGTGCCTGCTACGAAGTATTAAGAACCTTAACCTTGAGGAATGCATAATGAGTTTAGTGTGTTTTGGCGAAGCATTAATCGACTTTTTATCAGATGGTAAACAACTAGAGTCATTTACCAAATACGCAGGTGGCGCACCTGCCAATGTTGCTGTTGCAGCAGCAAAACTAGGCCTAAACACCAGCTTTTGCGGCATGTTAGGCGATGATATGTTCGGTCACTTTATTAAACAAGAGCTTGACCAGCATGCAGTAAACACCCAGTACTGTACATTCACCGATGCGGCTAAAACAGCATTGGCGTTTGTATCTCTTGATGACAGTGGCGAACGCTCGTTTAGCTTTTATCGCCCACCAGCCGCCGATTTACTATATCGCGTAGACGATTTTGACTATGCAATGTTTGCAAATCACGCCATCATGCATGTATGCAGCAACAGTTTGACTGAGCACAACATTTATCAAACCACTATTTATGGTTTAACTCAGGCGAAAAAAGCCGGTGCAATTTGTAGCTTCGATATGAATCTGCGCGAAAACCTATGGCCAAGTATGCGCCATACTCTAGATAGAATGTGGCATGTTATTTCTCTGGCAGATATCGTAAAACTCTCATTTGAAGAGCTTGAGTTTTTAAATCAAAAAAGCCATCAAGAAATGCCACTTGAGCATACTATTGATGCCATTTTAAAGGCCGGTGTAACCTGTTTGCTAGTTACCAATGGAGGCGAAGCAATCAGCTTTTACCACGCAGACTTTAAAGGTCAAGTTAGCCCACCAGCTACAAAAGTGGTTGATACCACAGCCGCAGGCGATGCATTTATTGGCGGCATGCTATCAAAGATTGGTCAGCACTGTGAAAACAAACAAAGCTTTAAAGCGTTTTGCCAAACCCCAGCTAATATCGAACAAACCATTGCTTTTGCAGCTAAAGCTGGCGCTTTTGCTGTAAGCCGCTATGGTGCATTTGCGTCTTTACCAAGCGCAGCCGATTTAGCCTAGAACTTTGTTTATGTATAGTTTAAAGCCCGGCATTAGTAATTAATGCCGGGCTTTTTAGATATTGCTCAGTTTTACATTTATCGACAATTAGTAAATACCTAAACACCTCCATTTTTGGATCGAACACCACATGATCCCCCGCTTTTAAAGCAATGCTAATCTCGCCATTTCAATGTTAAGCCGTTTACTAGTTAAATAACAAAACGAAAATATTTCATCATCAAATCAAAGCAAAAAAGCGCAGCGTTTCTATAATTAATACTGTGATTTACTTAAAAGGATTTGATAATGCTCACTTTAAAACAACCTCGTATGTTAACGATTTTATCTTTCGGTTTAGTATTCGCCTCACCAACTGTTTATGCCGACCAATGGCAATTTTCTGTAGAGCCTTATTTAATGGCCACTGCGATTGATGGCAGCTCGGCAATCGGGACCGTAGAAGCTCCCCTTGAAGTCGATTTTGATACCATTTTAAACAACCTCGACAGCGCATTTATGCTCCATCTTGAGGGATATCATCAATCAAACTGGGGTTTTATTGCTGACTGGGGCTATATGGATTTAAGTAAATCTCATAACGCCCCAAAACTTGGCGTGCTCAGTGCTCGGGTGCGTCAAGCGGTGCTCGAATTAAGTGTTGCTTACCGTTTTTCTAGCCCTTCGATGGGCGATTGGGTTAACTATGTGGGTATTCGTCGTTGGGATAACACCTACGAATTCGATCTTGATCCTAACTTTATGTCACAAGTGTCCGTGGTCGACAGAGATGAAGATTGGATTGATCTCATTTTTGGCTTTCACTTTAACAAACAATTAAGCGAACATTGGCAATTAACAACTGCTGGAGATCTCGGTGGCTTTAACTTAAATGCTAAATTGACTGGCAGCTTTAAATTAGGTGCGGTGTATCAAATAAACCCGCATTGGGATCTGGGTATGAGCTATAAAACCACCTATGTAGATTACCAAACCGGCCAACGCGGAAATAAAAACTTCTTTAGTTATGATACATTTACCCACGGCCCGCAAATAAGCGTGAGCTATCAGTTTTAGTCGTTCGCCCGCTAGTAATTTGTTTCTATTTCATGGTATGTTTTTTAACTAATTAAAGAAAAAGGAATTCATCCTATGAATAATAAGCTTCTTGCTGGGGGCGCAATTGCTATTGTTGCAGGTGCGTTGTTGTACTCACAAAATAAAGCCAGTGTTGATGTAGATTTACCTGAGCTTGCCTACGTACCTGCCGACACGGCGGTTTTTTATGGTCAACTTAAACCGTTTCCGTACAGCAAATACTTTGCGCTTATGCCAGATGCAATGAAAGGCACGAGCGATTTAACTCCCATCATTGCTGAGCTTAAAACAGTTGATGATAAGAATGCCCTATTCCTTGCATCACTGATGGAAAAATACCAACAATCACTGAGCTCTTACGATGCCTTCAAATCGATTTGGGGCTTTGGTGATGACTACAAAGGCATGATGTATGCGCAAGGTTTAATGCCGATTGTACGTTTTCAGGTCGCTGATCAAAGCAGCATTATCAATAGCATTAAGCAATCTGCTGATGAAGCAGGTATTGCGTATACAACAGAAAGCCTTGAAGGCGTAAGCTACACACGCTTTGCCATTGAGCTTGAAGGCTTAGATAACTTCAACCTAATTGCATCGACTCACAACAATTGGGCTACCATCACGCTAACCACTGCGCTTTCTAATGATCAAGATTTACGTATTGCCCTTGGCGTAGAAAAACCGGCTCAATCACTGGCTGAAACTAAAAAACTACCTGAGCTTATTAAAACTTTCTCACTTGATGGCAACTCGGTTGGCTTTGTTGATCATCAACGTATCGCCAATGCTGTAACAGGCAAAGAAGACTCTCGCTTACACCAAATGCTCAAAGAGCTACTTGATAAAGCCCAGCAATCAAATGCATTAGCAATGATTTCAACACCTGAGTGTCAAGATGATATTGCAGCTATTGCCGCTAAATGGCCTGCAACAGTATCAGGCACAACAAAAACCCGTATCACCGCCGACTACGCTGATTTTGACGTAAAAGCAGTACTGCAAAGCACAGATCAAGACTTACTTAATACGCTACAAGCCGTGCGTGGTTTTGTACCAAAACATACCACTGAGCTTGACGGGCAAATGATGAGTGTTGCCTATGGTATTGATGTAGCAAAAGTACTGCCGCTTGCCAACACACTAACCGGTGCAATTAAGTCAGCTGAGTTTAACTGTGGCCCAATTGTCGCACTACAAAATGAAATGCAAGAAGTAAGCACCGCTGGCCTTGCTATGATGTCGGGTTTTGCAAACGGCGTGCAAGGTATGAGTGTGAGTGTTCAAGACGCTGCATTGACCATTGATGACTACAACGGCCCACAAATAGACAAACTTGATGCCATCGTTACCCTATCTGCGACCGACGCCCATGGCTTGTATTCAATTGCGCAAGGTTTTGTGCCGCCACTTGCGAACATAAAACTACCAGCCAATGGTGATGCCGTACTGATCAATGAATACATTCCATCGCCTGTGCCACTTAACTTTGATATTAAAATGGCCCTTAAAGGAAATCATATTGTGATTTTCACGGGTGATAAGTCAGCGCAGATTGCCGAGACTTTAGAGTCGCAAAGTGTCACTAAAAATGGCTTTGTGAACATGGCATTCGACGTACAAAAAATCTTATTACCTTTGCTTGATACGATTGCATCAACGGGTCAATTAAGTGATGAAGAAATGGCTGAGCTTGATTCGCTACGCGACCAACCTGTCGGTGTTTATTTTGCCACAGACATTACCGACAACGGCATTGGCCTTGAAAGTAACGTACAAATTACTAAAAAGTAGTTTTGAGTTTGGATCTAAAAAGAGCGCTATTTAGCGTAATGCTGATCAGTTAAGAAGTTGATCAGTTGACCGATCAGAATGATCATGCACAATCCGTAGTTAGGCAACTAACT